>JBGPCK010000090.1:0-12335 GCA_041481715.1 Thermoanaerobaculia bacterium | reverse complement strand
GGCGTCAGGAGCATGTCGGCAAAGGTGGAGTTGGCGGCCAGGCTCTCGCGGATCATGACTCCGACCTTGGCCCAGACGTTGGTGTTCTGGATGCTCGGCACCCGCGCCACAATCGTGCCGTCGCCGGAAAGCGGCTGATAGACAAAATGAAACTGATCCGAAGACGACCAGATGTCCGCCCCGGACCCCGCCACCGTGAACGTGCCGCCCGAGACGATCGCGCTTCCCGGTAGGCTCACCGCCCCAATGTCCTTTTCCGCCCAGGGCGGCGGCAGGCTCACCGCGACGTAGTTGGCCTGGTAGGTCGCGGGCGAGGACCCGGCCACGACGTTGTGGGTCTGGGCGCCGCCGTCGGACCACGAGGCAAACCCATACGAACTGGCTCCGAGACCCTGGGGGGAAGGAGCGGAGATCGTGTTGTTCGAGCCGACGATCACGGTCTTCGCGAAGGGCGTGATTCCGCCTCCGGTACCGACCGTGAGCTGCAGCGCGGACGGGGTCGACTCAAAGGAGAGCGTGACAGTCTGAGGATAGAGGAGGACACTCCGGATGTTCTGGAGCCCTCCGGAGTCGGTCGCCGTCAGCTGCAGCTCGAGGTAGGAAGGGTACTCGTGGTCGGGTGCAGCGAAGGAGCTGGAGGCGACCCCGGTGAAGGTCTGCAAGGCGTGGAGGTGACAGTTCGACGGGCAGTGGTGGACCATGACGTTCCAGGTCAGGGCCGAGGCGGGGAGGTTCCCGTCCTCGGGGTCGGTCGCGTGCCCCGAGAAAGAGATCGAGCTCCCGACCCTCCAGGTCAAAGTCGAGGCGGGCGAGTCGATCACGGCCGTGGGCGGGGCGTTCCCGACCGCGATCGTGATCGGATCGCTGAGGGCCGACACGCCGTGGTTGTCGGTGACCCGGAGCCGAGCCACGTACACCCCGGAAACTCCGTAGACGAAGGCTGGCTGAACAGCGGTCGAATCGTCGTAGGCGCCGTCGCCGTCGAGGTCCCAGGCGTAGGTGATCGTGTCGCCCGGCTGCGCCGGGGCTGACCCCGACCCGTCGAACTGGACGGTCATGGGCGCAGTGCCCGAGGTGGGAGTGGCCGTGGCCACCGCCTTCGGCACGACGTACTGCACGCGGCGAATGGTTCCTCCCGCGTGGTCCACGTAGAAGAGGTCGCCCCCCGGGCCGATCTCGAGATCCACCGGCGTCGACGCCCCGGCGATGAAGGTCGCCCGGTTGCTCGCGTTGGGCTGTCCGCTGGCGTCGGGGAACATCACCCAAGCACAGTTACGCGAATAGTCGGCGAAGAAGAGCGCCCCGTCGTAGGCCGAGGGGTAGCCTCCCCCCGAATAGAACGCGAGGCCTGAGATCGAGGAGCTGCCGACGGAGCACGATTCGCCCGACACGACCAGGGCCGAGTGATTGTAGGTATAGAACGGAGCCGTCGCTCCGAGGGAGGAATAGAGGTTCTCACACAGATTGAGGTTCGCAGCGTCGTAACCTGACTGGCGTCCCGCCCCCTCGTAGCAGGGCCAGCCGAAGTTGACGACCCCTCCCGTGGGATCGACAATCCTGTCGATCTCCTCCCACGTAGCCCAGCCGACGTCGCCGATCCAGATCGAGCCCGAGCCCGGCTGTATGGTGAAGCGAAAGGGGTTGCGTAGGCCGTGGGCGATGACGCGCCGGGCGATCTGGTCGGAGGAGCCGTAGAGGGGATTGTCCGGCAGCGGGTTGCCGCCGGCGTCGACCCGCAGAATGGCCCCGTTGGTCAGGACGGGGCCTCCTTCGACCCGCAAGAGGCTCAGGCTCCTCAGCGCTCCGCCCTCGGCCGTGGGCGGCGTCTGGGCCCCACCCACCCCCGCTGGAGGATCCCCCAGCGGATTGACGGGGCTGCCGTACTGCCCGTAGTCCACGTTGTCGAAGCTCGCCCCTTCGCCCCCTGAGACGTAGAGCGCCCCGTCCGATCCGAAGACGAGGTCTCCGATCGAGTGGCTGGGAAACTGCTGCCCCCAGGCCTCGAGCAAGACCTGCTCGGAGCCCGTCATCACGCTGCCCGAGGCCGTCAGTCGCGACAGACGGCCGCTGACCACGCAGCCGTTGGTCGTTGCTCCGGGAGGATTGGGGCAGTTGTCGTTCCAGGTCGGCGCGGTGCCCCCGATCGGGGCGTCGTAGGTGTACAGGACGTAGACGTAGGGCGTGGTCGGGAAGTTAGGGTGGAGCGCCAGGCCCAAAAGTCCCCGGTCCCAGTAGTCGTCGACCTCGGTACGCAGGTCCGCGAAGATAGTCGGGGTGGTGGCCGAGAGGCTCGAGAAGACCTTGATCAGACCGCTCTTTTCCGCCACGAAGACCCGCCCGTCGGAGGCAAACCGCACGTTGGTCGGATGCGTCAACCCGGAAAAAACCAGCGTCTCCTGAAAGCCCGCCGGGAGTGTCGCCCCTCCGGCAAGTGCGCCGAGGGCCCAGAGGAGGCCGACGAAAATCGATAAACGCGCAGTACGGGTCATGCGTGCCCGACACATCCCTTTCGGCATGATTCTACCTAGAGCCCAGGAGGCTATGGGAACGCCCGGCGGACGGGCATCGACCTCAAGGTGGACCCTTCGCGTGGGAGAGAAGCCAGGAGGGTTGGTCTGGCAGGCTACAGAGACCGGCTCAGCTCTTCCCGGCGGCCGACGGCCTCCGAGGGGCCCGAGCAGGACCTCCCTGCGCAGCTCGTCCGCAGGGCATCCCCAATCCGAAATCGTAGAATTTGTGGCCTTCATCGTTTCCGCAATCAAGCCTGGGTCGGGGGGGTTGGTTCTGCACGGGGCAGATTCGGGTTTGAGTCCCTGCCTTCCAGCCAGACTTCCTCAAGCCGGGATCGCGAAGATCGTCCCTCGCATTTGCTTTCCCCTTCTCCCTTCTTGGACGGCCGCCCCAAGCTGGAGTGATTGTCAATTTATCACCGCCGGTGTTGGCGAAGGCTTCTCTCGCAAGGCGATAGGATCGACGAGGAGCAATCCGCCGGGCTGCAAGAGGCTCACCATCGAGGCCGAAGTGCTTTGGCGTCCTGAGGCAAGATTCTTCACTGGGAGTCGGAATGCGTGCTGAAAAGATCTCTGTCATCGGCGTGGGAAACATGGGCACCGCCCTGCTTCGGGGCATCTTGGCCTCCGCCTGGGGGCAGAAGGCGAAGCTCGTGGCCTCCCATCCTAAGAGGCAGAAGGCGTCGGCGCTCTCCAAAGAACTCGGCGTCCGAATCAGTTCCGACAACCGGGGAGCGGCAAAGGACTCCCGAATCGTGATTCTGGCCGTCAAACCCCAGATCCTCGAGTCCGTCCTTCTTGAGATCCACCCCGTCCTCGCCAAGGAGCAGCTCCTCATTTCGATCGCGGCCGGTTTCTCCACATCACGAATCGAGTCGATTCTGAGCCTCCCAATTCCCGTCATACGGGCCATGCCCAACGTGGCTGCGGTCGTCCGGCTCAGCGCGACGGCCCTCTGCGTGGGTCGGTACGCCAGGCGCGCGCATGTGGCAGAAGCGCGAAGGATCTTCGAGTCCATCGGGTTTGTTGTTGAGCTGCCGGAGTATCAGCTCGACGCGGTTACGGGTTTGAGCGGTACAGGCCCCATGTATGTTTTCCAGATCATTGAAGGCTTAAGCGACGCGGGCGTGCGCGTGGGCCTTTCCCGCGATGTCAGTGCTGCCTTAACCATCCAGACCGTCCTCGGAGCGGCCAAGATGGCGGAAGTCTTGAAGACCCATCCCGCCATCCTGAAAGACCTGGTCACATCTCCGGGCGGGACCTCAATCGCTGCTCTTCATAGCCTGGAACGGAACCGACTTCGGGCGATTCTAATGGATGCCGTCGAAGTCGCGACCGCGCGCTCGAAGGAGCTCGGTCAGGCCGCGCCGACCAAGGCGTCCGAAAAGGAACGTTGAGAGAACGAGCCTCTTCCGACGAATCTTTGCCAAACAAACAATGCCGAATCGAGAGGGAATGCCAGTTCTATCGCCGACACCGGAGCAGGAGCGGGGGAGCGAGGATGGAGGAGAGCGACGCTGTTTCGTTGCTGTTCATTTGTGTTCACACGCTGCCAGGTGAGATCGGGGAGCGACAGAACCAGCGGATTTCCGAGCATGTCGGCTCAGAGCGTGTCAGGAGTGCTATCCTCCCGAGGGTTCGGGACCGAGTGGTCGGAGGTTCAAATCCTCTCGCCCCGGCCAAAACTAGCCATGCGGGTCCAAGTCGTCGCGAACTGTCAACCCCGATGCGGGGTTCGAGTGGAGGGGGAGGTCGAGACTTCTTCCCGTGAGTTCATCCATCGCTTTACGTTCCCCGCGGGTGCCGGAGTTGCGGCGCCACCGACGGAGGTGGAGGAGACGCACCTGGCGACCTTCGCCCCCGACTCGAAGCATTGGTTCGTCGAGTGCCCGCTGTGCGGCGCCCCGATCCACATCGACGTCGTTTTTTCACCGGGGGCTTGACTTACGCCCCTTTTACGCCTAGCATGAACCATCAGGCCGACGGGTCGTTCCCGAGGCTAGGGAACGGCCGCGATGGGTCCGTCGGCCTAATTAATTCTTGATAGATACCGAATACGCCGAATTTAATTAGGCAAATTATGAACCTCACAAAGCGTCAGAAGGAGATCCTAGACTTCATCCGATCCTACCGGACCGATCAGGGGATCTCACCGACGCAGCGCGAGATCCGCGAGCGCTTCGGGCTCTCCTCGTTCGGGACCGTCCAGAAGCATTTGAAGCGCCTCGAGGAAAAGGGCGCCCTGTCCCGAGAATGGAATCGCAGCCGGGGCATCTCCCCGTCGGAGCAGGGCTCGTCGCGGCCGGTGGCGTTGCTCGGGTTGGTCGCCGCGGGGCGGCCGATCGAGCCTTTCCCGGACGAGGAGTCGATCGAAGTGCCTTCGTCCCTGCTCGGCAAGGGAGACCACTTCGTGCTGCGGGTCCGCGGCGACTCGATGATCGAGGACGGGATTCGCGACGGCGACTACGTCATCGTGGCCCGCCGGTCGCAGGCGCAGAACGGGCAGACCGTGGTGGCCCTGGTGCGGGGGGAAGCGACTCTGAAACGGTACTACGGCGAAGGCGGGCGCGTCCGGCTTCAGCCGGCCAACGCCGCCATGAAGCCGCTGACGTACGACGCTCGCGACGTCACGGTTCAAGGAGTCGTAACGGGCTTGATGCGCAGCTATGCGCTGCCGCCGCGAGCAGCCGTCCCGAGCGCGCGCTCGGCCCGCTCGGCGCCGCGCTAGCGATCGGAGCGGACGGCCTTCGGGCGGATGCGGCCCCTGCTAGAATGGCGCCGTCCGATGGCGACGTACCCAAGTGGTTAAGGGAGAGGTCTGCAAAACCTTTATTCGGCGGTTCGAATCCGCCCGTCGCCTCCAGCCGTGACGTCTTTTCGGGCCGGAGTGGCGGAATTGGTAGACGCACGGGACTTAAAATCCCGAGGGCCGCGAGGCCCGTGCCGGTTCGACTCCGGCCTCCGGCACCAGAGGCAACCGCGTGGAGGAGCATCCGTTGAGTAGCGCCGCCACCGAGGCCGCTACGGGCCTTCAGGAACGGATCGGATACAACTTTCGCGATCCCGGCCTGCTCGAACGGGCGTTGACTCACCGTTCCTTTTCCAACGAGCACCGGGAGCTGCGCTCACCCAATAACGAGCGCCTGGAGTTTCTGGGCGACACGGTTCTGGGGTTCGTGATCGGGGACCTCATCTATAAGGCCTTCCCGAACCTCCAGGAGGGGGCACTCTCGAAGATCAAGGCACATCTGGTTTCGGCGACGACGCTGGCCGCCAAGGGCCGCGACCTGAATCTCGGCAGGTACCTTCGGATGGGGGCCGGCGAGGCGCGCTCGGGAGGCTCGGAGAAACTGTCGCTTATCGCCGACGCGTTCGAGGCGGTGGTAGCGGCCATCTACCTCGACGGAGGCCTCGCGGCCGCCGAGGCCTTCGTGCGCGGGGTCTTCATGCCGGACGTGGCCGGGATCGACGTGGGCGACCTCTCCTTCCACGACTACAAGACCGCTCTGCAGGAAACGGCGCAGGGCCTCGGCCTGCCGCTTCCCGAGTACCGCGTCGTGGACGAATATGGACCGGATCACGAAAAATGCTTCGTGGTCGAGGTGTTCTGGAACGGCGAAGCGTTTGCGTACGGGAAAGGCTCCTCGAAGCGCGAAGCACAGCGCAAGGGGGCCAAGGAAGCACTGAAGAAGCTCGGGCGTCTGCCGGGGTAGGTGAAATGTCGTAGGGGCCGGGCTTGTCCCGGTCCCGGCCCTGGGGCAGACGTGAGGGCCGCCCTTACGCCGCCGCGCAACCGCCTACGGAGCCTTCTCCAGTCTCTTCAGGAACTCCCCCGGCCCCTCGAATCCGACCAGGCGCAAATCCTCCCGCTCCCTTCCCGAAGCATCGAGAAAGATCACCGTCGGCACGCCCTGGATCCGATACTTCTCCATGAGGGCCACGGTTTCGGGTTCCGCGGTGCGTGTCATATCGGCCTTCCAGAGCTCCCGGCGGGAGAGCGCCTCGCGCACGCCGGCGTCGGAAAATGTCTTCTCGTCGAGCTCGCCGCACGGGATGCACCAGGTCGCCGAGAAATCGACGACGGCGGGCCGGCCCGCGTGGGCGACCCCTTCCGCGGCGTAGGGACGCCAGGCCGGGCCGGCCGAGCGCGGCAGCCCCCGAGGAACGAAGAACGCTGCGGCGGCGAGCATTAGCACGGCGGCGGCCAGCCGCATGCCCCGCGCAAGGCCGCTTCTTGCCTCGAAGGCAACGGCGAGCGCCCCTGCGGCGAGCAGGAGCGGCAGCAGCCACACGTTGAGAGGCGCCGGCAGAACGGCACGTAGAAAATAGCCCGCCATGGCAAGCAGCACCCAGCCGAAGATCTTCTTGACCCCCTCCATCCATTCCCCGGCGCGCGGCAGGCGCGAGAGGCTGCCCGAGAACACGGCGAGAAACAGATAGGGCAGGCCGAGGCCAAGCGAAAGGACGAAGAAAACCAGGAACCCGAAGGCGGCGTCCTGCCGCGCGGCCACGAACGCGAGCAACGCAAGGACGACGGGCCCGATGCAGGGGGCCGCGACGACTCCAACGAGAAGCCCCATTCCGTACGCTCCGGCTCTGCCTCCGCGGGCGCCGGCCTTCTGCATCCAGGAGGAAGGCATGCGGATGTCGTAGAGCCCGAACATGGAGAATGCGAGCGCGACCAGCACTGCCGCAACTCCCACCAGAACCCAGGGCGACTGCAAGGCGGCGCCGAAGAGCCTTCCCGAGAGCGCCGCTGCAACACCCAGGGCCGAATACATCGTCGCCATGCCGAGCACGTACAACGCCGCCAGGCCGAGGACGCGGCGACCCTGTCCGGCCGCCTGCCCTCCGAAGAAACCGACGGTGAGCGGGATCACGGGGTAGACGCAGGGTGTGAGGTTCAGCAGAAGGCCCCAGCCGAAGACGACGAGCAGGGCGCCGAGCAGGCCGCGGCGCTCGAGCAGCGCGCCGAAGTCGTGGGCCGCGCCGGGGGCTCGGGTCGCGGATCGATCGGTCGGCGCGGCGGAAAGCGCCACCGCGCCCCCGGGAAGCGGGGCCGCTCCCGCCGTGGCGGATGCGCGGAATGCCGCGGAGGCGGGAGGGTTGCATTGGCGGTCGTTGCACGCCTGGTACTCGATCGTTCCCGAGAGGTCCGGAAGCGGCCCTGCTTCCCAGGACACGGGGACTTCGATCGTGAAGCGCTCTTCGTAAACCGAAAGGGGATTCTCGGAGAAGGCGAACTTGCGCAGCACTCCCTCGGGATAGCGCGGCTCTCCGAACTTTGTGCCGGAGGCCGGCTCCAGGCGGACCGACGTCGGAATGAGATAGTCCTCGGAGGGGCGATGGCTGTTGACGTGCCAGCCCTCCGCGAGCTTCGCGTCGAGCTTGAGTATTCCGCCGCCGGTCGACCCGGCCTCGAGGCGTGCCCCGACCGTGAGGAGCGCCCGGGCCGGGGGAGCGGCGGCGAGCCAGGCCGGAACAAGCCCGGCCAGACCCATCACGACGAGAACCCTCACCGCCTTCAATGCGGCTTCGGCTCCTGGAGCCTCTGGATGAAGGTGTCGATCCGCGCGGCGTAACGGGACTGGGGGTGCGCCGTGCGGAATTCCTGAAAGAGCTTGAGAGCCTCGGCCGGTTTGTTCTCGGAAAGCGGGATCTGTGCGCGAAAGATCTCGGCTCGCTCCCGGCGGTCCGGATCGCCGGTCGTCGAGATCAACTCTTGGATCGTCTGCCGCGAGGCGGCAGGTCGGCCCAGGTCGAGCTCGGCGGCGGCGGCGAGCTCGAGAGCGTCGTCACGGATTTCGGGCGTTACGTCGGAAGCGCCGGCGGCGCGCTGGAAACGGGGGAGCGCGGCCGCAGCGTCGTGGCGCCGAAAGAGCTCGCGACCGGTCTCGAGCGCTTCCTTCGCGGAAAGTTTCGGGACGTCTTGGGCGTCCACCTTGCGGGCAAACGCCCGGTAGGCGTCGAGGTCCTTCTTGATGTGCGGATAGAAATCCGGTGCGTTGAGGAAGCCCCGCATCTGAAAGACCAGACGCCCCTCGGGTGTCGTCACGAGAATCGAGGGCGCGTCGGCCACGTCGTACCGCCGGGCGAAGGCCTTGCCCTCCACCGAGTCCAGGCTGACCTTGACAGGTACCATCGGGATCAGGAGCGCTTCGAAGTCGAACGCCGGATAGAGAAGGGCATCCATTCGCCGGCAGTTGCCGCAGCCCGGACTGTCGAACTCGATGAACACGAGCTTCTTTTCCTTCGCCGCTCGGACGAGAGCGGCGGTCGGATTGGGCGCCCAGTCGGCGTTACCAGGACTGCGAACGGCGGGTGTGCGCGTCGGAGCGGGCGCGGCTTGGGCGAGAACGGCGCCAGCCGCCGTCGAGAGAAGGATCCCAGCCGCGAGGCTCGATCGGCCGCGCGCGAGCTTTTGCATTCTTCCGGGAAACGGCCCAAGCCTGGCCCTAATTCCCGCGCGGCGTTGTCAGCCGGAGCGTTTTTCCGCTACACTTCCGCGCCCCGTGGCCGGTAGGCACGCGCCCAGGTAGCTCAGTCGGTAGAGCAAGGGACTGAAAATCCCTGTGTCGGCGGTTCAATTCCGTCCCTGGGCACCATTTTGAAGCTATCAGCTATCAGCTATCAGCTATCAGCGATGAGCCAACAGCGATGCGACATCCGAATGTCTTGGCTGAGAGCTGACAATTCAGAGCCGAGAGATTCACGATGATCCTCAAGGTTGCCAAGCTCGGCGCGAAGACGCTGCGCCAGAATTCCGCCGAGGTCGACGCGAAAGCGGTCGCGCGCGGGGACTACGAGCCCCTTCTCTCGGACCTCGAGGACACGCTGCGGGAGTACGACGGGACGGGGATCGCCGCACCGCAGGTCTTCACACCCCTGCGGATTTTCCTCTACGAAGTGCATCCCGAGAAGCGCAAGCGCAAAGAGCCGGAGATCCCGCTGACGGCTCTCTTCAACGCAACGTACGAGGGAGTCGGGGCGAAGCTCGAGGAGGATTCCGAGGGATGCCTGTCGGTGCCTTTTCTATGGGGCGGTGTTGTTCCGCGCTTCGAGACGATCCGGGTGCGGGCGATCGACCGGTCGGGACAGCCCGTTTACTTCGAGGCCACCGGGTACCACGCCCGCGTCCTGCAGCACGAGATCGACCACCTGGACGGGCTCGTTTACCTCGACCGGATGCCGGACATGAAATCGCTCGCTTACACAGTGAACTTCGGATGAGGCAGCCTGGCAGCGCGGCAGCGCCATAGCGCGACGCGGCGCCCGGCTTCTTGAACTAGAATTCGGGCCGATGGCCTTGCGCAAGAGGGGCAAGCTGCCGGCCTTCGATCCCGGGGCGACTGGCGGCGCCGGCGGAGCGGACTTCCTGACGACCAAGCTCGAAGCGATGGTCGGGTGGGCCCGAAAGAACTCGCTGTGGCCCTTTCCCTTCGCGACCGCCTGCTGCGGAATCGAGTTCATGTCGGTGGCAGCAGCCCACTACGACATTTCCCGTTTTGGTTCCGAGGTGATTCGCTTCTCGCCGCGGCAAGCGGACTTGCTGATCGTGGCGGGGACGGTGACCGACAAGATGGCTCCCATCCTGCGGCGCATCTACGATGAGATGCCCGAGCCGAAGTGGGTCATCTCGATGGGAGTCTGCGCCTCTTCGGGAGGCTTCTATCGCGCGTATCACGTGACGCAGGGCATCGACGAGATTGTTCCGGTGGACGTGTACGTGCCAGGATGCCCGCCCACGCCGGAGCAGCTGATCCACGCCGTCATTCAACTCCAGCAGAGAATCGCCTCGGGCGAGAAGTCGCGCGACAGCCGCTCCCGGCGGTTTGCCGCGGAGCAGCCAGGGTGAGCGCGGTCGACGTCGAGACGCGCACGCCGGCGGCCGAGAAGCTCCACGAAAAGCTGGCCGGCTCCTCGGTCGCCGGCAAGGTCTCCGTCCATGACCTTGACCTCCCGACGATCGAGGCGGGTCCAGCCGACTGGCCGGCGCTCGCCCGATTCCTGCGCGATGACCCGGGGTGCCGCTTCGACCTATTTCTCGACCTCGCGGGCGTAGACAACCTGAAGCGTAAAGGCTCGAAGACGCGCTTCGAGGCCGTTGCGCACCTGCACTCGCTCTCGAACAATCAGCACATCCGCGTCCGGGTACCCCTGCCGGACGCCGAGAAGCCGAGCCTCCCGAGTGTGGAGAGCGTATGGCCCGCCGCCAACTGGTACGAGCGCGAAGCGTACGACCTCTTCGGCTTCGACTTCCCGGGGCATCCGAACCTGTACCGGCTGCTTTGCCACGATGCGTTCGTGGGGCATGCCCTGCGCAAGGACTACGCGCCGGGGCAGCGCTGGTTCTACACGGAAAGCGACCTGCGGGTGCCGGATTGGGCCCAACACACCGAGGAGCGGGCGGGGCACTTCGAGACGCAGACGCTGTCGATCGGCCCGTCGCACCCGGCCACTCACGGAATCATCCACTTGCTCGCGCGCCTGGACGGCGAACGGATCGTCCGTTCCGAGACGATCATCGGCTATCTCCACCGCTGCTTCGAAAAGATGGCGGAGAAGCATCACTGGAACCAGGTCATCCCGTACGCGGACCGCCTCAACTATGTCTCCGCGATGGTCAACGGGGTGGGCTACGTGCGGACCGTGGAGAAAATGCTCGGGATCGAAGTCCCGGAGCGCGGCCAGCTGGTGCGGACGATCCTGTCGGAGTTCACGCGGATCGTGGACCATGCCGTGTGTGTCGGCGCCAACCTCGTGGACATCGGGGCGCTGACGGCCTTCATCTACCTCTACCAGCCGCGGGAGAACTTCTACAGCCTGATCGAGGCGTGCTGCGGCGCTCGCCTGACCGTTTCCTACGTGCGCGTGGGGGGCCTCGCGATCGACGTGCCCGAAGACTTCGTGCCGCGCTGCCGGGGGCTGCTCGAGTCGATTCCGAAGTTCCTGGACGACGTGGAGAAGCTGGTCGACAAGAACCGGATCGTCCGCAACCGCCTCCAGGGAACCGGCGTCGTGACGAAGGAGCAGGCGATCGCGTGGGGATTGACGGGCCCGATGCTTCGCGCCTCCGGTGTGCCCTACGACGTCCGGCGGGCGCGTCCCTATGACTTCTACGACCGGTTCGACTGGGACGTGGCCGTCGCGAACGACGGGGACAACTTCTCGCGGTACCTGGTGCGGATGGAGGAGATTCGCCAATCGCTGAAGATCATCCGGCAGGCACTCGACATCTTTCCCGAGAAGGGGCCGGTCAATTCCGACGACTGGCACGTGGTCCTGCCGCCCAAGGACGCCGTGTACCACGACATGGAATCGCTCATCTACCACTTCAAGCTCGTCATGGAGGGCATCCGCGTGCCGCCCGGCGAGCGCTACGAGTGGATCGAGGGGGTCAACGGCGAGCTCGGGTTCTATGCGGTCTCCGATGGCCGCGGCGGTCCCTATCGCCTCAAGGTCCGTCCTCCGTGCTTTCCCAACATGGCGGCGTTCGAGAAGATCGTTCTGGGTGGCACGGTGTCCGACATGATCGCGACTCTGGGGACTCTGAACGTCATTGCCGGGGAGCTCGACCGTTGAGCGGCATCATCGACGTCAGTCGAAGGGTCCCGGAGAAGCTGACGATCCTGCAGAGGCTGTACCTGCCGGAGATTCTGAAGGGCATGGCGGTGACGCTCCGGCACCTCGTGCGCAACCTCGCCAACATGCGGGGCATGCCGACGATCCTGTACCCGGAGCGCAAGCGGGACTACTCGGACCGCTTCCGCGGCAAACACATCCTGAAGACCCGGGAGGATGGGTCGCTCAAGTGTGTGGCCTGTT
>JBGPCK010000089.1:0-12455 GCA_041481715.1 Thermoanaerobaculia bacterium | reverse complement strand
GGCACCTATGTGGCTCTCGATGACCTGCTTGGCAAGGCGTTCGCGCTATTCTGGTTTTTCCCGCTCAGGGACGAGGCGAACGAGTTGGCGGCGACGGGCTCCTTCTTCGCCAACAACGTCGCGTTCCGGCGGGAGGTTTTCGAGAAGCATCCTTTCCCCGAGGCTGTCGTGTACCGCGGACAATGCGGTTTGCTGGCGGCCGAACTTCGCGACCGGGGAGTACTCATCTTCCGCCACCGGGGCGCACGTGTCTCGCATCCTCCTCCGAAAGGGATCACGAATTTCGTCCTCCGGGCTCTCTTCGAGGGCCATGACGAGATCGTCCTGGGTTCGTCGAGGCCAAGTGGATCGACGAAACTTGTCTTCCGATCCTTCCTGGAGAGAATCGTCACGTTGCCGTGGAGCGTGTTGGGGCGTCATGAGCGGGTCCAGCTCGGTGTGCTAGGGGCTCTCGCGAGCCTCGGCATCGGTTACGCGTACCACTCGTTGAAACTCCTCGGTGGGTTCGTTGCCTGGATTCATCCTCGGGGATTCCGGTGGATGATGCGTCGTCCCGTCCTTTCACGATCTCTCTGATGCAGGAAGGATGGCCCGAGGTCGTTGGACGGCACGCTTCGGAGAAGAATGAAGCACGCAGCCGTGGGCATGGAGGCGGCGGCGGCGACGGCAGGCTTCTTGGGGCCGCGCCGAAGTCTTTTGGCGCAGGTATTGAGGGCGGGTGTCGGAGTCCTTCTTTGTGGATGGGGGCCGCGGGGCCTGCACGATGGCGGACTTGAGCCAGGCCTGACCGGGCGGAGCAGCTCCGAAAAGGGGGCTCCGTCGGGTTGCCTGCGGTTTCAGCGGATTGGCACGATGACCCGTGGCATCCGGGAAGGCCGGCATCGGTGAGCGCGCCCCTCGTCAGCGTAATCATTCCGACGTGCGATCGCGCGGAGCCCCTTCGGGTTGCGATCTCGAGCGTGCTGGCGCAGACGTTTCAAGATTTCGAGATCGTCGTCGTGGACGACGCGGCGTCCGACGCGACGCGGGAGGTGGTGGATTCCTTCGGCGAGCGGAGAATGCAGTACATCCGCCACCCAGCGCGCCGAGGGGGATCGGCGGCTCGCAACACGGGAATCCGCGCAAGCAGGGCCGACTGCCTCGCATTCCTGGACGATGACGACGAGTGGTTTCCCACCAAACTGCAGAAACAGATGGAGCTTTTCCGCCGGAGCGCGCCCACGGTCGGCCTCGTCTACACGGGATACCTGGTCGTGGAAAGGAAGAGCGGCAGGATCCTCGGCCGTCAGACCCCCTCAAAGCGCGGCGAACTGGCCGATGCCATGCTCGCTTCAAACCTCGTCGGGGGGACCTCATGCGTCGCCGTCAAACGCAAGTACCTGGAGATGGTCGGCTCGTTCGACGAGCGGCTGCCCAGCTTTCAAGACTACGACTTGGCGATTCGGCTGTCTCGTGTATGCCAGTTCGAGTACACCGCCGAGCCGTTGCTGACGTACTACATCCACGACCGAAAGGTGTGGACGGACCCCGACGCAATCCGTGGGGGCCTGGACATCATGATGGGGAAGTACGGCTCCTCGCGCGCGTTCCGACGTCTCGCCAGCCGTCAGCTTCTGGACCTCGGGGTTAAGTACGGGTACGCGGGACGCGATCGAGACTGCCGGAACGCATTTCGGCTCGCAATCGAGCTTCACCCGACGGAGCTGCGGGGTTACTTCTATCTCGTCTTGTCACTTCTCGGCGCGCGGCGATTCTCGAGACTCAGGGAATTCAAGAAGCGCGCCTGGAAGCGCGCCGTCGCCGGACGTGATGAGAGGATGCAAGAATAGGCTGGCGACTAGTGGGGTCAGGCACGGAAGCATGCACTTTGGCGCGCCCCCGCCACCACGGAGTGCATGAGTGCGTGTCCGACCCCATTTATTTTTCGAGTCTGTGGTCCGCCCTCCCTTGATCAGCGTGCTCCGTCAAAATGCCGCGCCAAACCCGCCTTCCAGTAGCCCGAAAGTTGTCCGACCCATTCCATCCAGCGGAGCTCGTGATCGAAGGCCCCTGGCCGCCTGAGCAGCATCGAGCCCACCCACTTCCAGAACTCCTTGAAGGCAGCACGGTAGAGCCCCAGGGGTGCACCAAGAAAGGAACGTCTCGGGACAACGGGCCTCACGCGAGCCTCGGTCTGGCCATCATCGAACATCAATTTTCGAAAATACGCCTTTCGCATCCGGTCAGGACCGATTCGGTGGAAGACGGTAGGCGCCGCGTCATAAGCGATCTTCAAACCGAGCTCCAGCGCCCGGTTGATCAGGCCCGTCTCTTCACCTCGGAAGAGCTTCTTACCGACAACACCCAGGCGAGGGTCGAATTCTCCGACGCTTTCGAAGAGCTCGCGGCGGAAGGCCATGTTCGCGCCCCATACCTGCGGCTGTGCTTCCAGCGGAAGTGCAAGCAGGCGACTCGCTTCGAAGTCCATGATCGCAAGGAGGCTCAATAGGTGCCGGTCCTCGGTGAGCCAACGGGGTGGCGAAGTTTCCCACCTGGGAAGAATTCGACCGCCAACGCCATGCGCGTTCCAGCGATCGATCGCTGCGGCCAACTGAGCGATCCAATCGTGCGCGGGGAGGACGTCATCGTCGCTAAACGCGAGGATGGAGCCCCGAGCCTCCTTGATGCCTCGATTCCGAGCGTGGGAAAGGCCTTGCTGAGGTTCAAACACGTAGCGCACCGGCGTAGCCGTCGTCTTCGAGAACGCGGCGACCACCTGTGCCGTCGTGTCTGCCGAGTTGTTGTCAACGACGACAATCTCCCACTTCAGAGAGTCCGGAACTTCTTGCGAAGCGAGAGCCTTGAGGGTGTCTTCGAGCAGATGAGCTCGGTTGTAGGTTCCAATTACGACGCTCACCTGGATTGTCATCAGACCTTCGACCGCCCTCCAAGCGTTGTGTTCGCGACCATGCTAGCTCGATCGACTTCGCACTCGAAGGGTTGGTCGCAGGAACCGTGCGCTCCGCGTCCGTCGCGATAGACTGAATCTCGGAGATCGTCGATGGCGCGTCCACGGGTGCTGGCGATAGGCCTCGACGGCCTGGAAGTCACCTTTGCGGAGCGACTCATGGCCGCGGGTGAGATGCCTGCGCTCTCCGAGTTGCGTCGGCGCGCCGCGCGCTTCCGGCTCGACCACGGGCCCGCGCAGCGCACGGGGCTGGCGTGGGAGCACGTCGCCTCCGGGCTTTCACCGGAGGCGGGACGTCGCTGGGCCGCGGTGGAATTCGATCCGACGACCTACACAGCGTGGCAAGAGGGCGCCCGGTTCACTCCCTGGTGGGCCGGTCTCGACCTGCGGGTCGTCGTGTTCGACGCGCCCTACGTGGACCTGCGCCGCGCACGGAACACGCAAGGCGTCGTGGGGTGGGGGGCCCACGATCCCGGGGTTGCCACGGCGGGTCGCCCAGTCGGGCTGCGGGTGGAGTTCGAGCGCCGGTTCGGCTGCTATCCCGCATCCCAATGGACGTACGGGCTACCGTGGCCCTCCGCGTCGCGCACAGAGGCGATGGGTGAAGCCCTCACCCGATCCCTCGATGTCCGCTCGCGGGCGGCGCGGTGGCTGGCGACGGAACGACTCCCGGACTGGGATCTCTTCATCGCGGTCGCGGGCGAGGCCCACGGCGCGGTCGAAGGTCTGTGGCACGGTGTGGACCCGAGCCATCCGCTTCATGGGCATCCCTCGGCAGCGGCGGCGGGCCGGGCTTTGGTGGACGTGCATCGGGCCCTGGATCGCATGGTCGGCGAGCTCGTTTCCGCCGCTGGAAACGCGGCGATTGTCGCCTTCACCCTGGGCGGCATGGGACCGAACCACTCCGACGTCTCGTCCATGGTCCTCCTGCCAGAGCTGCTTTACCGCCACGCCTTCGGTCACCCGCTGCTCAGCGTGCCGCCGGAGTGGACGGCGGCGCCAAGCAGCGTGCCGGTCCTGGAGGAAGAGGACGGCTGGTCCAAGGCGAGTCAGGGTTGGGTGCCGATACCCGCGCAGAAGCCGGGGCTCGGGGCGCTTCTCTCGCTTGCGCGACGCCTGCCGCCACAAGTCAAGCGCATGCTCAACGGGGTTCGGGCCGCAGTGGCGGACTTTCGCTCGCACGGAGCGCCGACGGCTCGACTGGACCTGCACTGGCAGCCGGCCGAGCGTTACCGACATCACTGGCCCCGGATGCCGGCATTCGCGCTGCCCTCGTTCTACGACGGGCGCATCCGCATCAATCTCCGGGGACGCGAGCGGTACGGCATGATCGAGCCGTCACGATACGAGGAGACGTGTCGGGATCTGAAGACCATGCTTCGCGAATGTCGCAACCCGCGCACGGGCGAGCCGGTGGTGGACTCCATCGAGCGCGCGTGGACTCGCAACCCACTGGCGCTGACGGGCTCCGAGGCCGACCTCCTCGTCGTCTGGCGAGGTGTTGTCGCCGGCCTCGAGCATCCGCGCCTGGGTCTCATCGGGCCGGTGCCGCTGCGGCGGACCGGGGGGCACACCGGGCCTTTTGGAATGGCCTATGTTGCGGCGCCGGGTCTGGAGCCAGGGGACCGCGGCGTACGGTCGGCCTTCGATGTCGTCCCCACCGTCGTGCACCTGCTGGGAGATCAGCCGCCGGCTCACATAAGCGGGAGGAGCCTCCTCTGAGCTGGCTTACCCGGAACGGCCAACCTGTCGCCGGCGTCCCGCCGCGCGCCATTCAGAAGTCACGGCAGCCCTCCCAGACGCTTCCGGGCAGATCCGACAGCAGTTTCATGCCGGTCGTCGCGAGGATGTCGCCGCTCTCGGTGATCAGCGCTCCTTCCACGCCTTCGACCTCCTCGAGGAGGGCGAGGCCCGCTTCCGGGCCGAGCAGGAAGGCCGCGGTGGCGAAGCACCCCGCGCGGAAGGCGAAGCCGGCGATCACCGTAACGGACGCGAGGCCCCGAGCCGGCCATCCCGTCCTCGCGTCCAGGATGTGGTGGTAGCGCACGCCGTCCTTCACGAAGCCGCGCTCGTAGTCGCCCGAGGTGGCGATGCCCGCGTCCGCGAGCGTGCGGACGGCGAAGCGGCAGCGGCCGCGATCTCTGGGGTCGATGACGCCGACCTTCCACGGCCGGCCGTCCCCGCGGCTGCCCACCGTGCGCACGTCGCCCGAGAAGCTGACGATCGCCGACCGAACTCCCTCCTCGCGCAGCAGCCGCGCCGCCCGATCGACGGCGTACTCCTTGCCGACGCCGCCGAGATCGATCTCCATTCCGTCGCAGCGGAGAAACACGGTCCGGTCTCGCTTGGACACCGCGGCGGCGTTGACGAGGGGCAGGAGATCCTCGATCTCCTCGGCCGACGGGACCCGGCTGCTCCTGAAGTCCCACGCCCGGCGCAGCGCGCCCACGGTCGGATCGAACCGACCTCCGGTCAGGCGCGAGAGATCGAGCGCCGACTGGACCAGCATGTCGGTCTCCTCGTCCACCGCGACGGGAGTCCGTCCCGCGTTGCGATTGATCTCCGAAACGACGCTCGACTCGCGGTACCGCGAGAACTTGACCTCGATCCGCCGCGCCTCGCCCTCGACGGCGCGCGCGATCCGTTCGGCGCGCTCCCGCCCGCCGTCATCGACGAATTGCACCAGGGCGCCGCCGCCCATCAGTGGAAACCGGGTCGTGTAGAGGGCCTCGCCGGCCTTGTCCCGGTCGCTCAGTAGCGCCAAGTGAGGCCGCCGGTGATCGTCAACACGGTCATGTCGGCCGCCGAGGCGGTCGGCACTCCTCCTTCCATCGGAGTCGTGGCGATCGGGGTGACCCGGTCCCGGCCCGTCTGGGATTGAATCGACGCGCCGAGGTCGATGCTCAGCTTCGGGTCGATCAGATACGAAACGGTGAGACCGCCCAGGATGCTGTTCAGGGGAGCCAGCCGGTAGTCGGCGGACATGTACGTCTGCGGCGCCGGAAACGAGCTGCCGTAGAACGATGCCCCGGTCTGCGTGTACAGCCGGACCTGCGGAGAGACGATCCAGTCCGAAAATACGCGCTGGTCGTACGCGACTTCCAGTGTGTGAGCCTGGATCGACCAGTCGTCGTTGTAGTAACGGTAGGTCACCCGGATGGCGCCGTCCCAGAGGTAGTGATGGCCGTACTTGACGACGACAGCGCGCCGGGAACGGGAATCCGGCCGATGCTCCGGCACGGTCGTACTTCCGTCCGTTCCGATCGGAACGATCTTGTAGGGGTCGTCGAGGTAGCCCGAGAGGTTCATCAGGGACGCCGAGACGTCGAGAAGATCCCTTTCGCCGAGGACCCACGTCCAGCCGAGGGAGAAACCGTTGGTCGATTTCGGGTAACGGAGGGCAAGCCCCTCGGGGTTCGTCAACGGGTTCTTGACGGGAGCCACGATGTCGCGCGAGAACGCCGCCCCGAAGTGGAGGGTGCCGCGCCCCTGCGCCATCGTCCAGGCGTCCGAGAATCCGATACCGCGAGCAGTGTAGTCGTTCTCCTTCGCGTACGACACGTCGATCGACGGCAGGTTCGCGCCGAACTTGCGGCCGTAGGAGAGCGACGCCGACTTGCGCGAGTCCGTGTACTGGGACTGAGGGAAATTGCCGCTCGCCGTGACGTGTCCGGACGCCGACGTCGTGACGTCGCTCGTGGGGTACCCGCCGGTGGGCGAAGCGCCCGAGATGGCGTCGTAACCGAGCAGCAGGCCGAGCTCTCCGTACGTCCCGAGGTCCTGCTGAAGGAAGAGCACGGGGTTGAGGACCTGGGTTCGTCCTCCCGACTCCTTGTAGAACAGAAAGCGCGAATCGACGTAGGACTGCCCCTGTGCGTCGCGGGCGGCGAGGCTGCCGAGGCCCGCGACGAGCCAGGGGAGCTCCCGCAGGAGGCGCGGCCGTCGTCGCCGCGCCCTTCTGCGTGCCGCGCGATCAGTTGCAGCCACAGCCGCCTCCGGAGGGGCCGCCGTCCCCCGCGGCGCCCTCCTTGCTGGCGTGGATGTGCTCGCGCAGCATTCGCGTGATCGGATCGCCGTCGAGACTCATGAACGGGTCCGCCAGATAGCCGCGCTGCCAGGCCTTGATCGCGCCGGTCGCCTCGAGACCGGCTCCGACGCGGACGTCGGTTCCCGGCGGCAGAGTCCTTCCCGACAGCAGTGTCGAGACCGCGGTCTCGATCCGTTCGTGCGCTCGCTTGTCACCGCCCTCGAAGCGCGCGGCGATGCGCCCCTCGCGGTCGAGAAGGAACGTCGTGGGCATCGCGACCACCTGGAACGCCTCGCCGGCCTGTCCCGACGGATCGCGGGCGATCGTGAAGCGCACCGGCACCGCGTCCAGGAAGGCGCTGACGGCATCCGGGTCCTCTTCGAGCGTCAAGCCGACCACCGCGAGGCCTTGCGGCGCGTGTTTGGCCTGGAGTTCGTCGAGGAAGGGAAAGCTCGTTCGGCACGGGACGCACCACGAGGCCCAGAAATCCAGCACGACGACGTTGCCCTTCAGGGAGTCGAGCGAAAACGGGACTCCGTCGATCTTCTGTAGCCTCGGATTGGGGGCGGGCTCGAGGCCGAAGCCGGCCGCCGGCAAAACGGAAATGAGAATGGACGCGGCGAGCCGACCGAGTGCTCGACACGAACCGAACGCTTTCGAGACACGGATGGCGTTTTTTATGGCCGCGTCTTCTCCGAGGTAAGGAAGAGCAATTCGAAGGCCAGCTCGTAGGCGGCGGCGAATACGCGCCAGCCGCTCCCCTGGAGTCTCTTGATTGGTTTCGCCGAGCGGCCGTGGTCTTCGCACCTGACCTCTGGCGGAGTCATTCCGTCCCCTACAAAGGATTGAGGAGCCGTCGCTGCCGCCGAGCCACGGATCCTTTCGGAAGGCACCCACCCGTCGCCGCTGGCCGCCGGCTTTTCGAAACTGGCGTTTCCCGCCGGGTCCGGCCGACTCGAGTCTCAGCGAGACCCGGCGGTGGAGATGGTGACGCTCGCCTCGAGCGGGATCTTCGCCGGCGCGAAGCACTGCCGCTCGTTGCAGGCCTGGTAGGAGAGCTTCCCGAGAATCGAAGCGTCGCCGCTGGCAGCGTCCGGAAGCGTGAGATCCGCTTCGAAGCGCACGGTACCCGCGTAGACACGCAGCGGCTTGTCGGAGAAGGCGAACCGCTTCTCGAGGTCCTTCGGGTATCGCACGGCCGAGAGAGTACCCGGAGACGTGGTCAGGCTGACCTCGGTTGGGATCAGGTATTTCTCCGAAGGCGTGTGGCTGTTGACGTGCCAGCTCGGCCCGAGCGTCATCTCGACGGCAAGCGTCGCAGTCGAGCCCGCGGCGAGGCGGGCCGGTGCGAGAATCTTCGCGCGAACGTCGGGACTCTCGGCCGGAAGCGACAGCAGAGAGAACGCTGCCGCGGCGGTGCTGAGCAAGAGAAAACGAAGGGCGGTCGCCGCGGACGGCTTCATCGGGCGATTCTCCGGATTTCGAGCGCGTCATTCTACGATGAGGGAGCGTTCTTTCTTCGATGGGAGCTTGCCGTTCTCGAACGAGAGCATGCGGCGAGCGACTCCGAGCCTCGAGCCCCGCAGCCTACGTCTTGAAAATGAACGGGCGATAAACGCGGATCGCGGCGTGGTCGGCGACGCACTCTCTGACCTCGAACGGATCGCTCATCGAACCCGCGCCGAAGGTCTGGTCGAAAGGATCGAGGCTCTAAGCCTTACGACCCGAGTTCTTGCTCGGCGCCCTCGTCGCGAGACGGCTCGAGGGCATGAGCTTCGCCAGGGGGCGCCGCGACCATCTTGCTCTGGCTGCTCGGGGCGCCCGTACGCCGCGGTGAGACCCTCCGATTCCTCCGACTCGGTCTGCCGTTTGCGGCCGTGAGGAGCATCCGAAAACCTTGGGACGAAGGGCCGCTCGCCGAGGACGGAAGGCGAGCCGCTTCCTGGAACCCCGTGTTCCAGCTTCAGGCGCGGCGAGGCCGTCGCGGGCTCGCGCTCGGGGAGGTCCTCATGGCGTCTGCAAGTCGGCCAAGAAACTCCAGGCTACCGGTCGCCGTTCTGGTCGTCGTTGCCGGATCGCTCGGGGTCGCGCCAGCGGGTCCCGTCGCGCCGCCGGCGCAGGCGAGACTGGTCGGTCCTGTCTCGTTGTTCCTGACGCGATCGCTGCAGATCGCCTTTGAAAACGCCGCCCGCAAGCTCTCCGACGAGGGCTGTATGAACGCCCTGGCCGAGTTCTCCGATTCGCAGGGGCGCTCTCTGGCCGAGGTTCTCGCGGCCACCGGACAGACGGGCAGGGAGTATCTGTCGCAACTCTTTTTCTTCGATGGGACCGCGACCCGGCCCTGCCAGAACAACGCGAGCCTCGCCTGGACGTCGCCCGGAAGCCGAGCGATTTTTCTCTGCGGCCAGCGTTTCGCGCAGATTGCGCGCCGCGATCCGGATCTGGCGTCCTTCATCCTCATTCACGAGGAATTCCACTCGCTCGGCCTCGGAGAGAATCCGCCTTCGAGCGCGGAGATCACTTTCCGAATCGCTTCCCGCTGCCGCTAGTTCTCGGCGGCCGTTCGCACAGCGAACGCCTGCGGCCGAAAGCCCTCGGCGATAATCGGCGGCCATGGGTTCGGCATCGCGCGCGTGGTTCGTCGACCGGTACGGCGGGCCCGAGCGGCTCGAGCTGCGCACGCGGCCCGATCCCTCGCCCGGCACGGGCGAGGTCCTCGTTCGGACGGCCGCGATCGGACTGAACTTCGCCGACCTCTTCGTTCGCTCGGGCGTCTACCCGAACACGCCGAAGCCGCCCTTCGTGCCGGGCATGGAACTTTCGGGCACGGTCGAGACGGCAGGCGACGGCGTCACGGACCTCTCGCCGGGCAGGCGCGTCGTCGCGGTGCCGCTCTTCGGCGGTCACGCGGAGAAAGTCGTCGTTCGAGCGGACCGCATCTTTCCGCTTCCGGATGGCGTCGATCTCGTCGAGGCCGCCGCGGTGCCGGTCGCGTTTCTCACCGCCTCCTATGCGCTCGCGCGCGCCGAGGTCGCCGCCGGAGAACGCGTCGTGGTCACGGCGGCCGCCGGCGGTGTCGGAACCGCGCTGCTGCAACTTCTCGCAGCGCGCGGCGCGAGGACGCTCGGGCTCGTGGGCTCGAAGACGAAGCTTCCTCTCTGCCGGGAGCTCGGCGCGGCGGAGGCGGGGCTCTACGGGTCCGCCGAGGAGCTTCTCGACCGCGCCTTCGGGGGACGCGCCGACGTCGTGATCGACGCGATCGGCGGACGTCTTTTCCGGCGGCTCTGGCGGCGGATCGATCGCGGCGGGCGCTACGTGCTCTATGGCTTCGCGGCGGCCTCGGGCGAGCACGGTGTCGCGCGCTTGCTGGCCGCGCGCGAGCTTCTCGCGATGGGCCTCCTCTCGCCGTATGGCCTCGTCCAGTCCTGCCGGACACTGATCGGCTTCAATCTCTCGCTCCTGCCGGTCCGTGCCGGGCAGCTGCGCCGCTCGGCGGCGGAGGCCTTCGAGGCGTGGAAGGACGGACGAATCCGTCCGATCCTCGGTCCTCGCTTCACCTTCGAGCGCCTGCCCGATGCTCACCGCGCCCTGGCCGGGCGCGGCACGACCGGGAAAGTCCTCGTCGTCGTCGAGGGCTGAGCGAGAGTCTGCGCCCGTCTCCGCCGTCGTTTACTGCGGCATGAGCTGGACATCCTTGCGGGCCACCGCGTCTCCTGACTTGATCCCGTCGGCGGTCATCATCGCCTGGACCGTCACCGTGCGGGCGGCTTCTCCGGGCGCGAGCGCGCCGGTCGTGCCGATGCGCAGCGTCGACTGGGTGTTGGAGTCGAGCGTGTTGAGAGTCCAGGTGACGGCGGCGCCGGAGGAGCCGTTACGGAAGATCGCCGTCGTGCCGAGCGACGCCACGAGCGAATCGACCGTGAGCGGCGCGGGAAGCGTGATCTGCACCATTCCATTGTGGACATTTGTCACGCCGATGTTCAAGGCCTTGACGTCCACATTGAAGGCCTGGCCGGAAACGGCCGAGTTGGGTGCGTCGACGGACAACCGGGCAAGCGCGCCGCCTGTACCCGTGATGTCGTTGCTCTTGCTGCAGGCAAAGGCTCCCGCGAGCAGGAGCGCGGGAACGCCCAGACGGAGAAACCGGACGAGTCTCATGGAACCTCCTCTTCGCCACGAACGAGATGAGTCGCGAGGGTATTCCGCGGCGTTATCGAGGTGGCATGACCCCTGCTGATCGACAGCAGGAATGTTTTCGCCGGCCCGGCGACATCTTTTCGATAGTGCCCCCGGCGCCGTGCCTGCCGATCATGGTGCTGAACGCCGGGAGCACGCGTACGACCTGCAATACCAGAGCCAAATACCAGAGCCGGAAGACCGAGCTCTTCGAGGCGATTTGGAACGTCTGGGGCTGGGACGGCATCGGCCTCCGATTTCGTCGCGCGAGTTAGGTTACCTTCGAGCTCGTCGGCCCGGCTCGCTGAGAGAACCGGCAGACCAGAAGTTAGACTGTTCACTTTCCGGAGGAGCGCCGATGAGCGAGCGCGGCAGGCCGCCGATCGGGTCGATCGGCTGGATCTGATCTGACCGTCGAGAACGCGGACGCCATTCGAGACTTCTACCGCGACGTGACGGGGTGGACGCCTGCGGCCGTCGAGATGTCGGGATACAGCGACTACTGCATGAACGAGCCGGCTTCGGGGCGGTCCGTCGCCGGGGTCTGCCACGCGCGCGGGGAGAATGCGAACCTGCCGGCGCAATGGCTGATCTACATCACGGTCGAGGATCTGGAGAAGAGCGCAGAGCGCTGTGTCGAGCGCGGAGGGGCCGTAATCGCCGGGCCCCAAGGGATGGTCGGGCAGGGGCGCTACTGTGTGATCCAGGATCCGGCCGGCGCCGTGGCTGCGCTCTTCGGGCCGCGAAATTAGGCGGGCTTCCGGGTCAGTGTCCGCGGGTCGAGCGGCAGGCGATCAGGGCGCCGCCGAAGGAATACATCCGGAAATCGTAGCCGTCGCCCGAGCTCGGCGTGCTCCACACCTCGATGTATTCAACCCGTTCGACCGCCTCGGGCGGCATTCCCGCGCCGTGCGGTTCGGGGCCCGTCGCGCGCTGCCGGGCCGCGTCCCCGGTGAGTCTTTCGTAGAGAATGATCCGATTTCCGTCCCGCTCGTGTTCGGTGCCGACCGCAACCGTGACGCCGCGCTCCGTGATCGCCGCGCGGCCCGGCATGGATGCTCCCAGGCCGCCGGCCGGGAAAGTCGCCGCGAGGTTCGGGGCACCCGGCTCTACGTCCGGCTTCATCGAAGGGGTCGAAGTCGTCAAGGGAATGCCTCTCTTCTTGTCTTTTCGTTTCGTTAAAGGCCAGGGTAGGCGGTCGGCGATCCCGACTCAATGGCCGGCGGGTGCCACCACGAAGGCACGAAGGTGCCATTAGCCACGGTTCGGTAATCGGGCGCAAGCGAATCTCAGCCGATCTCGCGT
>JBGPCK010000088.1:0-12495 GCA_041481715.1 Thermoanaerobaculia bacterium | reverse complement strand
GCGAGAATCAGACGGTTGTCCAGAATCGCGATCCCCCGGTAGATGAGGACGCCGAGCCCTCCGGCGCCGACCGCGGCGGCGATGGTCGCGAGTCCGATCGAGACCACCGCCGCGATGCGCACGCCCGCGAGCACGACGGGAAGCGACAGCGGAAGTTCCACCAACCGCAACCGCTCGCCCGGCGTCATTCCAAGTCCCACCGCTGCTTCGACGGTCGCCGGATCGACGGAGGTGATGCCGACGTACGTGTTGCGAAGAATCGGGAGCAACGCGTACACGGAAAGCGCCGCGATGGCCGTGCGCGCGCCGATTCCGCCGATCAGAGGCAGCGGGATCAGAAACCCGAAGAGCGCCAGGCTCGGAATCGTCTGAACGACACTCGCGAAACCGAGCACGGGCCGGGCGAGCCTCGGCCGGCGCGTCAGGGCGACTCCGAGCGGCACGCCGACGGCGACCGCGAGCGCGGTCGAGATCGCGACGAGCGAGAGGTGTTGCAGAGCGAGCGCGGCGATATCTCCGCGCCGTTCCCAGAAGTACGCGGCGAGACCGCTCACGCCGTTTCCTCCGCGACGAACTCCCGCACGAAGTCGTCCGCGGGAGCGCGCAGAAGCTGCTCGCGCGTGCCGACCTGGCGGACACGGCCCCGGTCCATAACCGCGACGCGGTCGGCGAGGCGGAAGGCTTCGCGTAGGTCGTGCGTCACGAGGAGCACCGTCTTTCCGAGCCGGCGCTTCCAGTCGAGAAACTCGCGCTGCAGGCCGCGCCGCGCGATCGGATCGAGCGCCCCGAACGGCTCGTCCATCAGCACGATCGGCGGATCGGCGGCCAGCGCCCGCGCCACGCCGACCCGCTGGCGCTGCCCGCCGGAAAGCTGCCGGGGCCGCCGGGAGGCGAACTCGGCCGGAGGCAGTCCGACCATCTCGAGGAGCTCCTCCGCGCGCCGCCGCCGTTTCTCGGCGGGCCATCCGAGCAGTCGCGGCACCGTCTCGACGTTGCCCCGCACGTCCCAGTGCGGGAAGAGGCCTCCCTCCTGGATCACGTAGCCGAGCTTGCGCCGCAACGCGATCGGCTCTTCTCCTCGCACGTCCCGTCCGAGCACCCGAACGGTTCCGCCGTCGGACTCGAGCAGGCGGTTGACGAGCTTCAACGCCGTCGTCTTGCCGCAACCCGAGGGGCCGATCAGGGCGACGGTTTCGCCGGCTTCGACCGTCAGCGTGATTCCGTCCAGGGCCGCACGAGGCCCGAAGCTCTTGCGAGCGTCGCGGAATTCGATGGCGGGGTGGGTCAAGCTATCAGCTCTCAGCTATCAGCTCTCAGCTCGGAGTTTCCACCAGCCCGTGCCCGGCTCACAGCTGACAGCCGACAGCTGATAGCTGACAGCTGATAGCTGATAGCTGATAGCTCTTCTGCGAGAATGCCCCCATGGATGCAGTCTACGACGCCGTCGTGATCGGGGGCGGGCCCGCCGGTTCGACGGTCGCGACCTGCCTGTCCCGCGCGGGACGGCGCGTCGTGGTACTCGAGAAGGAGCGCTTCCCGCGCTTCCACGTGGGCGAGTCGCTTCTCCCCTACAGCCTGCCCATCTTCGAGCGGTTGGGGGTCCTCGAGAAGATTCGGAAGGCGGGCTTCCAGAAGAAGTACGGCGCCTACTTCTGGAACGACATGAGTAGCGGAGATCTGGTTCGGCCCGTCGTCTTCAGCGACGCCTTCAACGACCAGCATCCCATGGCCTACCAGGTCAAGCGCGCGGACTTCGACGATCTGCTGCTCAAGCACGCGGCCGAGTGCGGCGCCGAGGTGCGGGAGGAGATCGCAGTGCAGGACGTGATCTTCGAAGGGAGGCGCGCCGTCGGAGTTCGCGCCGTTTCACGCGACGGCCGCACGGAGGAGATTCGGGCCCGCGCCGTCGTGGACGCGTCGGGCCAGGGGGCGTTTCTCTCGAAGAAGCTCGGAACGCGCCGCTTCGATTCGAAGTTGAAGCGCGCCGCCCTGTTTGCGCACTATGCGGGAATCCACTGGCCCGAGGCGAACCGGCCGGGCGACATCCTGCTCCCGATCGACGAGGGCGTCTGGTACTGGATCATCCCGTTTTCCGACGGCTCCGCGAGCGTGGGCGCGGTCTTCGAGCCTTCCATCGCCCAGAAGGCCGGAGTCGCCGACCTCGAGGCGCGCTTCGAGTGGTTGATCGCGCGGTCTCCGCGCATGCCGAAGCTCCTCGAAGGCAGCGTCCGTACGTCGAAGGTCCACGGCGTCTCGGACTACTCGGCGAGCTCGGGCAAGATGGCCGGCGACGGCTACGTGCTCGTCGGCGACGCGGCCACGTTCCTGGACCCGGTGTTCTCGACAGGGGTGTTTCTGGCGCTCGCGACCGGCGAGCGCGCGGCCGGCGCCATCGACGGCGCGCTCACGAAGCACGGAAGGCTCGACGCGAAGGATCTGGCTCGATACGAGAAGGAATCGCGCAAGCTCTTCGCCCGCTTCCGCCGCTTCGTCTACAACTTCTACGACCCGGTCTTCTTCGATGCCTTCTGCACGCCCGATCCGCCCGAGTCGATGCGAAAGGCCGTCACGACCGTTCTCGCCGGCGGCGTAGAGAGACCGCCGCTGGCGTTGAAGGTCTGGACCCAGCTGATGCTGTGGGGCGTCGGGTTCGACCGCCTCCGGCGCCGCATCGGACTCGGGCCGAAGCCGGAGGCGGCTGCGTAGGCTAGTCCCGTCCGAGCAGCTTCGTCTTCAAGTCGTCCTGCACCGGGTTCGCACCGAGCCAAACCGACAGCAGCGCGTCGGAGAAGTCCTTACCCTCGATTACGCCCTTTTCCGAGAGGCGAGCCGAGACGATGGTACCCTTGCCCGGCACATAAGTCAGAACGATCGAGTCGCCCTTGTCCACGTCGGGAATCCAGGACTCCAATCGCTCCAGGCGCGCCTTCAGGGCGCCCATTTGCGCCTTGGAGTTCTTCTCGAAGCCCTCGGCGATCGCCTCGCTGACCTGAGACCCGGCGAGCTTGCGGAGGATCGACAGCTCGACCCGCTTGACCTGGTCGGAGGAAATCACCGCCGCGCTCTCGTGCGACGGGTTCTCGAGGTAGAGGCCCGCGACATAGACCTTGAAGACGACCTTGGTGCGAAGCCCCATGCCGTTCAACTTCAGGTTCTTGCCTTCGACCGTGGCCGTATCGGGCATCCGGACCCCGGCGACCTCCCCGGCGGAGGCGAGGGTCGCCAGGCCGAAAAAAACAGCCGCAGCGGCGGACAGCCTTTTCTTCATTCGCGTCTCCTGTTGACTGGCGACGATTCTATTCCGGGAGAGGCCCGCAGCCGACTCCTCTCCCGCGGGGAGAGCGAGAGGAGCCGTCTCCAACTCCTCTCCCCCCGCCGGGGGGAGAGGCAGGGTGAGGGGGGGCGGTTTGGATACCCCTCACCCCTGCCGGCCGCTCGCTTCGCGAGACGCGGCCTTCGGCCGCGGCCGGCACTGAAGTGAAGCGAGGCCCCTCACCCCTCCCCTCTCCCGTGGGGAGAGGGAGAAGAACCCCTCGCGCACCATCGCTCCCGCAGAGCGAGGGAGAAGGGAGGCTCTACCCCCCCGCGTACCGCGCCTGCGCCAGATCGACGATTTCCGAGATGAGCTGGTTGTACGACTTTCCGGCCTTCTTCGCGGCCATCGCGAACTCGGCGCCGGAGGAAAGCCACGGGTTGGGGTTGGCCTCGATGACGTAGACGTCGCCCTTGCTCGAAAGGCGCATGTCGATGCGCCCGTAGTCGCGCAGCTTCAACGCCTGGAAGGCCGCGAGCGCGGTGTCGCTCAACCGCTGCGTGGTCTCCTCTTCCAGGCCCTCGACGGGCGCCGACTTGGTGACCTTGTAGGCTTCCGTCTCCTTTTCCCACTTCACTTCCTTGCCGGCGATGCGCGGAGTGCCCTCGGGCAACTTCGAGAGGTCGAGCTCGACCAACGGCAGCGCCTCGGGGCTCTCGTTGCCGAGGATCGCCGCGTAGATTTCGCGGCCCTCGATGTACTCCTCGATCAGGGCGGGCGCGTCGAACTCCTCGTGGACGTCGTGAATCTTCTCCATCAGCTCCTTGACGCTCGTGACCACGGAGGAGGCGTCGATGCCGATCGATCCGTCTTCCGAGGTCGGCTTGACGATGAGCGGAAAGGCAATGTCATGCGAATGGTCGAGCTTGCCGCGGTAGGAAGTCGCAAAGTACGGCGTCCGGATGCCGTGGAAGGCGAAGATCTTCTTGGCGAGCGACTTGTCCTGCGCCAGGTACAGTCCGTGGGGGCCCGTGCCCGTGTAGGGGCGCCCCAACAGATCCAGGTACGCCGCCATGTTCATGTCCATCGTGTCGTCGCCGGCGTAGGACTCCACGAGATTGAAGACGAGGTCCGCCTCGCATCGGGAGAGCGCCGTCAGCGACTGAGGGCGCCCGTCCACGACCTGATAGGAGGGCTCATAGCCGAGCTTCTGGAGCGCCGTGAAGATCTCCTCGCGGTCGTGCTTCTCTTTCTTCTTCTTCTTCTTCGTGCGGCCCTTTCGCGGCGGCGGGGCTTCCGGCGGCGCCTCGCCCTCTTCCTCCCAGACGTCGTAGAGGACGGCTACCTTCATCGCTTTCTCTCGATTCATGCGTCGCCCTCCCCCGCGCTCACGGTTGAACGGCCTTCCGGCGCGTGACCAGGGTCATCGCTAAAGCGGTCGTGTACGCCGTGACTTCCGCCAAATGCTCTTTTTCCCGGCGCGTGTCCATCCGCAGTCCGAGCTCGGCGAGCCGCGCGGCGACGGACTCGACGAGCTCCTTGATCAAGGGGCGTGGAGCGCCCGTCCAGTAGGCCACCTTGTCCACGATCGTCTTGCGGTTTTCCTTGAGCAGGTCCGCTGCCGGGCGCACAGCCTTCTGGCGGCGCTTCGAGACCTTGAAAATGTCGGCCAGATCCGTGTCGAGCGCGAGCTCGGTCGGCGACAGCTGCTTCTGGAAGGCCGTCTGGTAGAAGTCGGCGACCGTCGTCTCCATTTCGTCCACCGTCAGGTCGGCGCGGCCCTTGCCCCGCGGCGGATCCGTCTCGCGTAGCTGGTGGGCCATCCGGTCCACGTAGCGCAGCTTTGCCAGCGCCTCCCAGCCTTTGTACTTCTTGCGCCACTGGGAGCGCGGCGTCAGCCACACGGCGAACGTCTCGGCGAAGTCCTCGTCGGGATGCTTCTGCGCGTACCAGCCCGCGATGTGCCGCACGAACCGGCGCGAAAAGGGGACCGGGCGGTAGTCGTCGCGATACGGGCGGCGAAAGGGGCCGAAGAGATCGCGCCACTCGGGGGCCTTGTAGAGCTCGTAGGCGTAGTTGAACGCGTGCCCCGCCTCGTGCCGGAGGTACATCAGGATCTCGCGCTCGTCCTCGAGGTCGTTCATCGCCTTCTCGAGGTGCGCGAGCTTGGGGTTGGCCAGATAAAAGGGAATGCCGATCACGGGCTCGCCCGACGGGCAGCCCCATTCGTCGGTCAAATAGCAGAGCGGCCGAAACTTCTTCAGTCCCTTGCGCTCGAGCTCGCGGTAGAGCTTCTGAACGTAACGCTCGAGGTGCGACCCCTCGAGCTTGAGCCCCAATTCCTTGATGGGCTTAGTCAGGATCTCCTGGATATCGGGCGGGGCTTTCTCGAAGGCTTGCACGCGGGCGCTTCAAGGGTAGCACGTCGGCCCGCGCGATGCGCGTCGCAGCGCAACGATTGCAAGAAGTGGAGCGCGTGTCGCGGGCGATTTCGCGCCACACCGTTTACAATCTTGATCAGGAGGAAATCCGATGGCGGTAGTCACCATAAAAGCGAATCCCAACGGGCCGTACCGCGCGACCGGACCGTTTACGCTCATCGATCCGAAGGGAAACGAAATCCCAATCGAGGAAGGACGCTCGATCTCCCTGTGCCGGTGCGGCGGCTCCGCCAACAAGCCCTATTGCGACGGCACGCACGCCCGGATCGGATTCCAGGCGGACGAAGCGGCCGTGAAGAAGTAAAGAAGTCGTCTGAGAAAGGGTTCGGCAGGGCGACGACGCGGGGCCGGAATGCGACAGGGCGGTCGGCGAGCCGGAAAAATGCTCGCGTTGTCCTGCGCGATCGCCGTGGCCGCCGCCGCGCGGGCCGATTCTTCCGCCGCGCCCGCGGCGACGGCAAACTTCTCCGGAGGCAACGCTTCGGAGACTATTGTGGCCCGGGCGAAGGGCAAGACGGTGCGGCTGGAGGCGAGCGACGCGTCCGGAAAGCGGCTAGCCCGGGCAGAGGCTCCGGCTCCGGCCGGCCGGAATCCGAGGATCGCGCTCGCCACCGGCTCGATCGGCAGCGTCGGAACTCTTCTCGAGGTGACCGCTTCCGGCGACGGGACCGTCTGCCGGAGCGTGTGGCGCTTGCGCGACGGCGCCCTCTCGCGGCTCCCGATCCTCGATCGAGGAAAACAGATTCCCGACTGCGAGGGCCAGGGCGTCTGGATTTCCCGGTGGGACGAGACACACAACGAGCCAGCCCGTTACGTGCGCGAGCGCACTCGGGAAACGCCGCAGGGGCGGCTGCACGAGTCGCAGGTCTTCGTGTTCGCGGGCTCCGAGCTCCAGCACGACGCGAAGCGGTCGGACGCCGAGATCAACGGGGTCCCGATCCCGGACTGGTACGACGCGAAGCTCTATCCGAAGTCGGAGCTCGAAGCCCTCTTCAAGCGCTTCGCGCTCACGGGCTTTCGGAACGCGGTGTGCCTGCGCTTCGATGCCGATCGGGAGCGGGGCGTCTTCGCCTTGCGCTTCTCCGATCGCGAGGGCGAGATCCGGCTTCCAGTCACCGCATCGCGGCTGCTCGAAAAGGAGGAGCCCGGCGTGGAGCTTGTCGCCGGAGACCCGGCGGTGCTCGCCTCCGTGACGCTCGCGCGCGGCTCGATCCCGCAGGACGTCGTGGTCAAGGGGGCCGGACCGCGCTTCGATGGGGCCTATGCGCCCGTCATTCATTGGAACCCCAATCGGATCCGGGTCTACCCGGACGCCGAGCAAGAGCTCGCATCCGAGGCGCTTCCGGGAAACTGGGCGACGGAGAAGGACGAGCACATATCAATCGAGGTCATTGCGGCCCCGGGCGCGATCCGTTTCGGCGACAAAGAGGTTTCCCTCCGCCTCGACGGCGCTCCCGAGGGGGCGGACCTGCTGCTGGTGCCGCAGGACGGAGGCCCGCCGGCCTGGGCCCTGGCGCTTCGCGGGCCGAACGCCTTCCTCCGCATCCCGATCCGGTGCACCGACGGGGCGGCCGCTCGGGAATGCCGGACCGCGGGTGAAGGCCAGAGCTTTCGGCGCATCGGTAGCCAGATGAACGTCCGATGACCGGTTGACCGCCGCCCCGCAACTCCATACCCTCTCCCCCACACTCATGGAACTGTCCGTCCTGGGCACTCTGGTCCAGACCGTCGGCGCCGTCCTTCTGGCGCTGACCTTTTTCTATTTGTCGCGGGCGAGCGGGAGCCGGGTGCTCAAGGCGGCCGCCTGGGGCTGGCTGTTTCTCTTCCTCGCCCTGGCCTCATTGATCGTGTCGATTCAACTCAACTTCCCTTTCGAGAAGCTTCCGTACCAGTACTTCAAGCTGTTGTACCTCGCCGCCTTGATCGTGGCCGCGGATCGGATCGACCACGACTTCCCGATCACGAAGCCGCTCGCAACCGCCTGGATCGCAGCCTTGCCGGTGGCGGTCGCCCTCGTGTACTTCGCCGGCTCCGGCTCGCTCTTCTACGCCCTGCACATGGCGGTCGGCGCGATCGGCTGGCTCGTGATCACCATCCTGATCCTGCGCAGCCGCGGGCGCGGCCTGGGGCGCCAGTTCTCGGCGCTGCTCGCGATGATCACCGCGGCGGCCCACGCGGTTTACTTCGTGCTCTTCGTCATGTCCGCGATGCAAGCCGATCGGCCCGTTACCTTCCTCGCCTACATCGGTTTCGACGACCTCTTCCTCGAGATGCTCTTCGGCATCGGGCTGATCATCTGGGCGATGGAAGACACCGAGGCGCGCCTCGCGTTGGTGCACGCCCGCACGGTAGGCGAGACCCAGCGGACCAAGCGGCGCGCGCAGCTCGATCCCTTGACCGAGGCACACAATCGGTTCTTTCTCGAGGAGATCCGCCCCTCGCTGACGGACGAGCAGGCCACCGGCTCGATCGTCCTGATCGACGTCGACGGCCTCAAGACGATCAACGATGCGGAAGGGCACGAAGAGGGGGACAAGGCGATCTGGACGGTCGCGACGGCGATCAAGAAGCTGGTCCGCGGAAACGACTTCCTGATCCGCTGGGGCGGCGACGAGTTTCTCGTTATCCTGCCGGGCATGGACGAAGGCCTCGCCAAGAAGCGCCTCTACATGCTGCCGGCACAAATCGACGAGGTACGCCAGGCGGCCAACCTCCCGCGGGCGTACCGGAAATTCCTGACGGCATCCGTCGGCGTGACGCCCTACTCGGCGCGCGTGCCGTTCGACGTCGCGATCGAGCAGGCCGACCGCGTCATGTATGAGCGTAAGAGAGCGCTGAAGGAGATGCGGGGGACCCCGCCCCGCCGTAATACAGAGGCGTGATCCCCGACGAAAGGACGAGCTTGAACTACTACTGGACCGAATGCCCCGGCTGCCACTGCCACGTCGCCGTCAACTCGGTGGTCTACCCGGACAAGATCTCGGGATCGCTGCGCCGTTGGTCCTCCGACCGCTCGATCAACGACGGCCGCCCCTTCGAGATCCCGGCGGCATCCCTTCCCGCGGAGGGCGGCTTCCGGACGGCCTGCGTGTGCGGCCAAGAGCTGGCCGTGCCGGCGACGCCTTCGGCCGTCGGCGGGGAGCGCGAGCCCGGCCTCCGGGTCGACCTGCGCCGGTAGGTGAAACGCGTTCCGATCGAGGATTCCTTCGACCTCCATCCCTTTCGGCCGGAAGACGTGGGGTCGGTCGTCGGGGAGTACCTTCGGGAAGCGCGGGCGGCCGGATTCTCACAAGTCCGTCTGATCCACGGCAAGGGAACCGGGGTGCGCCGAGCCGAAGTTCGGCGCCTCCTGGAGAACCGGCAAGACGTCCAGTCGTTCCAGGATGCTCCCCCGGAGCGGGGCGGATTCGGCGCGACGATCGTGTTGCTGAAGCCCTGAACGCCCGGCGTCGCTAGCGTCGTGTGCCGAAAGTCCCGAAAGCGGAGTTGGCGGGATCGGGTTGTGATCGCCTCCCTCGCCCTACACTTCCTCGACGACCACCTCGACCGGCATCGCGGCCCGGACGACCTTCGAGGCGATGCAGTACTTCTCAGCCAGTTGCAGAGTCTTCTGGAGCTTCTCCCTCTTCTCTGCCAGCAGCGAGGAAGGCACCCGCGCATGGATCTTCGCCGAGAGCATCTTGTAACCGCCGGCCGGGTCCTTGCCGAGCTCGCCCGTCACCCGCAGGGCGGGCTCCGCGTACCCGATGTCGAGCTTCTTCAGGAAGATCACCCACGTGTTGACGAAACAGGCGCCCACGGCCGCCAGCAGCAGCTCCTCGGGATTTGCGCCCTTCCCGCAGCCGCCGAGCTCCGTCGAGCCGCCGATCGGGATCTTCACGGCCGCGCTGCTCGTAACGACCTCGCCGCCCCCCTTTTCGTCACCCGACCAGACCACGTTGACGGCGAAGTGCTGGATTTCTTCCTTCCCGGCGTCGGCCATGCGATTCCTCCGCCGCGATGATGGCACACCCGCGCGAAGTCGTAAGATCGGGAGGCAGAATGCCACGATCCGTTCCGGCCGCCGCGCTTGCCCTCGCACTCTGCGGCTCCTGCACGGGTCCCCCGCCTCCCACCGCCGGCGCGCGGCAGCTCGCGCAGAACCCTCGGGCATCCGTCGAGGGGCGAGTGGTCGACGCCGACGGGCGTCCGGTCGAGGGTGTGCGGGTTCAGGCTGTTCCCGGCGGCAGGGACATCGTCTGGTCCCCCGATGTGCCGACCGACGCCGACGGCCGATTCCGCCTCTCGCTCGACGCTCCGGCCGAGTACGTCTTTCTGATCTTCGAGGAACGCATCGCCGTTCTCACGCCGTCGCCGCGCGATCCCTCGCAGGTGCGCATCTTCGTCAACGCCGGCGAAACCAAGCGCGGCGTGGAGCTGACGCTGCTGCGCAAGGAAAGGCGGGAGCTGCTCGAGCCCCCTCGGTAGCTACGGATTCGGCTTGGGTAGCTTCTTGGTCCCCTTGATCTCCTCTTCCGTCAGCTCGATGTTGCGCTCTGCAAACTCACCGAACCAGTTCCAGGTCCCGAAGCGGGAGCGCTGCATTTCCAGAAGCGCCGCGGCGAGGTCCTTGCCCGATTGTCCCTTCGCCAGCCCGCGCGCCACCGCCAGCCGGAGGCCGGACAGGTAGTCGCGGAAGTAGCGCACGTCGAGCGCCTTGCCGACCTGGCCGTGCCCGGGCACGAAGGTCGCCGACGGGTAGACCTGGATGAACCCGTCGAGCGTGTTGACCCAGGCGTCGGTCGACGCATCGACGAGGTTGGGAACGGTGTTCTTCCAAATCAGGTCGCCCCCGAAGAGCACGTTGCCCGAAGGCACGAAGACCGCCGAGTCGCCGCCGGTGTGCCCGGGCCGCGCCAGAACGCGCACCTCTCGATCCCCGAGCCAAAGGACGAGGCCGTCACGGTGCCCGACGTCGGGAAGCACGAGACGCGCGACCTTCTCGCGGTCCTCGGCCGAGATCTCCTTCCACCACTTCAGATTCTCCGTGCGCAGCCACGCGCGCACGTTCTCGTGCGCGACGATCGCGGCGCCGCCGCGGCTGAACACCTCGTTGCCGCCGACGTGGTCGAGGTGGTAGTGCGTGTTGACGACCCAGCGCACCGGACGGGGCGTGATCTTTCGGATTTCGGCTGCCAGCTCCTCGGCCGCCGCCGGCGTCTCGAACGTGTCGACGACGAGCACGCACTCGCTCCCGATCACGAAACCCGAGTTGCCGCCGGCGGCCGGATCCCCGTCCTTCGCGATCGCCGCGTAGACGCCCTCGCCCGCCGGCACGAGCGTGAAATGCTTCGGCGCCGCGGGGCCGTCCTCCGCTGCCGCGCGGGAAAACGAAAACGCGATCCACCCCGCCGCGAGAAGGATTTGTCGTCGCATGCGCGGATTCTACCGGGCGCGCGCCCCACCCTATAATGACGGCCATGTCGGCAGAAAGAAAAGCCGGACGGCAGCGCGTGCGCTGTGTCATCAACGGCGAGCCGATCGAGGTCTGGCAGGGCTATCGCCTCTGGGACGCGGCGCTGGACGCCAACGCCCGCCTCTGGCAATGGTGCGGCGGCAACGGGCAATGCACGACCTGCGCCGTGATCCCGGTCTCCGGAGCCGAGAATCTAACGCCGCCCACGCGTCTGGAAAGGTTCTCGTTGATGATCTGGTTCGCCAAGCCGCTCGCCTTCATCCGGAAGCGTTGGAACGGGAAGACCGTTCGCCTCGCGTGCCAGTCCTACGTCAACGGGCCGGTCGAGGCCGTGGGCCTCTTCGGAAAGAAGGCTCGTTCCGCGCGCGAGAAGCTCGGGTTGGAGTGAGCCGCCGGCGGACTTGGCTCGCACTCGCGCTGGGCGGCGGCGCTTCGTTCGTCGGCGCCTCCTATCTGGCGGCACGGGCGCTCGCGAACCGGCTCATCTCCTCCGAGGGCCTCGGGCCGACCCTCGCCCGCCGCGAAGATCTGCTCGAGGCCTTGCGCGCCGCCGGCGCCGAGGTCTCCGACTACCGGCATCCGGGAAGCGCGCGCGACCCCGTATCGCTCGCGGCGATCCTCGCCTCCCCCGGCGCGCCCGGCACGCGCTCGACCGTTCTCTTCCTGCACGGCAAGGGAGGCAACTCCGCCGAGTGGCAGCCCGACGCGCTGCGCGCTCTCTCGCTCGGCTACAACGTTCTCCTGCCCGACCTGCGCGCCCATGCGCCGAGCGGCGGCGCCTTCGTGACGTACGGGTTCCTCGAGAAGGACGACCTCGTCAACGCCCTCGAAGCCGCGCGGAAGCGCTTCGGCATCGACCCGGAACGGCTCGGCGTTCATGCCTGTTCCGCCGGCACGACGGCGGCTCTGGAGTTTGCCGCCGGAAGGCCGGAGGTGCGCGCGCTCTGGCTCGAGTCACCCTACGCGGACCCGTTCGAAATGGCCCGGCACTACCTTTCGGTCGCGACCGGGCTTCCGCCCTGGATGCTGGACCTGACCACGCGCTGGGCGGTCCGGCGCGCGCTTGCGCGCATCCGGCAGGAACTCGGTCTGCCGGCCGACGCCGGCGGTATGAACCGCGTCGATCCCGTGCGCTCGCTGGCGAAAGTCCAGAGCCGGGTCTGTCTGGTCTACGGCGAGAACGACCGCCTCGTCCCGCCGCGCTTCACCGAGCGTCTCGAGGCCTGCCTGCCCGCGGGCAGCGAAGTTTTTCGCGCGGCGGGAGCCGGACACTGCCACCACGACGACGAAGCGGCCAAGGTGGTGAAGGAAGAGTACGAACGGCGCTGGATCGAATTCTTTCGCCG
>JBGPCK010000087.1:0-12792 GCA_041481715.1 Thermoanaerobaculia bacterium | reverse complement strand
TGCATCTCCTGCAACGTCTGCACGTCGGTCTGCCACCAGGGCATCGACATCATGAATTTCGCCAACAAGGGCCTGCCGATGGCCGACCCCCAGTGCGTCCGCTGCTCGGCCTGCGTGCAGTCCTGTCCGACGGGCGTGCTCACGTTCGGGCGGTTTGGGGCCCGCGGGCTCCCCGTCTATGACCGCGTGCCCGCCTCGTCCGTGCAGATGCGGGAGGGAGGTGGGCGCTAGGAAGGGACTCCGGCTCCTCTCCATCCCGGATGACCCCCTCACCCTACCCCTCTCCCCCAAGGGGGAGAGGGAATTGGAGGGCTTCTCCCCCTCTCTCGGCGGGAGGTGCTTGCGGTGAGGGCGCGGCTATCCGCCCGGCTTCTTCTTGAACTCCTGGATCGGGCCGATCGTCTTGCGCAGCAGCAGCTCCGAGTGCCCGCGCACGATGTAGTCCATCAGCACCCCGACCATCTTGTAGCCCATCTGTTCGTAGAGCTTTCGCGCTTCGTGGTTGAAGGAGGAGACGCAGATGAAGACGTTGGGCAGCTCCGGAAAGATGCGCTTCTCCGCGTGCTCCACGAGCTTCGTTCCGATTCCCCGGTTTCGGAACTCGGGTGATACGCAGACGCTCTGGATGTAACCGACGAATGCCCCCTTCATGTTGAGGACGAGGAAGCCGGCCAGCACCGATCCCAGCAGGGCCACGTAAGGCTCGCGCGTCTCGTCGCGCATCCGCTCGAGCGATTCCTGGTAGGACCGCCCGAGAGTGACCCAGGGCTCTGAGGAGGACATCAGCCGCGCGCACCACTGGGCCTCGACGTCCGATGCCAGCGGACGAATGGAGAGGGACTCGAGCGAACCGTCGGACGCCACTTTTTTCGATCTCGAGAGGAGATTCTAGCCTGCCTCGCGGGAACCGCCCCGCTGGCCGCGGTGTCCTTCCCACCGTGAGCGCAGAGACCGGATGCCTCCGAGGGCGATCGAGACTGGACCGGGCACGGCTCGACCCCCGCATCTACCAGATCGGCGCGTTATCGGCGCTGCTCTTCTACGGACTTTCGGCGCTCCATTTCGACGTCTCCTTGCCCCGCGTGCTCCTTCTTCTTTCGACGGCGCTCGCGACCCAGTACGCCTGCACCCGAATGTGGCTGCTGCCCGTCTTCGATCCGAAGAGCGCTCTGATCTCCGGTCTCTCGCTCTGCCTCCTCCTGCGGTCCAACTCTGCCGCGCTGGCCGTTCTCGCGGCTGCCGCCGCGGTCGCGAGCAAGTTCCTGCTGCGCTGGCGCGGCAAACACCTGTTCAACCCCACCAACTTCGGCCTCGTCGCGGCGATGCTCGCGACGGGCCGGGTCTGGGTCTCGCCGGCACAGTGGGGCAGCGCGGCCTTCTTCGGTTTCCTCCTGATCTGCATGGGCGGGCTCGTCGTCCGGCGTTCCTCGCGAAGCGACGTGACGCTCGCATTCCTCGGTCTCTACCTCGCGCTCGTCTTCGGCCGCTCCCTCTGGCTCGGTGAGCCGCTCGCGATCCCGTTCCACCGCCTCCAGAGCGGCGCACTCCTGATCTTCGCCTTCTTCATGATCTCGGACCCCAAGACGACGCCCGACTCCCGGCCGGGCCGCGTCCTCTTCGGCTTCTTCGTCGCGGCTGGGGCGGCCTTCATCCAGTTCCGCCTCTTCCGGACGAATGGTCCGCTGTGGTCGCTGGCGCTCTTCTCGCTCTCGGTGCCGTTGATCGACGCGATCTTCCCCGGCCGGCGCTATGGCTGGCCTGGCGCTTGGCAGCCCGCTCCCCTCTTCTCGAAAGGAGTCCCCGATGAAACGCTCCCCCGCCTTGCTCGTCTCCTGCCTCCTCCTCTTCGGCGCAAGCCGTCCGGCGCTCCCGTTCTGCGGGTTCTACGTGGCGAAGGGAGACGCGAAACTCTTTAACCGGGCCTCCCAGGTCGTGATGGCCCGCGACCGCGACCGGACGGTCCTGACCATGTCGAGCGACTTCCAGGGAGATCCGAAGGAATTCGCCGTCGTGGTGCCCGTGCCGACGTTCCTGACGCGCGAGCAGATTCACGTCGGAGAGAAGACGCTGCTCGACCACCTCGACGCCTACTCGGCGCCGCGGCTGGTCGAGTACTTCGACCCCGACCCCTGCACGCGGTTCGCCCTCGAGCGCAAGGCGAGCGACGCCGTCGTGGGCGGCTTGGCCGCCGCGCCGATGGCCGCGCTTCGCGAGCGCAGCCTCGGCGTCACGGTTGAGGCCCGCTACACGGTGGGCGAGTACGACATTCTGATCCTCTCCGCCAGAGAATCCGACGGGCTGGAGACTTGGCTGCGCGAAAGCGCGTACCGGATCCCCGAGGGCGCCTCGCGCGTTCTCTCGGGCTACATCAAACAGCACATGCGCTTCTTCGTGGCGAAAGTGAACCTGAAGGAGCAGGCCCGGCTCGGCTTCTCCTCTCTGCGCCCGATCCAGGTCGCCTACGAGTCGCCCAAGTTCATGCTGCCGATCCGCCTCGGCATGGTGAACGCGAACGGGCCCCAGGACCTCTACGTCTACGCGCTCACGCGAAGGGGCCGCGTCGAAACGACCAACTACCGCACCGCGCGGCTGCCCTCGAACCAGGAGCTTCCCCTCTACGTCAAGGAGGAGTTCGGCGACTTCTACAAGGCCCTCTTCGCGGAGCAGGTCCGCCGGGAGCGGATGGAGACGGTCTTCCTGGAGTACGCCTGGGACATGGGCTGGTGCGACCCCTGCGCCGCCGATCCCCTCTCCCGGGAGGAGCTGCGGGCGCTCGGCGTCTTCTGGCTGGAGGAGGAAGGCGACACGACGCGTCCCGGGGCCAACGCCTTCGTGACGCGGCTCCACGTCCGTTACGACGCCGAGCACTTCCCCGAGGACCTCGTTTTCCAGGAAACCTCCGACCGGCAGAACTTTCAGGGGCGTTACGTCCTGCGGCATGCGTTCGCCGGAGAGATCTCCTGCGGGGAGGGCGACCGGTACCGGCAGGAGCTCGCGCAGCGTCAGGAGCGAGAAGCTCAGAACCTAGCGGAGCTGACCGGGTGGGACGTCAACCAGATTCGGGTCAAGATGAAGCTGCCGGCGGCAGGCCCCGGAAAGAAATGGTGGGAGAAGATCTGGAGTGGCCGGTGAGGGAGCGATCGGGGGAAAGGGATCAGGGCGCTCCGGTCGCCTACTTCAACGACTTGGGCGGCTCGTGCAACAGGCGCCCGCGACGCTCGTGCCGCTCGAGGGCGAGGCGGATGAGCTCGTCCAGGAGCTTCGACAGCGGCAGCCCCGAGGCCTCCCAAAGCCTCGGGTACATCGAGATCGCCGTGAACCCCGGCAGCGTATTGAGCTCGTTGACGAGAACCCGGTCCGTGCCGCGTTCGAGGAAAAAGTCGACGCGGGCCATTCCGGAGATGCCTGCGAGGCGAAAGGCTTCGACGGCGAGCCGGCGCACCTCTCCCGCGACCGTCTCGGGAATGGGCGCCGGCACGAGAAGCTTCGCCCGGTCCTCGACGTACTTGTCCTCGTAGTCGTAAAACTCCCGACCCGGCACGATCTCGCCCACGATCGACGCCTTCGCCTCGCCGTTGCCGAGCACCGCGCACTCGAGCTCTCGCGCATCGATGCCCTCTTCGACGAGGATCCGCTCGTCGTACCGCATTGCCAGATCGATCGCCGGTCGGAGGGCCTCCCAGGACTTGACCTTCGTCACGCCGACGGAGGAGCCGCCGCAGGCCGGCTTGACGAAGAGGGGAAGGTCGACCGCGAGTGCCGAGAGCCGCGCCCTCACCTCCGTCGGCCGGTCCTCGGGAGAGAGGGGATGAGAGAGGAGCAGCGCGCGCGGCGTCGCGATCCCCGAGTCGCGCAGCAGGGCCTTGAAGATCGCCTTGTCCATGCCCACCGCGGAGCCCGTTACGCCGGCGCCGACGTAGGGCAGCCCGAGCGTTTCGAGAAATCCCTGCAGCACGCCGTCTTCCCCCGTCGTTCCATGAATGATCGGGAACACGACGTCCGCCCGGCCGGGACCGATCTCGGCAGGCACGAGCGCCTGCGACCGAGACTCCTCCGTTTCACCGACGCGGTACTTCTCCGGAACCGGGCCCGCGGACAACAGCCGCGCCGAAGCGGCCGCGGTCAGGAAGCGGCCGTCCGGTCCAACCCCCATCGGGATCACCTCGTACTTGGCGGGATCGAGCGCCTCGACGATCGTGCGGGCGGAAAGCCTCGAGACCTCGCGCTCGACCGAGCGGCCGCCGAACAGGACGACGACGCGCAGCCGGCTCACCAGCTCACCACACGCACTTCTTCGACCGCAGGCGCCCGCCGCAGGCGTTCGAGCACCGCGGGCGGCGGCGGAGAGTCGACGGCAATCACGGCGGCCGCGTTCTCTCCCTTGCCGCGGGCGAGCGAGAAGTTCGCGATGTTGACGCCTCCCTCTCCGAGGATCGTGCCCACGCTCCCCACGACACCCGGCACGTCCCGGTTGCGGAGGAACACGACGGTCCCCTCGGGACGGAACTCGAGGGGAAGGTCGTCCACTGCGACCACGCGCGCGTCCCGTCCGGAGAAGAGCGTCGCGTCGGCCCGCGTGCTGCGGCCGTCGCAGACGAGCGCGATCCGGATCGAGCGGACGTAGTTGCCCGGGTCTTCGTGCCGTGTTTCCGACACCGCGAGGCCGCGCTCGTGCGCTACGTGCAACGCATTGACGAAATTGACCGTCTCAGGCGAGTGGCCGGCGAGCGCGCCCTTGACCGCCGCAACGGCGACGGGCCGAAGGAGGTCCTCCGGCAGTCCCCAGGTCTCGACCGTGAGTCCCGAAACCCTCGCTCCGGCGAGCTCCGCGAGGAAGCACGCGGTGCGCTCGGCCAGGCGCATCCAGGCCGCCGCGCCCGTCGGGTCGGCGGGGCCTCGAAACGGCAGGTTGACCGCCGGGACATAGGAGGCGCCCGAGAGCGCCTCGAGCAGAGCCTCGACCGTCTGCAGCGAGACCCGTTCCTGGGCCTCGACCGTCGAGGCGCCCAGATGCGGCGAGGCCACGACATTGTCGAGCTTGGCCAGCGGATCGTCGGGCGGCGGCGGCTCCGGGTCGAAGACGTCCAGCGCCGCTCCCGAGAGATGTCCCGATCGGAGCGCGTCGATGAGGGCCTCGCGATCGACGAGGCTCCCCCGCGCCACATTGACGAGGATCGCGCCCGGTTTCATCGCGGCAAGCTCCTCCCGGCCGAGAAGAGGCCTTCCCTTCTCTCCCGCGGTGGCGTGCAGGGTCACGATGTCGGAGGCCGCGAGGAGCTCCCGCAGGGTCACGAGGGGCACGCCCATCTCCTTTGCGCGCTCTTCGGGCAGGAAGGGGTCATAGCCAAGCAGCTTCGCTTCGAACGCCCGGGCGCGGGCGGCGACCCGCGAACCGACCTGGCCCAGGCCCACGATGCCGAGCGTCTTGCCCGCGAGCTCCGATCCGAGGAACTTCGACTTCTCCCACCGTCCGGCGGCCATCGAAGCGGCCGCCGCCGGGACCTTCCGCAGCAGCGCGAAGAGCAGCGCGAACGTGTGCTCGACCGCCGAGATGACGTTGGCCGTTGGGGCATTCAGGACCAGCACGCCGCGCGCCGTCGCGGCGGGCACATCCACGTTGTCTACGCCGACGCCGGCCCGTCCGACGACCTGAAGCCGCGGCGCCGCGGCGAGCAACTCGGCGTCGACCCTGGTCGCGCTGCGCACGAGGAGGGCATCGGCGTCCGCCAGCGCTTCCAGAAGCTTCTCCCGCGGCGCGCCCGTCAGCGTCACGACCTCGTGCCCGCGCGCGCGAAGAAGCTCGAGCCCCGCCTCGGCGACCGATTCGGCCACGAGGATACGGCTCACAGAGCGATCTCACGCATCGTCGCGCATTCTAGCTTCGAGCCATTCGGGCAGCCTCGCGATGCCGTCCAGCATCCCGTCGGCGTCGACGGCCGAGAGCTCCTCGCGCGAGCGCGAGCCTTCGGGGATCAACACGACGGCGCAATCGGCAGCGCGGGCAAACTCGGCGTCCACTTCCATGTCTCCCACGACGAGCGTCGCTCGGGAGCCCGCTCCCGCCTCCCGCATCGCGCGCCGAAGCATCGTCGGGTCGGGTTTGGCCGGCGTCTCCCGGCCCGGGCCCTCGATGGACCGGAAGAACCGCGCGACTCCCTTGGCCTCGAGGATGAGTCGAGAGAAGGCCGACGGTTTGTTGGAAGCGATCGCCAGAAGGTATCCCCGCCGATCGAGAGTCTCCAGAACCTCGGCCACGCCCGGCATCAGCTCGGAACCACCGACGGCGACCTCGGGATAGCGCTGCCGGAAGAGACGCACGCCTTCCGCCGCGAGCTCCGGTCCCGCGGCTTGCTCGAGCAGCTTCTCCAGGCCGTGGCCGACCATCGAACGCACCTGCGCGGACCCCGGAGCCGGCAGGCCGAGCCGCGTCATCGCATACCCGAGAGCCTCGCCGATGGCCGCGTATCCGTCGATCAACGTTCCATCGAGGTCGAAGACGATCAACGTGTACCGCGAACCGGAAACCGAAGACCGATCACGATCCGGCCCGGGTCTACCGTTCACGCTTCACGGTCTACGCTCGAGACCAGCCAAACGCAGCACCATCGCGATGACGGCCTCCCGGTCCTCGAAGAGGCAGGTCGGCACGTCCTCAGACGGCTCGTCCGACACACGCGCCGCGACGCCTTCGATCGGAATCCGCGGGACACCCGAGCGCGTCACTTCGATTTTCAAAACCGGAAGAGACTTGTAGCCTTCCACCAGGACCAGATCGCAGTGCCCGAACTCGCGGTCGAGGAGCGCCGCGAGATCCTCTTCGCCGCCGAAGCGGCGCGCCGTCGTGCGAGCCGGGGTGACGAACGCAGAGACGCGGGCTCCGGCCGCGGCGTGGCGCTGGGAGTCCTTGCCGGCCACGTCGTCCTCGGCGTCGCGGGAAGAGTGCTTGATCGTGCCGACAGAAAGGCCCCTTGCGGCGAGGCGCGGGATTAGGTCCACGATCAGCGTCGTCTTGCCGGCATTGTGAGCCCCGACGAAGGCGACGACCGCCGGGCGCCGGTCCGGGTAGAGAAGAAAAGGCTCGCGTCGGCCGAGAAACTCGCGCGCGGCGGCTCTGTGGCGGGCGATTTCGACCGAGAGATCGCCTCCGGCATCGACGGTTTCGCGAAAGCGCGGCGAACCGGTCAGCAGGTCGATGGCCGGCCGAGCGTCGAATTCGTAGGGCTCGGCGCGCCAGCGAAAGTCGCCTGGCGCTAGACGCCTCGCGGCCACGACGACCTCGAGGCCCGCCTGGAAGGAACAGTAGGCCGCTGGATCCGTCACATGGAGGAGGGCGCCCGCGACGGTCTGCCCCGCGTGCTTGTCGAACATCGGCCGGAAGTGCGTCGGCAGGAAGGTCACGCCGGGCAGCGCGCGGGCGTTCAGGGCCTGTGCGAGGGGGACGGCGGAGAGCCAGGGCGCTCCGAAGAGCTCGAAGGGACGGGCTGTCCCGCGCCCCTCCGACAGGTTCGTGCCTTCGAGCAGGCACATGCCAGGGTAGACGAGAGCCGAGCGCGGCGCCGGGATGTTCGGAGACGGGGGCACCCAGGGAAGGCCCGTCGCTTCGAAAGGCGTCTCGCGCGCCCATCCGGAGACCGGAATCACACGCAGATCGACGCCGATCCGTCTCTCAGCCGCGAGGAGCCGCGCGAGCTCTCCTGCGGTCATGCCGTGCCGGACCGGGATCGGGTGAAGTCCGACGAAGGAGAGATACTCGGGATCCTGCGGCGCTCCCTCGACCGCGCCACCGATCGGGTTGGGCCGGTCGCAGACGACGAATCGCAGGCCCGATTCCGCGCAGGCCTCCATCGCGAGCAGCATCGTCCAGACGAAGGTGTAGTAGCGCGCCCCGACATCGGCCACGTCGAAGACGAGTGCGTCGAGCCCCTCGAGGTCCTCGGCCCGCGGCTTCAGGCTCTGGACGGTGCGGCCGTAGAGGGAGACGGCGGGAAGACCCGTCGGCCGGTGCACCGCGTCGCCCACTGCCTCCATGTAGATCGCTCCGCCATCCACCCCGTGCTCGGGCCCGAAGAGGCGCGCGAGCTTCACATCGGGGCACTCGAAAAGCGCCTGCCAGGTCGGAACCCCTTTCCCCGTGACGCCCGACGGGTTCGTGATCAGTCCGACACGCAGGCCCGCGATCGAAGAGGGATCGGTGAGCAGGCCGTCGATGCCGGGGGCAGCCGGGGAAGGAGGGCGGGTCACCGGACTTGGCTGTCGCGGTTCTGCGAGGGATGTTCCGGCCGCTCCCCGCGGATTAGAGCCAGAGCGTGCGGGACGACCGCGAGGATCGCCGCGAGGCAGTCCTTCGCGCCCTTCGGAGACCCCGGCAGCGCGACGACCAGGGTCTTCTTGCGCACGCCGACGACCTGCCGCGAGAGATACGCGGCGGGGAACCCGCGCGAGGTCTCCGACCGCATCTTCTCGGCCAGCCCCGGCACCTCGAACTCGATCACCTCGCGCACCCCTTCGGGCGTCCGGTCGCGGGGCGACACGCCCGTGCCCCCGGTCAAGAGGATCAGGTCCGTCTCACCCGCGTCGGCGCGCACGCGAATCGCCCGGGCGACTTGCTTCGCGTCGTCGGGAAGAACCTCGCGGGAGACGATTCGATGCTCGACGCCCGAGCCGCGCAGCGTCTCTTCGCAGGCCGGCCCTCCCTCATCGGCCCGCGCTCCGGCGGCCACGCCGTCGGAAACCGTGAGGATCGCCACCCGAATCGCCACGCCCGTCATTATGGCGCGGGACGGGGACGCCCCTACCGCCGGTAGGGTCCCGATCGCCCGCCCGCCTTCTCGAGGAGCACGATCTCCAGAATCGCGATCCCGCGGTCCAGGGACTTGGCCATGTCGTAGAGAGCGAGACAGGCGCCGGCGACGGCCGTCAATACTTCCATCTCGACGCCGGTGCGCGCGGTCGTGGAGGCCGTGGCCGTCACCACGACCTCCCGTCCCTTGGGGTCCAGCGAGCAATCGACGGCGACCGCGTCGAGAACGATCGGATGCGCGAGCGGCACGATTTCCGCGGTCTTCTTTGCCGCGAGAATTCCCGCCAGGCGCGCGACCGCCAGGGCATCTCCCTTCGAGAGTCTCCCCTCCGAGAGCGCCGCAAAGGCCGCCGCGTTCAATCTCACCCGGCCCCGCGCCACGGCGCGCCGGGCGGTCGTGGCCTTGCCGCCGACATCGACCATCCGAGCCCGGCCGCGGGAGTCGAGGTGAAGCTGGCTCCCGCGCAGCGGCCGCGTCGAGCGCGGGCGCCGGGGGCCCTTGCGCTTTCCCGCGTCCTCGCTCACGCGCGCTCCCGCAGCCGCAAGTACTCCTCGAGAGTGTTCAGGTTGACGAAGGAGTTGCCCGAGGGATCGAACCTGCGCCACCCTTCTTCGGGCAGCGTCTCCGCGCCAAGGGCCTCCGCCAGACCGTGCAGCGAGAAGTCACCCCGGCCCACCCGCCGGTCGAGCTCCGGGAGCGCCTGCCTTCGCCATACCGCCGCCAGAGGCTGCATCCGTCCATCGGCATGCGGCACCAGGGCCGGCGCACGTGTCGCAAGCCCGAGAAGACCGAGCTCCTCGAGGACGCTCGTCGCAAGCGCCGGCAGATCCACCGCCAGCACGAAAACGCGGTCCTCTGCCTCTCTCAGGGCTCGGCGCAGGCCGTGGATCGCGGCGAAATCCTCCGTGTCGTCGAGCAGGACCCGTGCCGGACCGAACGCGTAGTCCGGCGGCTTCTTGGCGACGAGCCAGACCTCCCCAAAGATCGCCTCGAGGCGAGCCGTCTGGAACTCTGCCAGGGTGCCGGCGCCGTAGGGCAGAGCGCCCTTCTCGCGCCCCATTCGCCGCGAACCGCCGCCGGCGAGGACGGCGGCAGGCATCGCGATCTTCATGCGACTCGGATGCTAGCATCGCTCCCGACGCCAATGGCGCGGCCGAGAGTCGGATTCCCGTGATCTCCGTCATCGTCCCGATCCGGAACGAAGGGCCCGAGGTCGTCGCCCGGTTTGCTCGATTCGCGCGCGCGGACGGCGCGGAGCTCGTCGTGGCCGATGGCGGCGGAAGCCCCGAGACCGCGGCGGCGCTCGCGGCGGCCGGTGCGCGCCTCGTCTCTGCCGACGGCAGCCGCGGCCGGCGCCTCGACTGCGCGGCTCGGGAGGCCCAAGGCGAGATCTTCCTCTTCCTCCACGCCGACTCCCGTCCGCCGGAAAACGCGCTCGAGGCGGCGCGCCAGGCTCTCGGAAATGGCGCGGTGGCCGGGGCGTTTTCCCTCGCCTACGAGGACCCCTCCTTCGGGATGCGCTGGATCGCCTGGTGGGCCAACGCGCGCTCGCGCGTCCTGAAGATTCCGTTCGGGGATCAGGGTCTCTTCTGCCGCAAGGAGGACTACGAGCGTGCGGGCCGCTTCCGGGACATGCCCGTCTGCGACGACCTCGATCTCGTGCGCCGACTGAAGCGTCTCGGACCCGTGGCGATCCGGCGCGAGGAGGTGGTTACCTCCGCGCGCCGGTACCGCGAGACCGGCGCCCTGCGCCAGGTTCTGCGCAACTGGCGCGTGTTGATCGGTTACTTCGCGGGAATCGCGCCGGAGACGCTCGCCCGCTGGTACTCGCCGCGGGCCTAGCTAGTTCGAGCCGCCTCCCAGAATGATCGGCAGCCCCGTCTTGGGGTTGCCGATCACGACGACCTTGGCATTGCTGCTGGTGGCGAGCTTCTCGGTCGCCTCGATGCCCTTCCATTCGAGAAGCTGCGGGCTGATCCCCTGCGCCACGATGCGCTGGAAATCCGAGATGCCCTGCGCCTCGATCCGCTTGCGCTCGGCCTCCTGCTGCTCCTTCTGAAGCACGAACTTCATCTGCTCGGCCTCTTGCTCGCGCTTCAGCTTCTCCTGGATCGCGTTGGCGACGACCGGCGGCAGGCCGATCTTGCGGAGGAGCACCGAGTCCGCGATGATCCCGCGCCCGGCCGTCATCTTCTGGAAGAGCTGGAACGTCTCCCGGGCGATCTGCTCGCGCTCGGCGGAGTACATCGCCTTGGCTTCGTAGGAGGCCGTCACCTCTCGGATCGCGGAGCGGATCTGCGGGAAGACGACGACCTCCGGGTAGTTGCGCCCGACGGTCTTGTAGAGCTCGGCCGCCTTCTCCGGATCGAGACGATAAAGGAGCGACCCCTCGAGGTCCATCATCAGGCCCTCCTTCGAGGGCACTTCGGCCGTTTCCTTGACCTCCTGCGTCTGCGTCGACATCTTGATGACGCGCGTGAATGGAAAGACCAGATGGACGCCCGGCGGCAGGACCCTTCCGGAGACGCTGCCGAAGAAGTCCTTGACGCCTACGTGCCCCGCCGGAACCACGGTGATCGGCGCCCCCAGAATGAAGACCACGAACAGGACTCCCGCGATGAGAAGGCGCCGCAGACCCCTGACCCCCCCGCCACCACCGGCGGGCAGCATCTCGAATGTCTTGGCTGTCATGTTCTCCTCCTTGCCTTTTGGCCGGAGGATATGCGCGATCGCGTCGGGAGGGCGGGAACGTCGAGTGTCGTGTAGCCGAAGTCTTGAAGCACGTCGGCTCTGTAGGGGCGGCCTTTCCGGACGTCCGCGGGCGGGGACAAGCCCCGCCCCCTACGACCAAGGCCGCTATCGGGACTCCCGTTACACGACGCTACACGAGCTTCAGCAGGTGCCCGAGCTTGTTCTTCTTTGCCTCGAGATACTTGCGGGATCGCTCGGTGGGATGTACCTCGAGCGGCACACGCTCGACGATCTCGAGCCCATAGCCGCCGATGGCCACGTACTTGGAGGGATTGTTCGTCATCAGGCGCATCTTGCGCACGCCGAGGTCGCGCAGGATCTGGCTGCCCACGCCGTAGTTGCGGATGTCCGGCGGAAACCCGAGCTTCTCGTTCGCCGAGACCGTGTCGTGCCCCTGATCCTGGAGCTCGTAGGCCTTGAGCTTGTTGACGAGGCCGATGCCGCGCCCCTCCTGCAGCAGGTAGAGAAAGACGCCCCGGCCCGCCTCGTGGATTTTCTCCATCGCGAGGGCGAGCTGGTCGCCACAGTCGCAGCGCGTCGAGCCGAAGACATCGCCCGTCAGGCACTGCGAGTGGACCCGGACCAGAATCGGCTCGTCCTCCCGCACTTCGCCGAGAACCAAAGCGATGTGCTCCTCGTGCGTCACCTCGCTCCGGTAGGCGTAGAGCCGGAACTCGCCGAACTTCGTCGGTAGGTGCGGGGCGGCGATCCGCTGCACCAGCCGCTCGTGCCCCATTCGGTGGCGGATCAGATCGGCGACCGTGACCATCTTGAGATCGTGCTTCTCGCAGAAACCGGCCAAGTCCGGCACCCGAGCCATCGTGCCGTCCTCGTTCATGACTTCGCAGAGGACGGCCGCCGGCGTCATCCCCGCGATCCGGCAGAGATCGACGGAGGCCTCCGTCTGTCCCGCGCGCTTCAAGACCCCGCCGGTTTGCGCCCTCAACGGGAACATGTGTCCCGGCCGCAGGAGGTCGGAGGGCTTCGTCATCGGGTCGATCGCCGTGAGCACCGTCGCCGCGCGGTCGGCGGCCGAGATGCCCGTCGTCGTGCGGCCGCGGGCCTCGATCGAGACCGTGAACGCCGTTCCGAAGTTGGACGTGTTCTCCTCGACCATCGGCGGAAGCTGCAGCTCTCCGCAACGCTCCTCCGTAAGGGCCAGACAGATCAAGCCGCGCCCCTCGCGCGCCATGAAGTTGATCGCGTGCGGCGTGACCTTCTCGGCCGAGAGCACGAGGTC
>JBGPCK010000086.1:0-12877 GCA_041481715.1 Thermoanaerobaculia bacterium | reverse complement strand
GAGCTCTACGACGGGCAGGAGGCCGACGCCGGAGAGGCCGAGCGGATCCTGAAAGGGCTGCTCGCCGACGGCCTGATCGAGGGCGACCCGTCGAGCGGCTACACGCTGGCGCGCAAGCCCTGGCAGATCTCCGTCGCGGAGGTCGTGGAGGCGGTGTCCCCGGACCTCTACACGATCAGCCCGCGCGACGAGGACCGCGTGGTTCTGGTTCTGGAGCCTCTCTTCGCGCGGCTCGACAAGGAGCGCCGCACGCTTCTCGGAGCGACACTGGCGGATCTCGCGGAGCGCTGACTTTCGGCCGCAGGCGTTCGCTCTGCGAACGGCGGCCGAGAACTTCGAAGGACCGGAGCGAGCCCGCTGCCTCTGACTCAGAGGCCACCGACTGTGGCATCCGACCCCGCGGCGCTCGCGACGCCGCCCCACACCCTTTTTTCAGCAGCCTGCTAAGCCTTCTTCGGCGTCAGGGCCTTCAACATCGGCGGCGCGACGAAGGTCGTCGCAAAGACCGCGATGACGACGGCCACGAACACGCGGGGCTCCAAAGCACCCGTCTCCCGGCCGATCGAGGCGAAGATCAGCCCAACCTCGCCGCGCGGAACCATGCCCGCTCCGACGAAAGACCGCCGCACCGGGCCCCAGGCGCAGAAACCGGCCAGGAACTTTCCGAGGATGCCCACGGCTGTCAGCGCGGCCGCGAGCAGCAGGGCCGGCCGGTTCTCCGCGACGAACGGATTCAGGAGCTTCACGTCCACTTCCGCACCGACGGCCACGAAGAACACCGGAGCGAAGAGGTCGACCGCGGGCTTCAACGCCGTGTCGATGTCGTGCCGCCGATTCGTGCGGGCCAGCACCACGCCCGCCGCAAAGGCGCCGACGATCGGCGCCGAGCCCGCCGCCTTCGCCGCCCATGCGACCAGCAGGGCAAACGCGACGGAGACCGCGACGAGAACGCCCCGCACGTTCGCCCGCCCGACGACGTCCAAGAGGCGCCGGCCGAGAGGAATTCCGAGCGCCAGAGCGACCACGAGAAAACCAATCGAGAAAGCGGCGGCCCGAACCGCGGCGGAGACCGCGACACTCCCCTTCTCGGCAATCTGGGCCACGACCGCGAGAACGACGAGGCCGAGAACGTCGTCGACGACCGCTGCCCCGAGGATGATCTGGCCCTCGCGCGTACGAAGCACGGACAGCTCCGAGAGCACCCTAGCGGTGACCCCGATCGAGGTCGCCGTCAACGCCGCGCCGACGAAGATCGCCGTGAGCGACGGCTGCCCCGCGACGCGGGCGAGGCCCCAGCCTCCCAGAAACGGAAGGAGCATGCCGGCAAGCGCCACCGCCAGCGCCGGGCCCCCGACGCGGGCGAGCTCGCCGATGTCGGTCTCGAGGCCGACCTCGAAGAGCAGCAGGATGACGCCGATCTCGGAAAGCAGCAGCACGCCTTGCGAGAGCGGCACGAGGCCGAGCACCGAAGGGCCCAGGAGGACGCCGACGGCGAGCTCCCCCAGGACCGCCGGCTGGCCGATCCGCTCCGCGAGCTCACCGAAAAGCTTCGCCCCGATGAGGGCGCAGGCGAAGGCGAGCAAAAAGGCGCCGAGATCGAGACCGTGGTCCACGAGGAGAATCCTATGGACGCCTTCGCGCCTTCACAAGAAAGATCGAGCCCGATCGACGCCGGCTTGTCCCGACTCGTGCCGCGTGCTATCCTGCGCGCCCTCCGCGTGGGGCTGTAGCTCAGTTTGGGAGAGCGCCTGAATCGCACTCAGGAGGTCGACGGTTCGATCCCGTTCAGCTCCACCAGTAACGTCGCCGTCGCTTGCGCTCCGGCTCCCGCGGCGCGAGCCTCCTCCCTCGATTACCTCGGGAGACTTCTCGCGCCGCGAGCTGAAGCCGATGTGTTCCTAGATCGAACTGGCGACCTCCGTGGGGGGTTCGGGGGGCGCCGTGTGCCCCCCGCCTGAGATGTTCGACGGAACCGTCACCCGAGCGCAGCGAGGCGTGACGGTTCGATCCCGTTCAGCTCCACCAGTAACGTCGCCGTCGCTCGCGCTCCGGCTCCGAATGTGTTCCTGGATCGAACTGGCGACCTCCTGGGGGTTCAGGGGGGCGAGAAACGAGCCCCCCTGCCTGGATTCAAAACGTCGCTTCCGCTCGCTCGGGACCCGCTCACGCACCGGCCCACGGCTCGGCCGGTCGCGGCCTCGACCGCGGGCCTGGTCCCTCCTTCGCTCTCGCTCCCGCGGAGAACCTTAGAATGACGCGGTTGTTGGCTTGAATCATGCGCGCTTCCGACCATCTGCCCGACCGGTTCAACGCCGCTGAATGGTTCGTGGGACGTCACGTGGCCGAGGGACGCGGCGAGGCGACGGCCATCGTGACGGATCGGGGCGTGACGACTTACGGCGAGCTCGATGTGCTCGTGAGCCGGTTTGCCGGGGCGCTCGGCCGCGCCGGCATCCACCGCGGCGACCGAATCGCGATCGTTCTGCCCGACGGACCCCTCTTCTCCGTGTGCTTCTGGGGCGCGATCGCGGCCGGCGCGGTGGCGGTTCCGCTCAACACGCTGCTCAAACCCGAAAAGCTGCGGGCCGCCGTCGCCGACTGCGACGCGCGGCTGCTTGTCTTCGACGAGTCGCTCGTGGACGGTCGCGCGATCTCGACCGAGGACGGAGCCACGTGGTCGAAAGGCGAGGCCGAGGAGCGGATTCGGGACGCACCGCCCGCCGCCGGATACGCGGCCACGCATCGGGACGGGCCCGCCTTTCTCCTCTACTCGAGCGGCACGACGGGCGAGCCGAAGGGCGTCGTCCACCTGCAACACGACATGTGGGTCTGCTGCCGGACGTACGGCGAGAACGTCCTCCGCACGCTTCCGGGGGACCGGTGCTTCTCCGTCGCCAAGCTCTTCTTCGCCTATGGCCTCGGCAACGCGCAGTACTTCCCGTTCGATGTCGGCGCAAGCTCGGTGCTCTACCCCGGCCGGCCGACGCCCGAGGCGGTGTTCGAGCAGGTCCGGCGGCACCGTCCGACCCTCTTCTTCGGCGTGCCGACCGCGTACGCGCAGATGCTCGCGGCGATGGACCGCGGGCTCCCCTTCGACTTCTCGAGCGTGCGCGGGTGCGCGAGCGCCGGTGAGGCGCTCCCGGCGACCCTCTTCGAGCGCTGGCGCGAGAGGACGGGCCTCGAGATCTTTGACGGCATCGGGTCGACCGAGACCTGCCACATGTTCGCGTCCAACCGCCTGGGCGCGGTCCGCCCCGGCTCGAGCGGACTGCCCGTTCCCGGCTACGAGCTGCGCATCGTGGACGAGGCGGCACAGGACACGGCGGAAGGCGAGATCGGCGATCTCCTCGTGCGTGGCGACTCGACGATGGCCTTCTACTGGAACAAGCACGAGGCGACGAAAAGGACGCTCCGGGGCGACTGGATCTCGACAGGCGACAAGTACCGCCGCGACGCCGACGGCTTCTACTGGCACGCCGGCCGCGGCGACGACATGCTGAAGGTCGGAGGGATCTGGGTTTCGCCGGTCGAGGTCGAGGCGGCCCTCATCGCCCACCCCGCTGTCCTCGAATGCGCCGTGATCGGCCACGAAGACGCCGACGGCCTCACCAAGCCCCACGCCTTCGTCGCGCTCCGCCCGGAAGTGAAGTCCGAAGGCGTAGCCGAGGCTCTCAAGGCTTTCGCGAAGGAGAGGCTCGAGCCCTACAAGAGCCCGCGCTGGGTCACATTCGTCACGGAGCTTCCGAAGACCGCCACGGGAAAGATCCAGCGCTTCTTGCTCAGGCAACAGCGGGCACCCGACTCCTGACGCCCCGATTTCACGCTATCGGCAGGCGGCCTTCTCCGGTTCCGCAATGGCGTAACGGCGGCTGGCAGCGGGCGTCAGTCGAGCGCGAACTCCTTGCGCCAGTCCTCATTCTCCTCGAAGGGAGGCTGATCCTCTTTGCGGAGGATGCAGTTCTCGAGAACCAGCACGTCCATTTGCGTCCGCCGGAAGCATCGGTAGCTGTCCCGTGGGGTGCAGACAATCGGCTCCCCGCGGACGTTGAAGCTGGTATTGACGACCACAGGACAGCCGGTCGCCCGACGGAAGGCTTCGAGGATGTCCCAGTAGAGCGGATTGGCCTCTCGGCGCACCGTCTGGATCCGGGCGGAGTAATCGACGTGCGTCACGGCGGGGATCTGCGACCGCACGACGTTCAACTTGTCGATCCCCCACAGGGCCTTCTCCTCGGGCGTCATCTCGCGCCGTCGCCCGCGCGCAACGTCAGCCACCAACAACATGTACGGGCTGTCCCGATCGAGCTCGAACCAATCCGCCACGTGCTCGCGCTGGACCGAGGGTGCGAAGGGGCGGAAGCCCTCCCGGAACTTGATCTTTAGATTCATCACCGACTGCATCCGGGGGGAGCGCGGGTCGCCGAGAATGCTCCGGCTGCCGAGGGCGCGCGGGCCGAACTCCATCCGTCCCTGATGGAGGCCCACGACCTTCTCCTCGACCAGAAGGGAGGCGACGGCCTCGGGCAGCTGCTCGCGGGGCACCTTCCGGTAGGGCGCACCGATCGCCTCGAGAAACGCCGTGATCTCGCGCTCGCCGTGCGCCGGCCCGAGGTGTGCGCCCTTCATGCCGTCCGCGTATCGCGCCACGCGCCCGTTGGCCTTGGCAGAGGGCTCCCAAGTCCCGAGCGCCTCGGGGCTCCGGCGTGGCCTTCCGAGGTAACGGTGCCAGATCGCCAGGGCGACGCCGAGCGATCCGCCGGCATCCCCGGCGGCGGGTTGGATCCAGATCTCGTCGAACGGTCCCTCGCGCAGGAGCCTTCCGTTGCCGACGCAATTGAGGGCCACTCCCCCGGCCATGCAGAGACGCCGGAGGCCCGTTTCGCGGTGGACGAACGCGCCCATCTTGAGCATCGCCTCCTCGGTCACCTCCTGGATGCTCCGGGCCAGGTCGAGCTCCCTCTGCGTGAGCTTGGTCTCGGGCTCGCGCGACGGGCCCCCGAAAAGGCGGTCGAAGGCCCCGTTGGTCATCCGGAGCGTGTCGCAGTAGCCGAAGTACTCCTGGTTGAGCCGGATGCTGCCGTCCTCACGGATGTCCACCAGTTTTTCTTTGATCAGCGACACGTATCGGGGCTCTCCATAGGGCGCGAGCCCCATCACCTTGTATTCCCCGCTGTTGACCTTGAAGCCGGTGTAGTACGTGAACGCGCTATAGAGCAGGCCGAGGCTGTCGGGAAATCGAAGCTCTTTCGAGAGCGAGACCTCGTTTCCCCGGCCGAAGCCGATCGAGCTGGTCGCCCACTCCCCGACGCCGTCCATCGTCAGGATGGCCGCCTCCTCGAAGGGAGAGGGGTAGAAGGCACTCGCCGCATGACTCTCGTGGTGGTCGCCGAAGAGAACCTTCCAGCGGAACTTCTTGCCTTCGCGGCGAGCCTCCTTCTCGTCCTCCGCGCCAGCGGCGCGGGCGAGCTCCGTGCGGATCAGTTCCGGAAGCCAGAGCTTCTGCTTCATCCAGAGAGGCATCGCCATGCGGAAGGAAAGGAAGCCGCGTGGCGCGTAGTCCACGTAGGTCTCGAGCAGACGCTCGAACTTGACGATCGGCTTGTCGTAGAAGCCGACGAAGTCCAAGCGAGCCGGGTCGAGGCCCGCCTCCCGCAGGCAATATCGAACCGCGTGGAGCGGGAATTCGTGGTCGTGTTTCTTGCGTGTGAAGCGCTCCTCCTGCGCCGCGGCGACGATCTCCCCGTCGATGACGAGGCACGCCGCCGAGTCGTGGTAGAAGGCGGACAGGCCTAGGATGGCCGTCACGGTCTGGTGCTGGAGCCTAGAAGAGCGTGTAGATGAAGGGCGCGATCGCCGAGCCCTTCGCCACGATCAGGAGGAGGCCCACGAGGAGTAGGACCACGAGGATCGGAGCGAGCCAGTACCTCCGGTTGTGCCTCATGAACTCCCAGACTTCCCGAATGACCTGCAGCTTCGACATCGGAGTCCTCCCGGTCAGAACATCTTTTCGTAGTGCCGCGGGTCGCGCTGACGGTCGGAGAAAGGCAACCAATAGGAGGCGGTCGGCTTCCCCCGCCGGCGCAAAGGGTCCCCACCCACCGCCTTGCGCAGGAGCCCGACGGGCGTGACGATGCCGAAGTAGACGAGGACCAGGATCACGTTGGTCATGACGACCGAGAGCGCTTCGGCTAACGTCATCCAGGCGCGATAGGGAACCCGCAGAGCGAAGGGGAAGAGGGCTCCGGAGAGCAGGAGCAGGGCGCCCACCGACAAGAGGAGGCCCGGAACGGGCCCCACCCGTCCGCGCCACACCCCCCACCCACCGAGCAGGGCCAGGATCCCTCCGACGAGAAGTCCGAACTCCCGCTCTTGGCGAAATCTCTTGGATGCGGGCATAGTCCCGAGGATTCTAGCCCAGAAACTTTCTTGCAGTCGCCCGCCGGCCTCGATGCAATGGCGGCGGAACATGAAAGGCCTTGGGTAACAGAGGCTTGACCTCACTTGTGTCGTCCGCGCTCTCCCAGCTCATCCCGACACCACCAAAGTGCCGACGCCGTCGGCGCCGACGAGCTGCAGGCGCGCGGCCGGCAGACAGGTTCAGACACCGACTGGCCCCTTCGGCGCGCCGGAGCTTCCCCGCTCCGACGCCTCAGAGCGCCGTCACGCCGCCGCGGTTGCGCAGGAGCACGAAGGCCCCGACGCCCATGAGAACGACGCCGTTGCCCACGAGCACCGCGGGCGCCGAGAACATCGAGGCCAGGAACCCCGCGGCGAGATTGCCGAGCGGCATCGCGCCGCGGAAGGCGAGCGAGTAGACCGAGACGACCCTTCCCCGGAGGCGGTCGTCCACGTTCGATTGAACGAGAGTCATGAACATGGCGAAGACGACCATGAGCGACGCCCCCGCGAGCGCCAGCAGCGCGTAGGAGAGCAGAGCCGTGCGCGAGAGAGCGAATCCGGCCATCAACGACCCGAAGGTCATCTGCATCGCGACCGCCACGATCCCCTTTCGCCTCACGTTGCCGAAGCCGGCCACGCCCACCGCCCCGGCGATCGCGCCCACGCCGAAGGCGGCGAGCAGCAGGCTGTATCCCTTCGCGTCGCGGTGGAAGACGTCCCTGGCAAAGACCGGGAGAAAGGTCACCAGCGGCAACGCGCAGAAGCTGCCGATGAACGAGAGCCCGACGAGACCTCGCAGCGGCTTCTCGTCGCGCACGGCGCGCAGACCGGTCCGCAGGCTCTGCAGGACGGGCTCCGTGGTGGGCGAGGTCCCTCCGCCGCGCCGCAGGAGCAACAACGCGGCCACCGGTGCGAGGAAGGAGACCGCGTTCAGGCCGAAGCAGGCCGCCGCCCCGAGGCGGTAGAACGCGACGCCCGCGAGCACCGGCCCGATCACGCGCGCGAGGTTGAACTGAATGGAATTCAAAGCCACGGCGTTGGGCAGATCCTCCCGATCGACGAGTGTGGGCACGAGCGCCTGATACGCGGGCCCGCCGAAGGACTGCGCCAACCCGACGACGAAGGAGAGCGTGAGAATCAGCCAGACCCGGACCTGGCCGGTCAGGACGAGCACCGCGAGCAGCGCCGCGCTCGTGAGCTGGACGAACTGCGAGTTGAGCAGGATGCGGCGCCGGTCCAGCCGGTCCGCGAGCACGCCCCCGAAAAGGGAAAAGAGCAGGAAGGGTGCGTCCCCGAGGAAGGCATCGAGGCCGAGCAGGAAGGCCGAGCCCGTCATCGTGAGGATCAGCCAGTTCTGCGCCACCTCTTGCATCCACGTGCCGACGCTCGACGTGAATGCGCCCACCCACAGCAGGCGAAAGTCGCGGTAGGTGAACGCCTTGAAGGTGCGGCGCAAGAGGCGGCTAGTTTTCGGGCGCCGTGGGAGTCTTCTCGACTTCCCCCGTCATGGGAACAAAGCGCACCGGAAGGATCGCCTGCTCCGTGATCTTGCCGGCGGAGTCCTTGCGGAACACCTTCAGCTCCTGAAAGAATCCGCCGACCGGAATGACCATGCGGCCCCCGGGAGCGAGCTGCTCGAGCAGAGGCTGCGGGATGCGCTCGGGCGCGGCGGTGACGATGATGCCGTCGAAGGGAGCGTGCTCCGGCCAGCCGCGGTAGCCGTCTCCCTCGCGAACCGTGACGTTCGTGTAGCCTTGCGCGGTCAGGCGCGCCGCGGCCGCCCGGGCGAGCTCCGGCACGATCTCCACGGAGTACACCTCCCGGCAAACTCGGGAGAGCACGGCGCTCTGGTAGCCGGATCCGGTTCCGATCTCGAGCACCCGCTCCCCCGGCTCGAGGTCGAGCAGCTCGGTCATCAGCGCCACGATGTACGGCTGCGAGATGGTCTGGTTCCCCGCGATCGGCAGCGGCGTGTCATCGTAGGCCCGCGCGCGCTCGGTGGGCTCGACGAAGAGGTGGCGCGGCACCTCGCGCATGGCCGTGAGGACGCGCGGGGCGCGCACGCCACGGGACACGATCTGCGTCTCCACCATGCGCGCGCGGCGCGCGGCTTCGGAATCGGTGCTGGGTGTCACGTTCGCGGCCGGCGGCGCCGGACGGTCACACGCGACCCCGGCGGCGAGGGCGAGCAAGAATAGCGCGGACGCAAGCCTCATCGCGCGGGGACGGCCTCCGCCGGGAAAACCTTCCCTCCCACGATCACCAGCGGTGCGGCGATCGTTGGGATCTCCCTGGCCGGGACGGTCATGGGATCCTGTGCCAGCACGGTCAGGTCCGCCTCGTAGCCCGGCGCAATCCGGCCGCGTCGGTCTTCCTCGAAAGCGGCATAGGCCGCGTCGGTCGTGAAGAGCGCGAGCGCCTCCTCGCGGGTGAGCCTCTCTTGCGGGCGCCAGCCGCCGGGCGGATTGCCTGAGAGATCCTGGCGGGTGACGGCCGCGTAGAAGCCGAGAAGCGGATTCTCGGACTCGACCGGAAAATCGCTTCCGCCCGCGAGCCGGGCGCCCGTCCGCTTGAGGCTCCTCCAGGCGTAGGCCCCGCGGATCCGCCCGGGCCCCACACGCTGCTCGGCCCACGGCATGTCGGATGTGGCATGGGTGGGCTGCATCGAGGCGATGACGTTTTCGGCGGCGAACCGCGGGATGTCGGCCGGCGCGACGACCTGGGCATGCTCGATGCGCGGCCGATCGCCGCCCGGCGGCGCCTTGGGAACGGCCGCCGCCGCCTTGCGGAAGGCATCGAGCCCGATCCGGTTGCCGCGATCGCCGATCGCGTGGATCCAGAGCTGCCAGCCGTTTTTTCGAGCCTCGAGGGCGACGGCGTCGAGCCGCTCGGGCGAGGTCACGAGCAGGCCCCGCTTGCCGGGCTCGTCGGAATAGTCCTCGAGGAGCGCCGCTCCGCGGCTCCCGAGGGCACCGTCGGCGTACCCCTTGATCGCCCGAACCGTCAGGAAGTCCGCTCCGTGCCCGATGCGCATTCCCTTGCGCAGCGCCTCGGCCAGGAGCCTCTCATCGGGCGAGACCGTCGCATAGACCCGGATCGGAAGATCTCCGCGCGAGGCGATCCGTTCGAGCGCCGCGATCGACTCGGGGCCGTAGCCCGACGCGTCCTGGACCTCGGTCAGACCCACCCGCGCGCAGGCCCGCGCCGCGGCCGTGAGGCGCCTCTCGCGGTCGGCCGGCGAGGGCTCGGGCATCACGCGGCGGACGAGCTGCGCCGCATGGTCGACGAGCACGCCCGAGGGGGTTCCATCGGCGCGGCGCAGGATGCGCCCACCGGGCGGATCGGGCGTGCCGGGTCCGATTGCCGCTGCCTCGAGGGCCTTCGTGTTGACCCAGATGGCGTGGCCGTCCACGCGTTGCGCCACCGCGGGCCGGTCGGACACCGCCGCGTCCAGATCCTTCGCGTCGGGAAACTGTTGACCTGCCCAAAGGTTCTGGTCCCAGGCGCGCCCTTGCGCCCAGGCGCCGGCGGGAAAACCGGCTGCCTTGGCCGCCATACGCCGCGCCGCCTCTCCCGCGCTGCCGGCGCCCCGAAGGTCGGCGATCTCGAGGGCATCGCCAAGGCCTTCCAGGTGCCCGTGCGCGTCGGCCCAGCCCGCGAAGACGAAGCGGCCGGCCAGGTCGAGGATGCGGGCGTTTCCCGCCTTCCGGCGCGCCGCTTCCGGCGCGCCAACGAAAGCGACCTTCCCATCGCGCACGAGGATGCTCGACGTCTGCGCCTTCCCCTCGGGCGATGCGTACACTGTCGCCCCTTCGAGAAGGAGACCCGGATCCGAAGATGGCGCCGGAGAAAGAAGGGCGAGGAGAAGCGGCCAGAAGAATGGCATCGCAGGAATCTTAGCCCGAACGGGAGCTACGTCCTTCGCACCAGCAGCAGCGTCTGATCGTCGTACTGCGGCATCCCGCGCGCGAAGTCCGCGACGGCGGCAAGCACCTGGTCGCATAACTCGCGGGGAGGCAGCGCTGCGCCGCCGGACACGATCTCCGAGAGCCGCTCGAGGCCGAACTCCTCGTCCTTCTCGTTGACCGCCTCCGTAACGCCGTCCGTGTAGACGAAGAGCAGGTCGCCCGGCGCCACGGAAACCGTCTCCTCCCGCCACGAGGCGTTGGGAAGCATCCCGACGGGCACGCCGGTCGACTCGAGCCGCACGAGCTCCCCCGTCGCGCGGGCGAGAAGCGCCGGATTGTGCCCTGCCGAAACGTAGCGGAAGAGTCCAGTATCCGGCTCGAGAAGGCCGAAGAAGAGCGTCAGGAACTTTCGCGTCGCGGCAAAGCGGCGCAAATGCCGGTCGATGCGGGCGACGAGATCCGCGATGGTCTTTGCCTCGTCGATCTGCAGGTGTACGGCCGAGTGAACCGTCGAGACGAGCAGCGCCGCCGGCACCCCCTTGCCCGAGACGTCCGCCACGAGGAACCCGAGGCGACCGCCCGAAAGCGGGAACAGGTCGTAGTAGTCGCCGCCGACCTGCCGCGTCGGGACGTTGGCGGCCGCAAGCTCCACTCCCGCAACCCGCGGCAGCGCGCGGGGCAGGATCTCGCGCTGGATCGCCGCGGCGAGCTCGAGCTCGCGTTCGATGCGCTCCTTTTCGATCGCCTCCTTGTGGAGGCGCGCCGTCTCGATGGCCGCCGCCGCCTGGTTGGCGAAGAGGGAGAGCAGGCGCGCATCCGTGGGCGTGAAGTCGAGCACTCCCCCGTCGCGCGATTCCTTGTCGGCCACGGCGAGAGCGCCGACGCGCCGTCCCGACACCGAAATGGCGACCGCCAGGCACTTCTCGCACGAGGCCAGCCGCAGGCCAGCCGTCGGAACCGAGGACGCGGCGTTGTTGATGGCCGCTTCTCCTTCCGGCAGCTCCCAGCGCGAGACGTCGCGCGGGGAGACCAACTCGCCGCCGATGTGCCGCGACAGCAGCACCGAGCCGCTCTCGGACAGGAGCACGAGGCTCCCCTTGCGCGCGTCCGTCAGCGAGATGGAGCGGAAGAGCACCTCGTCGGCCAACGCCGGGAGGTCGAGCTGTCCCGCGAGCGAAAGCCCGAGGTCGTACAAGGATTCGAGCTCCAACAGCCGCGTGCGGACCTCGAAGTCCGCTTCCTTGACCAGACGGGAGAAGCGGTGGGCGCCGAGCGCGGGCCCGAGCAGCGAGCCCAGCAGCTCGGCGAGCTCCGCACCGTCATCGGCGAGGGCGTCGAGGCCAAGGAGGCCGTGCAACTCCCCTTCCGCCTCGAGACGGACCCAGAGCGCGCCGTGGGAAAAGCCGCTGACGGCCGGGCACGGCACCGGCAGCGGGAGCGCCGAGGCCCCGTCCCCCACCGCCGCGGCGGCGATCCAGCTCCCTTTCTCCCGCAGGTATAGGACCGCTCGTCCGGCCCCGGCCAGAGCGGCCGCGGCGTCGGTGATGCGGGCCGGCAGCGGCCGCTCCCGATCGCCGGCGAGCGCGCTTCCGACCTCTCTCCACGCCTCGCGAAGGCGGGTGGGCACCCCGCCCGGCACCGGCTCCATGCCGGCTAAGCTCCCGCGGAGATCGCGCGAAGCGCCTCCTCCTGGGTCGGGTAGATCGAGGCGTACTGGGCGAGGCCCATGATGCGGAACGTCTTGTCGATGGTCGGCGTTAGGCCGCAAAAGGCGAGCACGCCCTTGCGGTCCATCACGCGTTCGAGCACCTCGATCAGGATCGAGATGCCAATCGAATTGACGATGCGCGTCTTCTCGAGGTTCATGACCAGAGCGCGCGCGCCCGAATCGAGGTGCTTGTAGGCCTCGCGCGCGATCTCTTCACCCCCCTGGTTGTTGATGTATCCATCGGTCCAGAGAATCGCCACCTCGCCACGGCGCTCCGCAGAGACTTTGCAAGCGTCGCTCACTTGTACTTCCTCATGATGATGCGCGTCCCCCAGTCGCCCGACTTGATTTGAACGCCGTCCATCAGGCTGCGGATGATCTGAAGCCCCCATCCCCGCTTGCGCTTGCCCTGAAAGGTTTGCTCGGGGGTCGGGGGCTCAATACGCAGGTGGTCAAAGCCCTTGCCCTGATCCAAGACCTCGATCTCCAGCCAATCGATCCCTTCCTCGTCCCGGCCCACCCGAAAGGTCAGGTGCAGGCGCTCGTCGCGGGTCTCCGCATGCTCGAAGGCGTTGATGCAGGCTTCGACCAGCGCGAGCTTGACCTCGTCAATCTTATCCCGGGACATCCCGATGTGCTCGCCGAGGGCAGCGGCCTGCGCCGTGGCGACGATCTCCATCTCGGGGGCCACTGGAATGGTCAGAGAAATGTCGCGAGAGGCCGCGGCCTGGGGCTGAGGCGGAGCCGTCTTCCGGTGAACCATTCGGTTTTCGGTCAGGACCCCTCGGACGTTTCAGAATCGCAGAAAGAGCTGCAGCGATCGAACGAGAACCGGGGGGAGTTTATCGGAGAGGAAAAGAAG
>JBGPCK010000085.1:0-12948 GCA_041481715.1 Thermoanaerobaculia bacterium | reverse complement strand
CTGACCAGGAGGACGATCGCTCCGCCCGAAAGCACGCGCCGGCTCCATCGAAAATTGAAGGCCTTCAGCGACTCGCCGATACGCGTGCCGCCGGACCAGTCGGGCACCGACCGGGAGACGCTGGCGAGCGCTTCGCGCGGGTCTCGCCCGGAAAGCTCCCGCGTGACCCGGGTCAGGCGCGTGCCGAAGAGAAACGCCTCGACGCGCTGGTCGAGCCCCTGGGCGAGCCCGTAGAGAAAAAAGAGAAGGAGCCGGGTGTATCGCTCCATCGAGCCGCTGATGTCGGCGAGCACGACGACCGGCCGCGCCTTCGAGGAGGGCTCGCGGTGCGCCCACTCGAGGATCTCTCCTCCGTATCGCAGGTTCCGGCGCAGCGTGCGGCGCAAGTCCGCTATCCCGCCGGTCCCGGGTTTTCGGCGCCGGGCCCGCCGCTGTGCCGGATTCCAGACGAGCGAGGCGATCATTCTCTGGACTTCGGAGGTCTCCTCCGCCGTCATCTCCGAGAAGTCCTTGTGCCGGAGCACCTCGCGCGCGCTCCAGGTGAGTGTGGCTTGGAGCACCGGCGGCTGCGACGATTCGGGGGGCGGCTCGCGCTCTTCGGGAGGCGGCTCTCGATTCCCCCGCAGGGGCGGCGGCTCGAATCGGGGCCGCCGAAACCGGCGCCGCTCTCCCAGTGCAGCCAGATCGAGAGTCGATTCGGCGGCGGCGGGCTTGCGCCAGAAGACGGCGAAGGCCTCCTCGAAGAGGGGCAGGTCCTCCCGCCGGTGGACCAGAAGGCAACGCGCCGCGTCGTGAAATTCCGCGCGCGAGCCGATCGAGACGAACTCGAGCGCGCGCGCAAGGTCGATCATCCGGCCGGGCCCGGCGTCGAGCCCGAGGCCCCGGAGCACGCGCCCGAAGAGGAGAAGGTTGCCGAGAAGCTGCCCGCTCACGCCCTCACCCGCCGGCCCGCACCCTGGCGAGCATCTCCTCCGCGGCCTCTCCCGCCACCTTCTCGACGTCGTCCTGGTACTTCAACAGGATGCCGAGCGTGTCGCCGACGACGGCCGGGTCGAGGGCCGTGCGATCGAGGGCGACCAGCGCCGCCGCCCAGTCGAGCGTCTCGGCGATGCCCGGCAGCTTGTAGAGGTCGGCGCGGCGCAGCTCCTGGACGAAGCCCGCGACCTCCCGCGCCAGGCGCTCGGGCGCATCGGGGACCTTCGAGCGAACGATCGCCAGTTCGTCTTCGAGTGTCGGATAGTCGATCCAGTGGTACAGGCAGCGGCGCTTGAGCGCGTCGTGCACCTCGCGCGTCCGGTTGGAGGTGACGACGACCACCGGCGGCTCCTCCGCGCGGATCGTTCCGATTTCGGGGATCGTGATCTGAAAGTCCGAGAGGACTTCGAGCAGGTAGGCCTCGAACTCCTCGTCGCTGCGGTCCACCTCGTCCACGAGCAGGACCGCCGGCCGGCCGGTCCGGGAGCTCTCGATCGCCTGCAGCAGAGGCCGGCGCAGGAGAAACTCCGGCCCGAAGAGATCCTTCTCGGCGGGACGCTCGCCCTGCGCCTCGGACAGCCGCAGGTGCAACATCTGGCGCGTGTAATTCCACTCGTAGACGGCGTGGTGGACGTCGAGACCCTCGTAACATTGGAGCCGGATCAGCTCCGCGCCGAGGATGTCGGCGAGTACCTTGGCGACCTCCGTTTTTCCGACACCCGCCTCGCCCTCGAGAAAGAGCGGCCTTTTCAGCTTCAGCGCGAGGAAGATGGCCGTCGCGAGGCCGCGGGAGGCCCGGTAGCGGCGCTCCCGGAGCGCGCTCTGCAGCGTGTCGATCGACTGGAGGGGCGAGGTGGGGTTCTTCACGGGAGCTCGGCGTCGGGTCTCGTCCCCGCTTGCGCGCGGCCTCGCTTCTAAGAGCGTTCCACCGCCGCCTGGAGCGCGCGCCGGGCGAGCACGCTCGCCAGGTGAACGCGAAACTCGCCGGAGGCGTACAGGTCCCCCTGTGGGTTCTGGAGGGCGCCGGCGACTTTCGCGGCGGCGGCCGCGATGGCGGCGGCGTCCGGCCGGGAGCCGGTCAAGGCGCCTTCGGCCGCTGCGGCGCGAACCGGATTGGCGGTGACGCCCCCGACCACCAGACTCACGCGCCCGCACGTACCGTTCTGGATCTCGAGCAGCGCCGCCACACCGACAACCGCATAGCTCGAAGCCGGATGGCGATGCTTGACGTACGCGCCGCCGGTGCCCTTGCCGTACGGCGGTACGAGGACCGCGATCACGATCTCGCCGGGCTTGAGCGCCGTCGTGAAGAGATCGACGAAAAACTTTTCGGCGGGAATCTTGCGCTCGCCCTTCGGACCCTTCGCCACGATCGTGGCGCCAAGGGCGACGAGCACGGTCGGGAAATCGGCCGCCGGGTCTGCGTGCGCGATCGATCCGCCGATCGTGCCGCGATTGCGGACCTGGATGTCGCCGATTTGGGCGGCTGTATCGGCGAGCACCGGGCACGCCTTGCGCAGGAGCGAGGAGGAGGCGATGTCGGCGTGGATCGTCGTCGCGCCGATCCAGAGGGCCTTGCCCCTGGACTGGATGCCGCAGAGACCCTTGATCGCGCCGATGTCGATGAGCGCTTTCGGACTGGCGAGTCGAAGCTTCATGGCGGGCAGCAGGCTGTGGCCTCCGGCGATCACCCGGGAGCCCTTGTGCTTGCGCAGAAGGGCCGCGGCCTCGGCGATCGTTTTCGGGCGGTAGTAGTCGAAGCTCGCGGAGTACATGGCTACCTCCCCTTCGCTTCCCGGATCGCGCGCCAGACGCGCTCGGGGGTCAGCGGCATGTCGACCTGCTTCACGCCGAGCGGCGCCAGGGCGTCGAGCACGGCGTTATAGACGGCGGGCGTCGAGGCGATCGTGCCGGTCTCGCCGATTCCCTTGACGCCGAGCGGGTTCACGTTGGTGGGCGTCTCGGTCATGCCGAGCTCGAAATTCGGGAAGAACTCGGCACGGGGCAGGGCGTAGTCCATCATCGAGCCGGTCAAGAGCTGCGCGTTCTCGTCGTAGACTGCGCCCTCCCAGAGGGCTTGCCCGATCCCTTGCACGATGCCGCCGTGGATCTGGCCCTCGACAATCATCGGGTTGATCACTCTGCCGCAGTCGTCGACCGCGATGTAGCGCTCGAGCTTCACTTCGCCCGTCTCGGCGTCCAGGGCAACGACCGCGATGTGTGCGCCGAAGGGGTAAACGAAATTCGGCGGATCGAAGAAGGCCGAAGCCTCCAGGCCGGGCTCCAATCCCTTCGGAAGATTCCAGGCGACGTTGGCCATCAAGGCCACGTCCTGGATCGTCTTGAACTTTCCTGGGGAGCCCCTCACGAAGAACTTGCCGTCGGCGTAGTCGATGTCCTCCACCGCCGCCTCGAGCAGGTGCGCGGTGACGATCTTTGCCTTCTCCCGGATCTTGGCGATCGCCCCCATGAGCGCCCCGCTGCCGACCGCCGTCGAGCGGCTTCCGTAGCTGCCCCAGCCCATCGGCGTCTGGTCGGTGTCGCCGTGGATCACCTCGACGTCGTCGACGGGCACACCCAGCTCGCTCGCGACGATCTGCGCGAACGTGGTCTCCTCGCCCTGGCCGTGGGGCGAAATGCCCACGAAGACGTTGACCTTGCCCGAGGGGTGGAAGCGCACGATGGCGCTCTCCCACAGGCCGCCTCCGAAGCCGACGGCGCCCGCGACCTGCGAGGGTCCGAGGCCGCAGATCTCGGCGTAGGTCGAGAGGCCGATGCCCAGATACTGCCCCTTCTTTCGCAGGTCCGCCTGCCTCTCCCTCAGGGCCTTGTAGCCGGCCATCTGGAGCGCCTTGTCGAGCGTTCCAGCGTAGTTTCCCGAGTCGTACGTGACGCCGGTCGCCACGGTGTGGCCGTCGGAAAAGGGCGGGATGAAGTTCTGGCGGCGCAGGTCGGCCGGGTCGCGCTTCAATTCCTTCGCGAGCAGGTCCACCAGGCGCTCGACGATGAATATCGCCTCGGGGCGGCCGGCGCCGCGGTAGGCATCCACCGGCGTCGTGTTGGTGAACATGCCGTAGACGTCCTCGTGGATGTTCGCAATCTTGTACGCGCCCGAGAGCATCAGCCCGTGGAGGATCGTCGGGATGCCCGTCGAGGCCGTCGAGAGGTAGGCGCCGAGATTCGCCCAGACCTTCGCGCGCAGGCCGAGGATCGTGCCGTCCTTCTTTGCGGCGAGCTCGACTTCCTGGACGTGGTCGCGCCCGTGAATCGTCGCCCTGTAGTTCTCGCTCCGGGTTTCGGTCCACTTGACGGGGCGGCCGAGCGCCTTGGACGCGAAGATGACCATCGTGTCTTCGGGGTAGTGGGGGATCTTGCTGCCGAATCCGCCCCCGACCTCCGGCGCCACGACGCGGATCTTGTGCTCCGGGATGCCGGTGTCGAGCGACAGCAGAAAGCGGACGATGTGCGGATTCTGCGAGGTGACCCAGAGCGTGACTTCGCCGCTGCCCGAGCTGTACTGCGCCAGGGCCGCGCGCGGTTCCATGGCGTTGGGAATCAGCCGCTGATTGCGAATCCGATCCTTGACGACGACCTCCGCCGAGCGAAACGCCGCCTCCACGTCTCCGCCCTTGACGTTCCACAGGAAGCAGACGTTGTTCTCGACGTCGGCGTGGAGACGCGGTGCTCCCTTCTCGGCCGCCCGTTTTGGGTCGGAGACCGTGGGCAGCGGTTCGTACTCGACCTTGACCGCGTCGGCCGCGTCGCGTGCCGCGTAGCGGTCCTCGGCGACCACGATCGCGACGGCATTGCCGGCGTAGCGAACGGTGTCGATCGCGATCGGCGGATATGGGGGCGTCTTGGTGTTCGAGCCGGGAACGACCCAGGCGCAGGGGATGGGGCCAAAGCCCGCCTCCTTCATGTCCGACCCCGTGAAGACGCCGAGGACGCCCGGCATCTGGCGGGCCTTCTTCGTGTCGATCTTCTTTATCTTCGCGTGCGCGTAAGGCGAGCGAACCACGGCCAGGTGCGCCATGTTGGGCAGGACGAAGTCGTCGGTGTACTTGGCCTGACCCGTGAGAAGCCTCGGGTCTTCGCGCCGCTTGATGCCGGAGCCGAAGATGCGCGACGCCATGGCCGCCTCCCTACGCGCTCTGCCGCTTGGAGCCGCCGGCCATCCGGCCCGCGGCCTCTTTCACGGCGGCCACGATGTTCTGATACCCGGTACAACGGCAGAGGTTCCCGTCCAGGCCGTGGCGGATCTGTTCCTCCGTCGGCCGCGGATTGCTCTCGAGCAGGTCGCAAGCGGTCATGATCATGCCCGGGGTGCAAAAGCCGCACTGCAGGCCATGTTTTTCCCAGAAGGCTTCCTGGATCGGATGGAGCTTGCCCGTTCCGGCCAGGCCCTCGATGGTCGTGAGGCTCGAGCGATCGGCCTGAACGGTGAGAACCGTGCAGGACTTGACGGCCTTGCCGTTCATCAGCACCGTGCACGTGCCGCACTGGCTGGTGTCGCAGCCGACGTTGGTGCCCGTCAGGCCCAGGGTCTCCCGCAAGTAGTGCACGAGCAGCAGCCGCGGCTCGACCTCGTGGGACTGCCGGGCGCCGTTGACGGTGATGGAGACGGGAAGCTTCATGAGGCTCCTCACTTCGAGGTCGGATGGGAGTCCCGAAAAACTCGTGGCCGAAACGTGAGGACCGCTGGGGTGTCGTTCGCGGTGGCCATCGGGAAGAGGCCGCAGTATATGCGCTCGCTCGCGCGGTGTGTCAATCCGTCCGGCTTTCGGGAGCGGCACGCGGGCTGCGCGGCATGGGCCGCTCCGGCACGTCTTCGAGCAGGCCCCCCACGCCGAGCGCCGCGATGTCGCGGCGCGTCAGGCGCTCGCCGACGAGGAGTCTGGGCAACACCCAGTCGACGACGTTGACCTTCCGGCTGCGGGCGCAGCCCGGAGCACCGATCACCGGGACGGCCCCGAGGTAGGCGACGAGCAGCAGGTTGCCGGGGTCGACCGGCGCTCCGAAGCCGGCGACCTCGCCCCCGGCGCGCTCGATCGCACGCGGGGCGATGTCGCTCGAGTCCACGATCGCCGTCTCGCCGGCCAGAACGATCAGCTCGGCTCCCGCTTCGACCTGCCGCCGCAGGGCCTGCGAGAGCGCGACCTCCCCCGACTCGTTCTCCAGGGGCACGAACTCCGACCATGCGACCGCCGATCCCAAGGACTCGACCCGGCCCCGCAGCGGGGCCTCGAAATCCCGCCGGACTCGCTCACGCACGCTCTCCGAGCCGGACAAGATCAATCCGACCCTTCGGGGCCGCAGCGGGTCGATGGAAAGAAGCGGCCCCCCCTGTGCCGCGGCAGCCTCCACTCCGCGCAACCGCTCCTCCGGGACGGCGTAGGGGATCACCTTGACGGTCGCCACGATTTGCCGGGCGGAAACGGGGGTGTGCGGGGGGAGCGTTGCGAGCGAGATTCCCTCCGAGAGGTTGATCTGCATCGCGCGAGCGGCGTCGACGCGGAGCACCCCGGGCTCTCGCGCGAGCAGGTTCACTCGCCCCGCCGCGGCGCCCGCAGGGTCGATCATCGGCCCAGCGGCGGCCCCGGCGACTCGGCGGGCGGCCTCATCCTCGCCGATCTCCTCGGGTCCCGGCTCGGCGACATAGATGACGGAGCGGCCGAGGCCGCGCAACACGTCGAGGTCGGCGGTGGAGAGGGGCCGCCCCTTTCGCAGAAGGCGTCGTCCGTCGGCGCCCGCCACGTTGTGGCCGAGGATCTTTCCGAGGGCGTCCTCGAGCCGGACGGGTCCGAACTTCACGTCTTCGGCGTCGTCTTCGTTTTTTCGACCTCCCGTTTGACCGAGTCGAAGAAGGCGCCCGTCAGTTTCTGCGTCACGCCCCCCATCAAACGCGCGGCGAGGCTCGCGATCGTGCCTACGACCGTCACTTCGGCCTCCCAGGCCAGATCGGTCGCCCCGCCGGAGCCGTCGGACAGGACCATGGAGCTCGTAGCGTCGACGGCGCTGCCGGGAGCGTTGCCGTGCGCCTTCATGCCGGCGCGGTTGGGAGGATCGAGATCCGTCCACTCGACGTCGGAGGTGAAGCGGGCCTTGATGGCCCCGAATCCGATCGCGGTCACGACGCGAAATTTCTTGCCGGGCTCCAGGACCTCGAGGGACTCCAGCCCGGGCGCGCATCGGCTGACAGCGTCCGGGTCGGTCAGGAAGGCCCAGACCCTGTTGCGCGGCGCCTCGATCGCGAGTTTTCCTTCGAAGTGCATGGCGCCTCTTATACCTTAAAGCCCGCGCGATGATTGCTGCCGTTGTACTGGCCGCCGGCGCTTCCAGCCGGATGGGGCGCCTCAAGATGCTCCTGCCCGCGGGCGGCGGGCGGACCATTCTCCGCGCGGCCGTGGAGCCTCTGCTCGAAGCGGCGCTCCCGCGCGTGGTGGTCGTGCTCGGCTGCCAGGCCGAGCGGGTGCGGCGCGAGTCCGGTCTGCCCGACGATGCGCGCGTCGAGATCCTCGTGAACGAGCGCTGGCAGGAAGGCATGTCCTCTTCCCTCGCTCGCGGCCTCGAGTCCTGCGCGGACGCCGGCGCCGCGCTCATCGCGTTGGGCGACCAGCCGGGGAACACCGCCGACCGCGTGCGGCGGATCGTCGAGGCCTTCCGGCCCGGCGTTCGACTGGTCGTTCCGGTCCACGGCGCGCTGGCGAGCCATCCCGTGCTCTTCTCGCGCGAGCTCTTCCCGGAGCTCGCGGCCTTGAGCGGCGACGTCGGCGCCCGGGAAGTCGTGCGCCGGCACTGGCACGAGGCGGTCCTGCTGGAGCTGCCGCCGCTCGCGGACATCGACTCGCCCGAGGACTACGGGCGGCTCGGCGCGGGGACAGAGGATCTGTCGGATTGAACGATTCGGTGGAGTCGCGGTCGCTGCGCGATCGGCGGTTGCCTCGCCGCGGGCTCGCTCAGTAGCCGGCGAGCGTCCGCGCGGCCCGGCAGACCCTCTCGGCGTCGGGCAGAAAGAATTCCTCGAGCGGCGGCGAGAAAGGGACCGGCGTGTCGGGCGCGGTGACGCGAAGGACAGGCGCGTCGAGGCTCTCGAAGCAGCGCTCGGCGAGCACGGCGGCGACCTCGGCCCCGATGCCGCCGGTGCGCGTCGCCTCGTGCAGCACGATGGCCTTGTTGGTCCGTCCGACGGACTCCAGGATCGTCTCCTCGTCCAGCGGGAGCAGAGTCCTCAGGTCCACAACCTCGGCGTCGATTCCTTCCGATTCGAGCGTCGCCGCGGCGTCGAGCGCCGTCCACACCATGGCTCCGTAGGTCAGAATCGAGAGATCCCGGCCCGTGCGGCGCACCGCGGCCTTTCCGATCGGGACGACGTGGTCGCCCTCGGGCAGCACATCGCGCACGCGCCGGTAGAGGAACTTGTGCTCGAAAAAGAGCACGGGATCTTCGTCCCGGATGGCCGCCTTGATCAGGCCCTTCGCGTCCGCGGCCGTGGCCGGCTGAACGATCTTCAAGCCCGGCGTGTGCGCGAAAAAGGCCTCGGGGTTTTGGGAGTGAAACGGGCCGCCGTGCACGCCGCCTCCCGACGGCCCGCGTATGACCATAGGAACGCCCACGCCGGTGCGGTACCGCGATTTCGCCGCGAAGTTGGTGATCATGTCGAAGGCGCAGGAAAAGAAGTCGGCAAACTGCATCTCCGCGACGGGCCGCATCCCCATCATGGCGGCGCCGACCGCGGCGCCGACGATCGCCGTCTCCGAGAGGGGTGTGTCGAGGACGCGTTCCTCTCCGAAGCGCGCGAGCAGCCCCTCGGTGACCTTGAAGGCGCCGCCGTAGACGCCGATGTCCTCGCCCAGGAGGAAGACGCGCGGATCGCGCTCCATCTCCTCCAAGATGCCCTCGCGGATTGCCTCGACGTACGTCGTCGAGGGGCGGCCGGCGGCTCCCGGAGAGGCCGTCACGCCTCGCCCTTGCCCGCGGGCACTTCGGAGGGCGCGCCGGCCGCCACGGCGTAGACGCCTTCGAGCGCCCGCTCCGGAGGAGGAAACGGGCTCCGATCCGCGAGGTCCGCGTCGCGTTCGACTTCGGCGGACGCCTCGCGGTCGATCGCGAGGAGTTCGTCGCGGCCGGCGACCCCCGACTCCTGGAGCACGCGGGCATAGGCCTCGATCGGGTCGCGGCGGATCCAGGCCTCCAGCTCCTGCTTCGGAACGTACTCCTGATTGTCGTGCTCCGCGTGCCCTTTCATCCTGTAGGTCTTCGCCTCGACGAGGGTCGGTCCTTCGCCGCGGCGCGCGCGGTCGACCGCTCGGCCGCACGCCGCATGGACGGCGAGGACGTCGTTGCCGTCCACCGACTCGGCCGGGACCCCGTAGGCCGTGGCCCGGTCGGCGAGGCTCTTGGCCGCCGTCTGGCGCCGGAAGGGAGTCGAGTAGGCCCAGCCGTTGTTTTCCGCGACCACGACCAGCGGCAGCCGCTCGACGCCGGCGAAATTCATCCCCTCGTGAAACGGACCGGTCGACGTGCCCCCGTCGCCGATGTAGGTCATCGCGACGATCGGCCGCCTCTGCATCCGCGCGGCCAGCGCGATTCCCGCCATGACGGGCACGAGCGCTCCGAGCATCGAGATCGCGGAGACGACGCCTTGCTCGGGGGAGCCCAGGTGCAGGTTGCCGTCCTTGCCGCCGGAGGGCGCGGAGGCTTTCCCCATGTGTTGCGCGAAGACGTCGCGGGGCGTGAACCCCATGACGAGGACGGACCCGAGGTTGCGGATCAAGGGGCCGAGTATGTCCCCCTTCGAGAGCGCGTAGGCGCTTCCCACGGCCGTCGCCTCTTGGCCGAGGCAGCGGTAGAGGCCGCCGACGATCTTGCCCTGGCGATAGAGGTGGACGAGCTTCTCCTCCACGAGGCGCGTCGTGCGCATGTGGCGGTAGACGCCGATCTTCTGTTCGCGGGTGAGGTCGGCCATGAGTGCTCGGTCCGGGAATTATACGGGGGCCTCCGTCGCCGTTTAGTATCCTGCCCGTTCGGTTTTCGAAGGAGGCGTCTATGCGATGGCGATTGGGCGGTCTCTTGCTGCCGGCGGCTCTCGGCTTCGCGGCGACCCCGGTACCGCCCTCGACGACGTTCGCGGATCAGCTCGTCGGCACCTGGAGGCTCGTCAGCTACCAGCGGCAGGAGGCTGCCGAGGCGGGGTGGAAGGACCGTCTTGGCTCGTCTCCGCGCGGATACATTCTCTACGATCGAACGGGGCACATGGCCGTCCAGCTGGCCAAGATGCCTCGCCCAAGGTTCGCCTCCGGAAAAGACGAGGAGCCGACGCCCGAAGAGGCGCGGGACGCCTACCTGGGATATGTCGCCTATTTCGGGACGTACTCGGTGGATGAGACACGCCGAATCGTCACGCATCACGTCGAGGGGAGCCTTCGGCCGGAGTACGTCGGAACGGACCAGGAGCGGCCGGCGACACTCGAGGGAGACCGTCTGACCCTCTCCGACGGAAACCTTCCGCGCGGTCTGGGAGCGCGTCCGCTAGCGTCGTCTCACCGAGGTCTCGACGCAGGTCGGCTTTGTAGGGGCGGCCCTTGCGGCCGCCCGCGGGCGGGGACAAGCCCCGCCCCTACGAGCGAGGCCGCTATCGGGACTCCCGCGACTCGACGCTGGACCCTGCTGGTATCCTGATTCCCATGAGCCAGGACGATCCCACGGTTCCGAAGGCGTCGCGCGTGGGCCGTGCGCGCTGGGAAGAAGCCTCGAAAAAGGGCTTTGCGAAGGTCCCCACCTGGAAGGCGGACTGGACGACCGTGTCGGGTGAGCCGGTCGATCCGCTGGCCGGCCCGGACACGATCGCGGGTCTCGACCCCGAACGGGACCTCGGCTGGCCAGGAGAGTTTCCGTTCACCCGCGGCGTCCAGCCGACCGGCTATCGGGGCAAGCTGTGGACAATGCGGCAGTTCGCGGGCTTCGGCAGCGCCAAGCAAACCAACGGCCGATTTCACTACCTTCTCCAGCACGGCCAGACGGGCCTCTCGACGGCGTTTCACCTGCCCACCCTCTACGGCTACGACTCCGACCACGAGATGGCCAAGGGAGAAGTGGGCAAGTGCGGCGTCGCGATCGACTCCCTGCGGGACATGGAGGTCCTGTTCGACGGAATCGATCTCGGGCGCGTGACGACATCGATGACGATCAACTCGACCGCTCCGATCGCGCTCGCGATGTACCTCGCGGTGGCCGAGAAGCACGGCACGCCGTGGACCCGGGTCGGCGGGACGCTTCAGAACGACATCCTGAAGGAGTACATCGCCCAGAAGGAGTACATCTTCCCGCCGCGCCCGTCGATGCGCCTCGTGACCGACCAGTTCGCCTTCTGCGCGAAGCATGTTCCGAAGTGGAACACGATCTCGATCTCGGGATACCACATCCGAGAGGCGGGCTCGACGGCGTTGCAGGAGCTCGCCTTCACGCTGCGGGACGGCGTCGAATACGTCAAGTACGGCATCGACGCGGGACTCGCGGTGGATGAGTTCGCTCCGCGCCTTTCCTTCTTCTTCAATTCCCACAACGACTTCTTCGAGGAGATCGCGAAGTTCCGAGCGGCGCGCCGCATATGGGGAAAAACGATGCGGGAGCGCTTCGGCGCGAAGGACCCGCGCTCCTGGATGTGCCGCTTCCACACGCAGACGGCGGGCTGCTCCCTGACCGCCCAGCAGCCCTACAACAACGTCGTGCGCACGGCGCTTCAAGCCCTGGCCGGAGTGCTCGGCGGGACGAACTCGCTGCATACGAACTCGCTCGACGAGACGCTGGCGCTGCCGACCGACTTCGCGGTCAAGCTCGCCCTGCGAACCCAGCAGGTCATCGCCCACGAGTCCGGTGTCGCCAACACGATCGATCCGCTCGGCGGCTCCTACTTCGTCGAGGCGCTGACGAGCCGCATGGAGCGAGGCTGCTTCGACTACTTCCGCCGGATTGACGCCCTCGGAGGCATGGTCGAGGCGATCGAGGCGGGTTTTCCCCAGCGAGAGATCATGGACGCGGCCTACGCCTACCAGCGGGCGATCGATGCAAAGGAAAAGATCGTCGTCGGCGTCAACGAGTTTGTCGAGGAAGTGGAGCAGCCGCTCGAGATCCTCTCGATCGATGAGGAGATCGAAGACGAACAGAAGCGCGCCCTCGGGGAGCTGCGACGCACCCGGGACGGAAGGGCCGTCGTCTCTACTCTGGCGAATTTGGAGCGGGCCTGCGCGGATGGAAAAAACGTCATGCCGCCGCTCGTGGATGCGGTGAAGACCTACGCTACCGTCGGCGAAATCTCCGACGTCATGCGCAAGGTGTTCGCGACCTACGAAGAGCCGGCGGTCTATTAACCGTCGCTCGCGCTTCGCTCGGGATCTGCGCTGTGGCGCACCGGCGGGCGGCTCGGCCAAAGGGCCTCGACCGCCCGCCTGATCCCTCGCTACGCGCTCGCTCCCGCGGCGCGAGGCTCCTCCCTCGATTACCTCGGGAGACTCCTCGCGCCGCGACCGAGAGCCGGGGCGTTTTCTGGTGCTTCTCAAGCGCACCGGCGGCGAGTGGAAGGTCTCTTACGCGATTTACAACGGCGATCGTTTGCCGCCGGCCGCTCCTGCCGCGGCTCATTGACGGGGCCCCGGAGGGACAGGGCGGGCCGGCCCGGCCCGGCGCGGTCCGCCCTTGCGCGCCCGCCCGTGAGAAAATGGCGTCGTGACGGGCCGCACCGACTTCCATTTCGCCTCCATCGACGACGCCGTCGAGGAACTGCGCCGGGGCAAGTTCATCGTCGTGGTCGATGACGAAGACCGGGAAAACGAGGGAGACCTCGTGCTCTCGGCCGAGAAGGTCACGCCGCACGCGATCAACTTCATGGCGCGCGAGGGGCGCGGCTTGATCTGTCTGGCCCTTACGGAGGAGCGTTGCGGAGAGCTGCAGCTTCCGCCGATGGTCGAGGAGAACACG
>JBGPCK010000084.1:0-13080 GCA_041481715.1 Thermoanaerobaculia bacterium | reverse complement strand
CGCCGCCGCGAGGACCGGAGTGACCAGGTCGGGCTCGAAGGGCGCCGAGGCGTCGAGATCGACGCGCAGGCCGCGTCCCTCCCGCGCGAGGTCGGCGGGACGGGAGGAGCCCGTGTCGCGCGCCTTCGTGGCGGCGTCGGGAAAGATCCGGACGGTCAGGGGCGCACGGCAGCCTCTCCCGAGGAACCGCCGGAGAACCGGCTGCCACACGGCCGCCGCGCTCCTCTCCGACTCGCGGAAGAGCCAGCGCGCGCCGTCGCGCTCGTGCGCCCGCAGGGCAGCGAGAAACCTCTCGCGTGAGGCGATCTCATCGCGGTCGGAGGCGCGGTCGATCGTGAGAGCCCCACCGGCCCGCCCGAACCGCCCCTCCTTCGACAGGTCGCCGGAGGCCACCCAGCCGGACATGCGCGCGAACTCGGGGCCGAGCGAGAAGCCCTCCGGGACCCGCAGAGCAATCCGGCGGATCTCGGCGCCCGGCAGCGGGCCGGCCAAGAGGAGAAGAAGAAGCGCCGCGCGGGACCGGTCGGGAATGAGCACGAGCGGGCGTTCCTGGGGCTACGCCCTCCAGGCGATCCGTCCCCCGACGACCGTAGCGACGGGACGCCCGGTCAGCTCCCATCCCGTAAAGGGCGTGTTGCGCGACAGCGAGCGGAAGGACGCCGGCTCCACCGTCCAGCGCGCCGCGGGATCAAACAGCGTCACGTCCGCGGGTGATCCGGGGGCAAGCGACCCCCCAGGCAACCCGAAGGCGCGCGCCGGACCCCGCGAGAAGAGCTCCGCGAAACGCCGCAAGGACAGACGCCCCTTCGTGACGAGGCGATCGTAGACGACGGCGGCAGCGGTTTCGAAGCCGACGACCCCGAAGGGGGCCGTCTCGAAGTCGAGCGACTTCTCGTCCTCGTGGTGCGGGGCGTGGTCCGTGGCGATCGCGTCGACCGAGCCGTCCTCCAGCCCTGCGGCAAGCGCCTCCGTGTCCGAGGCCTCGCGCAGCGGCGGATTCATCTTGCAGTTGGTGGCAAACCCCGAGCGCGCCACTTCCTCGTCGGTCAGAACGAGATGGTGCGGCGTCACTTCGCACGTGACGGCGAGGCCGCGCGCCTTCGCCTCCCGCACGAGCTCGAGCGACCTTGCCGCCGACAAGTGGGCGATGTGGAGTCGTCCGCCCGCCGCTTCCGCAACGAGGAGGTCCCTCGCCACGGCGGCCGCCTCGGCGATGGCGGGCTGCCCCGCCAGCCCCAGGCGCGTCGAGACCGCTCCCTCGTGCATCGGCGCTCCGCGCGAGAGCGTCGGGTCTTCGGCGTGCTGGACGATGGGAAGCCCGAAGAGGCTCGCGTGCTCGAAGGCCCGGTCCAGCAACGAGCCGTTGGCAAGCCACCGGCCGTCGTCGGAGAGAGCCACGGCTCCGGCGATCTGCATCTCACCGAATTCCGCCAGCTCCTCCCCCCGCTGCCCCTTGGTAATCGCGCCGATCATGTAGAGTCGCGTGCCTCCCACGCCGCGCCCCTTCGACACGATGAACTCGACGATGGCCCGATTGTCGGCGACCGGGTCGGTATTCGGCATCGCGCAGACCGCGGTATAGCCGCCCACGGCCGCGGCCTTCAAGCCCGTCGCGATCGTCTCGGCATGCTCGCGGCCCGGCTCCCGCAGGTGCGCGTGCAGGTCGATGAAGCCCGGCAGGACCAGGAGCCCCTTCGCGTCGAGAACCTCGGCATCCTTGGCCGGCAGGTCCGGCCCGACTCCGGCGACCTTTCCCTCGTCGAGCAAAAGGTCGAAGGCGCCGTCCCGGCCCGCCGCGGGATCCACGAGGCGGCCGCCCCGAATCAACAGAGGCCGGCTCACGACTCCTTCTCCCCTTCCCAGCCGCGGCCTGTCGCCAGCAGATACAGCACCGCCATTCGCACCGCGACCCCGTTGGAGACCTGATCGAGGATGACCGAGCGCGGCGAGTCGGCCACGTCGGAGGCGATCTCGACTCCGCGGTTCATGGGGCCCGGGTGCATGACGATCGCCTCGGGCTTGGCCCGAGCCAGGCGCGAGGCCGTCAAGCCGTACCTCTTGAAGTACTCGCGCGCCGACGGGAAAACGGACATTCCCTGCCGCTCCAGCTGCATGCGTAGCATCATCACGACGTCGGCTCCTTCGAGCACCGCGTCGAAGTCGGTCGTCACATCGACTCCCATCTCCGAGATCCGCGGCGGCAGCAGCGTCGGCGGCGCGCAGAGTAAGACCTTGGCTCCCATCTTCGTCAGCAGCCAGATGTTCGATCGCACGACCCGCGAGTAGGCGATATCGCCCGTGATCGCAACGCGCAGGCCTGCGATACGGCCGAGGCGCTGCCGGATCGTCAAGGCGTCGAGCAGCGCCTGGGTCGGGTGCTCGTGCGCCCCATCGCCGGCGTTGATGACGCCGGCTTTCAGGTTGCGGGCCAGGAAGTGCGGCACGCCGGGCGTGCCGTGCCGGATGACGATCAGGTCGGGCGACATGGCCTGGAGGTTCTTCGCCGTGTCGAGAAGGGTTTCCCCCTTTTCGACAGAGCTGCCCTTGGCCGCAAAGTTCAGCGAGTCCGCCGAAAGCCACCTCTCCGCGGTCTCGAAGGAGAAGCGCGTGCGCGTCGAGGCCTCGAAGAAGAGGTTGACGACCATGCGGCCGCGCAGCGCCGGAACCTTCTTGATCGCGCGCTGCCCGATCTCCCGCATCGATTCCGCCGTGTCGAGGATGAGGACGATTTCTTCCGGCGAGAGCGATTCGATGCCGAGCAGGTCCTTGGACCGCAGCCCAGCCTTGGTCAACTCGTCCCCTCCCGAAACGCCATGAGCCGCTTTTCGCCCTCGTCCGCGCGCCGCGCGCGGCTCAAACAGGCCTTTCCAGGATCCAGACCTCGTCCGCGTCGTCGGTCTCCCGGAACATGACCTTGATGACCTCGCGCTGCGCGGTCGGGACACTCTTGCCGACGTAGTTCGCCTCGATGGGGAACTCGCGGTGGCCGCGCTCGATCAGGACGGCGAGGCGGATCGCCCGGGGACGCCCGAGGTCGATCACGCCGTCGAGGGCCGCGCGGATCGTGCGGCCCGTGTAGAGGACGTCGTCGCACAGAACCACCGTGCGGCCGTTCAGGTCGAACTCGATCTCGGTCTTCTTGAGCAACGGCTGGGGCGCGACCGTCGAAAGGTCGTCGCGGTAGAGCGTGATGTCGAGGACGCCCACCGGAAAGGACTGCGCGACCAGGGCCCCGAGGCGCTCGGCCAGCCGGTTGGCCAAGGGCACCCCCCGCGTGCGGATCCCGATGAAGGCGAGCGCAGGCAGGTCCCGCTGACGCTCGGCCATCTCGTGCGCCATTCGATCAATCATGCGGCCGATGCGCTCGGCGTCGAGGATCCGGGTCTTCTTGATGAGGCCTTCGGTCAAGGTCGCGCGAGTCTATGGGGAGGCTCGCCCCCCGTCAAGAACCGGGAAAACGGGAGTAAAATAGCCCGACCGATTCATGGTCATCTACAACGCCGCCACACGGGAACTCACGGCCAAGATCGTCTACTACGGTCCCGGCCTCGGGGGAAAGACTACGAATCTGCAGGTCCTGCACGACCGCCTGGAGCCGTCCACGGTCGGAAAGCTGTTGAACCTCTCGACACACACCGACCGGACGATCTACTTCGATCTGCTTCCGGTCGAGTTGGGAGACATCAAGGGGTACAAGATCCGCTTCCAGCTGGCGACCGTGCCCGGGCAGACCGCCTTCAATGAAACTCGAAAGGTCGTTCTCAAAGGCGCCGACGGCGTCGTCTTCGTCGCGGACTCCCAATGGACGATGCTTCCCCGGAACCTCGAGGCCTGGCAGAACCTGAAGGACAACCTGAAGTCCAACGGCGTGGCCTTCGAAGGAATGCCGGTCGTCATCCAGTACAACAAGCGCGACCTCGCCGACATCCTCTCGGTCGAGGCGATGCAGGAAGCGCTCGGCCTTTCCTCGTTTCCCTTCGTCGAGGCAGTGGCTTCGGCGGGGCGCGGTGTGACCGAGACGTTCAAGCTCATCTCGAAGCTCACGTTCGTCGACCTGCTGCGCCGCCTCCAGGGACGGCGACCCGAGGAGGCGAGCCTTCCCGCGGCCAAGGAGAGCAAGGACGACCTGCAGTCCTGGAAGCAGTCGCTCTTTACCCGCGTCGAGATGAAGGAGCCCAAGCGCCCGCGGCCACTCGCGGCTGTACCCTCCCCCGCCGAGGAGGCCCCCTTCGAAACGGAAGAGCCGGCCCCCGCGGAGACTGCCTCGGCGCACGAGGGACCGTTTGCGGCTTCGGCGTTCGCGCCGGGACCGCCGCCGGAGAGGCCGACCGAACCGCTTCCCGATCCCCTCGAGGTCGTGGACGAGGTGGAGCCCGAGACCGCCGAACCGCTGCCCGAGCCCGAGCCGGCGGTAGAGTTTCTCGCAACTGCCCACGAGGCCGTTTCGGAGCCACGCACACTCGCGGGGGCGCAGGCCGCGCCGGCGATGGCGCCCGAAATCTTCACCGAAATGCTTCGGGAGCTCGAAACCCGGCTCGAGGCCCGGCTCGATGCGCGTCTCTCGGAAGCGAGCGAGCGATTGCAGCAAACCCATACCGATTTCGCCCGCGTGGACGCCGCCTGCAACGTCCTGGCCTCGCGCCTCGAGGTCGCCGAACGGCAGTCGAGCGAGTCGGCAGAAGTGCGCGAGGAAGCCCGCCAGGCGCTGGAGGTGCGACTCGCGACGATGGAGGATCGCGCGCGCAGCGACAGCCAGGAGATCGCCCGAATCGGGGAGCTCTCCGAGCGGCTCGAGGCCGCCGGCTCCCGGGTCGACGACCACGACTCGCGGCTCTCGGCCTCCGAGGGGCGCCTTGGGAGCGGCCTCGAGCGTCTCGACGCGCAGGAGAAGAAGCTCGAGAACGGGCAGAAGCGCCACGAGTTCGTCGAAAAGCGGCTGCGCACGCTGGAGGATGACGTCGGGATGGCGCTGGTGAGCCTGACCGAGCGCGTCGAGAAGGTGCAACAGCAGATCAACGGCATTGCCGGCGCCCTCGAGGCCGTGCAGCGGACCCATGAGGACAAGACCAACCAGGGACGGCGCGAGGCCGAGGACATCCGCTCCCAGCTCGCGCCCCTGCTCGAGGCCCATGGCCAGCGCCACGCCGCCGACGAGCGCATGCTGGCCGAGATCGACCGCCTTCGTGAAAGCCTGGCCGACTCCCTGTCCGACCTCTCCGAGAATCTGCGCCGCGCGGTACGCGGGCTCTAGGCCCTCTTTCCTACCTCTCCGGCTCCGCGACGAGTCTCGCCAGGAAGCGCTCGTCGTCGCGCCAGTGCTCGCGGACCTTGACGGTGAGATCCAGGAAGAAACGCCTGCCGGTCTCGCCTTCGAGCTCCTGCCGGGCCGCGCTGCCGATGTCCTTGATCATCCCGCCGCCCCGGCCGACCACGATGCCCTTCTGCCCTTCGCGCTCGACGACGATCGACGCGGTGACGACGGTGAGCTGCTTCTCGGGGTCCTCGCGCACGCCCTCGATGACGACGGCGGAAGCGAAGGGAAGCTCCTCCCGGGTTCGCTCGAGAAGCTTTTCTCGGATCACCTCGCCGATCCACTCGGATTCGGGCGTCGCGGTGAGAAAATCCTCGGGATAGGCGGGCTCGCCTTCGGGCAGATTCGCGGCGAGAAGCTCCTTGAGCCGGTCGACACCGTCGCCCGTAAGAGCCGAGATCGGCACGATCTCCCGAAACGCAAAACGCGAGCCGAACTCCTGCAGGATCGGAAGAAGCTTCGGCTTGGCGATTCGGTCGATCTTGTTCAGAGCCAAAATCGCGGGCCGGTTCGCCCGCTCGAGAAGCCCCAGGATGAAGGCCTCGCCCGGGCCCCGCTTCTCCGAGACGTCCAGGATCCAGAGCACGAGATCCGCCGTCGAGAGCGCGTCGGTCGCGTCCCGCACCATTGCCGCATTCAGGCGGAATTGCGGCCGGTGGATTCCCGGCGTGTCGAGCAGCGCGATCTCGCAGCCCGCGCCGCGGCAGACGCCGAGGATGCGCTTGCGCGTCGTCTGGGGCTTGTCAGAGACGATCGCGATTTTCTCGCCGACCAGGCGATTGACGAGCGTCGACTTGCCCACGTTCGGGCGGCCGACGACCGCGACCGAGCCGACACGCATGGGGGGCCGGGCCGCTCTCAGCGATCCGCTCTCAGCCTTCGGCCTTCCGCGTTTCTGGCTGAGCGCCAACGGCCGAGAGCTGAGCGCTTCCGACGGCCTCGATGCGGACGCGGTGCACGCGCCGCCGGTCGGCGTCCTCAACCGTAAAGAGCAGGTCGTACTCCCGGTGGATCTCGCCGTTCTTGGGAATGTGGCCAAGGCGCGCCGCGAGATAGCCGCCGACCGTCGTGAACTCCTCCTCCTCGGGCCCGCGGCCGAACAGCTCGGCGATCGTGGCGACACTTTGCTTGCCCGAGACGGAGTAGGCATTCTCCCCCGCCTTCGAGACCGCCTCCCGCTCGTCCTCGTGCTCGTCGGAGATCTCACCCACGATCTCCTCGAGCAGATCCTCGACCGTCACAAGGCCCGAGACGCCGCCGTACTCGTCCACGACGACCGCCATCCAGAGGTGACGGCGCTGGAACTCGCGCAGCAGCTCGGACACCTTCTTGGTCTCGGGGACGAAGTACACCTCGCGGGCCAGGCTCGCGATGGGCGGGCCGGAGCCCTCGCGGATCGACGCGAGCGTGTCCTTGACGTGCACGATCCCGACGACGCGGTCGATCGTGCCTCGCGCCACGGGGATGCGCGAGTACTTCGTCGACACGAAGAGGTCGGCCAGCACGGCGAAGGAGGCGGCGGCGTCTACCCAGACGATGTCGGTGCGTGGCGTCATCACCTCGCGCACACGGGTGTCGCCGAAGTCTACGATCGAGAGGAGCAGTTTTTCCTCCTCCTTTTCGAGGATCCCCTCCTGCCGGCCGACGTCGATGTAGGCCTGGACCTCCTCCTCGGTGGCCGGCGTGGCCGGCGCCGCGCTCTCGGCCTTTTCGCGAGCCTCGAAGATCTTCCGCACGGGCAGCGCCAGCGGAAGCAGGAGCCAGGAGGCCGACGTCACGATCGGAAGCAGGCGCGTCACGATCTTCTCGGGGTTCGAAGCCGCCGCGTGCTGTTGCAGCCGCACCTCGGTCAGAAGCCATCCCAGCAGGAACAGTCCTCCGCCCCAGGCCCACGGAGAGGAGACACCCACGGCCGCGAGGCCCGAGACGACCGTCAAGAGGCCCGTCAGGAGCAGCATCTGGACGAGGACCTTCGTGGTCGTCCGCACGATCTCGACCTTGCCGGGCCCGGCCAGGAGCCGGGCGCGCTCCGGGTGCTCCTCGAGAAGCCCCCGCACCTTGATCGGCGACAGGCGATCGAGCGCCAGGGCGAAGGTCTCGAAGAGAAGGAACACGAGATAACAGACGGCGGAAGCGGCGAGCAGGATCATGCCCGCTCCTCGATCCGAAAGCGGCGCCGCAGGCGCGCCTCGAGCGCGTCCATCTCTCCGCCGTCGGCCTCGTGGTCGTAGCCCAGAAGATGCAGGTATCCGTGCAGCAGCAGCCGGTCGAGCTCCGCCGAGGCCGGCTGCCGGCGCCGACGCGCCTGCCGCGCGGCGTACGGCACCGAGATCACGATGTCGCCCAGCAGGGCTCCCTCTCCCCCCGGAAAGGAGAGGACGTCGGTGGGCTGGTCCTTGCGGCGGTAACGGCGGTTCAAAGCCCGCATCCGGGAGTCGCCGCAGAAGTAGACGGACACCTCGCGCGGCCGCGAGCGGATGGCGCGCGCGGCCTTCGTGATCAGGCGGCGCACGCGCGCCGCCGGGGGCGCTCCCGATACGGCGGCACGCACGCCGATCTCCAGGGACTCGCCGCGCCTCATCCCGCGTTCCCTCCCGAGACCGGCCGCGGCCCGGAGACCTTTCCGCCGCCGGGTTCCGGCGCGACGGCCCCCTCGCCGGTTCGCCGCCGCGTCCGCTCTCGGTTGAACTCGAAGCCCGGGTAGTCGATGCGGTGGTGGTAGGCGGTGGAGACCGTCCGCTCCAGAGTGTCCACGATGATCGCGAGGTCCCGCATCGTCAGGTCGCAGTCGTCGAACTGCCCGTCACGCAGGCAGTCGTCCACGATCGTCTGAATCATCGTCCGGATCTTGGCCGGCGTCGGATCGATGAGGGTTCGCGAGGCGGCTTCCACCGCGTCGCAAATCATCAGGATCCCGTTGACGCGCGTTGAGGGCCGCGGGCCCGAGTGGCGGTAGTCGGTATCCCGGACGGGGCCCTGGGTGGGGTCCGACCGCGTCAGGGCCTTCTGGTAGAAGTAATGGATCTTCTTGGTTCCGTGGTGTTCGCGGATGGCGGCGAGGATCGGCTCGGGTAGCCGTGCCTTGCGTCCCATCTCGAAGCCTTCCTTCACATGCGAGGCGATGATCAGGGCGCTCATCGAGGGCTCGAGCTTGTCGTGGCGGTTCGAGCCCTTGGGCTGGTTCTCGATGAAGTATTCGGGCATTCGGATCTTCCCGATGTCGTGGTAGTAGCCGGCCACCCGCGCCAGCATCGTGTCGGCTCCGATCGCCTCCGCCGCCGCCTCGGCGAGCGTGCCGAGCATCAGGGAGTGCTGATAGGTTCCCGGGGCTTCCAGCGCGAGCGTGCGCAGGATCGGCAGGTTCTGGTTCGAGAGCTCGAGCAGCCGGATGTCCGTCGTCACGTGGAAAACGTGCTCGAAGATGGGCAGGATCACCGCGACGAGCATCGCGACGAACCACCCGCCGGTCAGGCCCCCCAGGGCGTCGCCCCCGAAGTCCCATCCCCGCGGCTCGGCGTTCAGAAACGAGATCGCCGAGATCGACACGAGGTTCGCCGCCGCCACAATGCCCCCCATGGCAAGCAGCACGCTGCGCGAGCGCACCTTCCCGAGGCCGAAGATCCCGGCCAGAGACCCCACGAGCGCGAAGAGCACGAAGGAGAAGCTCTGCCCCATCAGGAGGCCGCCGCCGATCGCGTGGACCGCGGCGAAAAGGAGCGCGGGCCCCATCCCGGCGACGAGGCTCGCCACGATCGGGCCGGCCGCGAACGGGATGGCATAGTAGCTGTGAGAGGCCCAGGTGGCGCCCTCGAAGCTCGTGGAGAGCGTCTGCGCGAGCGCAAAGGCGCCGCGCGTCAGCAAGGCGAAGAGGATTCCGGTCGCGAGCACGGAGCCGTAAACGACTTCCGGCGCCCGTTCCCGCCTGCGGCGGCGCTGGCGCCGCGCGTCCAGCCAGAACGCCAGGGCGGCACAAATCTGCAGGAGGGCGATCCCCGCAACCTTCACCCAGGAGGACGGGTCCGAGACCGAGGCGCGCGCCGCGTCGATCCACTGCGCCGCGCGGGGCGTGATCTCGTCCCCCTTGCGGACGATCACCTTGCCGCGGGGAATCTTCGTCAGCACCGTCTCCACGGAGCGAGAGGCTTCCGCGCGCCGGTCGGCCGTCGCGGACGCGTTGGAGGTCAGGTTGGGGCGCATGGTCGCCGCGAGGAAGGCCGCGACTTCCGAACGCTCGCGCGGCGGAAGCGCCGTATCCGCGAGCCTCTCCGCGAGCGCAGCCTTCGCCTGCGCGCCGTATTCGAGCACCTCGGAGACGTCCTTACGCCGGGCTTCTCTGCCGGTGCCGGGGTCGTGCAACAGGATGCCGCTGCCGCGGTTCTCGAGCACCGCCGCCCGGTTGTCCACGACGCCGGCGCGGTAGAGGTCCTGGCCGGCCGCGACGAGGCGGTCTTCCAGCTCCCGCGAGAAGTTGAGACGCGCGAGCGCGGACAGCGCCTCGTCTCCGATGGGCAGATCGAAGGCTTCCCGGACTGCCGCCGTCACGACCCCGCGCCGCCGCGAGGCGTCCCGCGCCTTCTCGAAGCAGCGCCGCAGATCGCGGTCGAGGCGCGCCGGGGCCTCAGCGTCCCAGTCGTACACGGCGAGCACTTCCGCGGCGGCCTCCGCCCGGCGCTTCTCGGTCGACGCCGGGTCGGGCACGATCAGGTCCCGCGGCGCGACGATGTCACGCGTCGCGATCGAGCCGGGCTTCTGCGGCGCGCTGCGGAACGAGAGTGTCGGAGAAAAAGCGACCGTCGTGGCCACGACATAGGCGGTGGCCCACAAGAAGGGCCGGAGGCGCTCGAAGCGGCGCGGCTCGCCAAACGCCGGAGCCGCGGACTTGCGCCGAAAAGTAGCCGTCGTGCGCCGAAGCGGCGCGTCCGTGGGCATGGCGCGGTCTAGCGGGCAGCCGATGGGCGAGGCGAGGCCGCCTCGCGTTCGCGGTCGAGCCCTTCGTAGGCGGAAATGATCGACTGCACCAGGGGATGGCGAACCACGTCGTGCTCGTCGAAGAGCACGAAGTGGATCCCCTCGATTCGAGACAGAAGCTGTTGGGCTTCGCGCAGTCCCGAGGTCTTTCCCGGCGGCAGATCCACCTGGGTGATGTCGCCCGTCACGACGGCCTTCGAGCCGAATCCGATACGCGTCAGGAACATCCTCATCTGCTCTGAGGTCGTGTTCTGCGCCTCGTCCAGGATGATGAAGGCGTCGTTCAAGGTGCGGCCACGCATGAACGCGATCGGCGCCACCTCGATGATGCCGCGCTCGAGCATCTTGGCCGTCTTCTCGTAGCCCAGGATGTCGTAGAGGGCGTCATACAGGGGCCGCAGGTAGGGGTTCACTTTCTCGACCAGGTCGCCAGGCAGGAAGCCCAGCCGTTCGCCCGCCTCGACGGCCGGCCGCGCCAGCACGATTCGTTTAACCTTCTTTTCGAGCAGCGCCGCTGCCGCCATTGCGACGGCGAGGTAGGTCTTACCCGTGCCCGCCGGACCGATCGAGAAGACCAGGTCGTGCCGGTCGATCATCTGAACGTAGAGGCGCTGTTTGGTGTTGCGGGCCGAGACCGTCCCTTTGAGCGTCGGGCCGAAGGGCGTGTCCAGGAAGAACTCGAGCAAGGAGGCCTTCGGGTCTTCCCGGATGATGCGAATGGCGGTCGAGACGTCGCTCCCCCGCACCGGGTATCCAGAGGAGAGCAGCTCCGACAGCCCGGACAGGAGATTGCGCGTCGCCGACTCGGCTTCCCCCTCGCCGACGACGGAAATCTCATTGCCCCGAGCGGCCAGGCGGACGCCGAAGGCCTCCTCGATGGCGCGGAGGTTTTCGTCGGCGATTCCGAAGAGCTCGGTCAATCCCGTTTCGGGAAGGATGACGGCTGGGATGGGGTCTGGAATAGTGATCGCTCCTAAACGAGGAATCGGCTGGCCAGCCGGAAGTCGGGGCGGGTTTCGCGCCCCCGGGGCATCACTTTCCTGCGGCCGGTCACGTCGGCCAAAGACGGTACCACGTCGGCCTGAAGAGCGAAACGCAGACCCCGACCGAGCGGAGGCCCGCTTCCCGGATCCCCTGTCTTTTGAGTCCGTTGGCTCGTCCGGCGTCCGATCGGCCGCCGCCGCTAGCGACCCTTGGCGAGCGTCTTGATCATGTCTTCCAGGCCGTTTTCGACGGCGTCCCGCATCGAGGAGCCTTTAGCCTTGTGCCGGATCTCGGCGACGATGTTGCCCTTCGAGTCCTTCACCAAGAGCTCCTGGCCGACCCCCGGGTTGGCCGCCCAGCCGCCCCAGTAGCGGGCCCCTCCGGAAGGCTCCCAGGCGTTGAAGATGTTGCCCTCGACCACCAGATCACCGCCGCTCTTGACGATCTTGAAACCCTCTTTCTCGAGCCACTTCTCCGCGTAGTCTCTCCCGTCGCGTGCGGCCTCTCGGGACTCATGCCCCCGGCCGTTCTCGTCGAAATCCTTGACAGTCACGGTCTTGTAGGACTTCAGGTCCCCCTTCGGGAAATAGACCCAGTCGGCGTCCTTGCCCCTGACCAGCTTGTCGTAGTCGGGCAGGAACTTCTGCGGCTCGTCCCTCTCTTTGGCGTCATCGGAGTCGAGAAACTTCTTCTCGGCCAGCGCCGGCACAACGCCGACGAGAAGGAAGGCCGCCAGGGCGAGCAGGAACCATCGAGTCGTGTAGCGCACCATGATCGGTTCTCCTTTGCTTGGGAATGGATTTTAGCAAAAACGGGAGGCATCCCTCCGTAAACCGTAAACCGAAGCCGCGACGGCATTCCCGGTTCGCAGGTCCCGGTTCCCGGTCACCCCCCGGTGCTCAAAGCTCCAGCCTTTCCACCACGGCGTCCCCGGCCTGAGACGTCGTCAGCGCCCCTCCCACGTCGGCCGTGCAGCGCCCCGCCTCGACGCAGGCAGCGACCGCGTGCTCGATCGCCGCCGCCTCGGTGAGACGGCCCAGGTGCTCGAGCAGCAGCCCCATCGTGAGGATTGCCCCGAAGGGATTGGCCCTCCCCGTTCCGGCGTGCTTTGGCGCCGAGCCGTGCACGGGCTCGAACATCGAGATGCGGCCGGGATGGATGTTGCCCGATGCCGCCATGCCGAGCCCGCCCTGGAGCGCAGCGCCCAGGTCCGTCGCGATGTCGCCGAACATGTTGTTGGTGACGATCACGTCGAACTGGCGAGGATCCCGGACCATCTGCATGCAGAGGGCGTCGATGTAAAGGTGGCTCGCCTCGACTTGCGGGAAGTCGCGCGACACCTCGGCAAAGGCCCGCTGCCACAGATCGCCCACGAACCGCAGGGCGTTGGACTTGTCGGACATGACCAGGCGCTTGCGCGGCCTCGCGCGAGCCTGCTCGAAGGCGTAACGGAGGATACGCTCGACCCCTTTGCGCGTCGAGATGTCTTCCTGGACGGCCACTTCGTCGGGAGTTCCCTTCTTGAAATTTCCGCCCGAGCCCACGTAGGCACCCTCCGTGTTCTCCCGGAACACCACGAAGTCCACGTCCTTGGCGGTGAAACCCCTGAGGGGACAGAGCCGGTCCGCTAGGCAGCGCACGGGGCGGAAGTTGACGTAGAGGTCGAGCCGGAATCGGGCGCCGAGCAGGATGTCCGCCGCGTGCTTCATGTCCGGCACGCGCGGGTCGCCGAAGGCTCCCATGAAGATGGCGTCGAAGGCCCCGGACAACTCTTCGAAGGCGCCCGGCGGAACGGTCTCGCCGGTCGAGAGAAAGTG
>JBGPCK010000083.1:0-13253 GCA_041481715.1 Thermoanaerobaculia bacterium | reverse complement strand
CGGTGCCGTCACGGGTATTCGTGGATCTGGCCAACGGAGACGCCCTCCTGGCGAGGCCGTCAAGGTGTCTGCCTCTGGACCCCGTTCTTCATTGCGCCCCCGCGGGTGCAGGAGGTGTCCGTGTCTGAGAGACTCGCGTCGGTCGTTCGTCGCGGCTCGAGCGGGCTGCTCGCCTTCCTGCTTCTCTTCGGAGTTGCGGCCGCTGTCGGCGCGACCGGTCCGACCGGGACACCCACGCCGACGAAAACACGCACGCCGACCAAGACGCTGACCAACAGCAAGACACCGCCGCCGACCAAGACACCGCCGCCGAGCAAGACGCCAACCATCACCGGGACACGAACGTCGACTCCCATGCCGACCCCAACGCCGACGCCGGTCGCAAATCTCGTGCTGAGCTCGCAGTGCTCCGACGATCCAGCCGTCAGTCGAGTCTGGAAGGTCCACAACACCAACAGCTTCGCTGTTCCCTTCACTTGGAAGGTGTATGGAATCCCGGTTTCGGGGACGGACCCGATCAGCTGGAATTCCTTCGTTCTGCAGCAGGGGACGGGTACGGCGGCCGCCGGCGCGGACACCACGTTCGCGTCGCCGACTGTGAAGGGTCTCAATCCCGCAGCGATTTTCTGGCAGAACAAGCGCTTACCGCTCGGCTTCGGCTTCTGGTTGAGCCTCTCGACGACGGCGGCCTGCGCGACACCTGTCCGGATCAACCCGCAGCCGGGCCAGAGCGTGAACATGGTTTCCGGCACCGAATGGCCGGGCGGCGATCCGTTCCTCCAAAGGCAGAATGAGACGTCGGCGGCGTTCGGGACCCGAACCGCGCAGCACATCCTGGCGGGGGCCAACGACTATCGATCCGTGGATTTGCCGTTCCCGGATGTGAACGAAAACGACGAGGAGTACGCGGGCGACGCGTGGGTGGGTGTCTTCAAGTCCCTGGACGGCGGGCAGACCTGGCGGAGCACCTTGCATGTGGGATATCCGCAGGACACATCGCCCGAGGGGCAAACGTTCAAGACCACCGTCGGCGAATTCGGTGCGGCGGCGGATCCGGTCGTGCGGGCGGGAACCAACGGTCTCTTCTACTACGCGGCGATCACCCTCAACCGAGCGGTGACGGGCAACCCGACGGAAGGCGCACTCTTCGTCTCGCGCTTCATGGACTTGAACAACAAGGAGAACGGCGACGCGTCGCAGTCGAAAGACCCGATCCGCTACGTCGATAGCAGGCTTGTCGTCTCGACCACCGCGACGGAGTTCGTCGACAAGCCTGCGATGGTTGTGGACATTCCTCGGGCCGGCGCCGGGACCTGCAACCTGACGGTGCCGCAGGATGCCGGAAGCCCGAGCGTCTCGCAGACGATTCCCGCCGGAAACGTGTATCTCGCGTATGCCGCCATCAGCCCGGATTCAACGCACGCCACGCTCAAATTCACGAAGTCGACCGACTGCGGGGCGAGCTGGAGCCCGCCGGTTGCCCTCTCCACGCCCGCGCAACAGGTCAGCCAGGGCGCGGCGATGGCAGTGGACCCGACCTCGGGCGCGGTCTACGTCGCCTGGCGGCAGTTCGCGGTGGGATTGATGGGGGAAATGGGCTATCAGCCAAACGCGATCAATGTCGTCAAGATCACCGGCGGAGGCACGACGGTGGGCCCCGTCGTCACGGTCCAATCGCTCAATCCCTACACGAGTCCAATGCTAGACAGCTTCTTCGAACAGGGCACGAGCCCCGGAACCTTCCGGACCAATGCCTATTCGTCCATTGCCATCGACGGTTCGGGCCGCGTCTACCTCGTCTGGGCGCAGCGCATCTCCCCCCTCGGAGACGCGCGGATCATGCTCTCGACCCTCGAGGGCTCCGTGCCCGGCGCCGTCTGGTCCACGCCGTCCTTCGTCGACAACGCCGCGGTGGTCGACGACACAGGTCATTCGTTCAGTCGGGGTCACCAGTTCATGCCCCAGGCCACCTTCAACGGCGGGCGACTGACGATCATCTACTACGACCTGCGTCTCGACCACACGCTCGGGCTCTTCGATCCGGTCAAAGTGCCGGGCTTCCCGAAGCCCGACGCGCGGGGGCGCTTCGAGCTCGAGACGCGCTCGCCCTGCATCGTGGCGCCGACACCCAATCAGCCCTGCGCTGGAGAAGCGAAGCTCGCGGACCCCGACGGCGCTCCGGTCTTTACGCCCTTCATCAGCGACATGGCGTTCACCGCCGGCGGGGTGGCCTACCCGCTGCTGACCCTTCGCCGCCACACGCTCGACGTGCGCCTGGCGCAAGCGGGACCGGGGGCGTCGCCGGTCTTTACGACCAAGCGGCTGTCGAACTACAAGTTCGGCACGCGGGGAGACGAGACCGGCCCGATCGTGCACCTCCAGCAGCTCCAGGTGAATCCTGGGGGCTTTCAGATGTTCTCGCTGGGAGAGGTTCCGTACATCGGCGACTACGTCCACGTTGGCGGTCTCGACATGGTGAAGTCCTCTCCGGGCGGGTCCTGGGTATTGAACACGGCCCCCTCGAAGGCCGGCACGCAGTTCGCGAGCTGGACGAGCAACCAGGACGTCGTCCCGCCCTACAATCCCGCGACCGGAATGGTCGACTGGCACCTCTACACGCCGCCCAATTCCGCCGCGAAAACCGTTCAGAGCAAGTTCGACCCAGGCCAGACGGTCCCGGTCTGCCAGCCGCTTTTCACGGGCAGCCGGAACCAGAACATCTACGGCGCGCTGATCACGCAGGACTTCCTCTTCTCCGCGCTGCAGAGCGCCAAGCCGCTCTCCACGACGCTTCAGCGCTCCTTCGTCGTTGTCGCGCAGAACCTGTCCAACTTCGACAAGTCCTTCCGGCTCGTGATCGAGAACCAGCCTCCGGGCGGATGGGCCTCCTTCACGGCGGGGACGAACAGCCCGCTCTTGCCTCCGTCGCCCATCGTGACGACGCTCGATCTCGCCGTCGCGGCACACTCGTCGGCCTCCCGCTCGATCTTCGCGACCTCGTCCAGCGCGACCGCCGACATCACCGTCAACATCGCCGAGACCTCTGCCGTGAACGGGCCGCTCGTCGTCAACGGCCTGACGGGCTTCGTGACTTTGAACGGCGATGGAACGAACCCTGCTCTCGTGCAGCCCGACGGCGGGGACGCGGCGACGATCAACACCGTCGAGGTCTATACGCCGAACGTGACGAATCCGAACGTGACGAATGCGAATCCCAACGTCACGAACTCGGGTGTGACCTCCCCCAACGTCACGAATACATCAGCGCCGAACGTGACCAACCCCAACGTGACCAACCCGAACGTGACCAACACGGACATCGCCAGCCTCACGGTCGCGGATCCCAACGTGACCAATCCCAACGTCACGAACGACAGCGTGACGAATCCCAACGTCACGAACGTCGACCCGAGCAACCCGAATGTCACGAACGGGAGCATCTCGGATGCCTCCTACACGGTGACGAATACGGGAAACACGTCGGCCTCCTTCCGCGTCAGCCTAGTCGGCACGGCGCCGGCGCCGGACGTCCACTTGCAGCTCATCATCACCAAGACCTACAAGACGCTGGCGAGCCAGAACTGCGAGCTCTTCGAGCAGAGCCATGAGCTGCTCTTGAGCAACATCGTGAACCCGGTTTTCACGGCTCCCAACGCGAACCTCAACGATCCCAACATCCTCGACCCCAGAATCGGCAACCCGGCGATACCCTTGAAGCCCAACGAGTCTTTTACGGTGACGGTGCGGGCCTTCACCGATCCGGCGACGCTCGCCGCGATCGTGAGCCAGGTCGCGCCGGTCGTCGTATCGCAGGCCGCGACCACGACCACAAATACTCCGACCGCTGCGGCGCCAGGAGGTGTCGTGATCGCGCCGGGTTCCGCACAGTTCTTGACGTCTGCGCTGCCCGACGGTGTCGTCGGCGTGACCTACGCGGCAAGCCCCGTTGTGAGCGGAATCAGCGGCGAAGCGGCCTGGAGCGTTTCGGCCGGAAGCCTTCCCACCGGCCTGACCTTGAATCCCGTCAACGGCCGGATTACGGGAACGCCCACGGCCGCAGGGGACGTTCCCTTCACTCTGCGGGCGAGCGCAGGCGACCTCACGGCGTCGCGGGACTTCACCATCCGGGTCGCCGTCCACATGGTTATCGAGGCCGGGTCACTGCCCATCGGAAGGGTTGGCGAGGCTTACACGGCAGGTCTCTCGCCGACGGGTGGACGCGCGCCCTTCGTCTGGAGCATCGCATCGGGCGCCCTGCCCGTCGGCCTGTCGCTTTCGACCGGCGGCGCCATCACCGGCGTGCCGCAAGTTGCGGGTACGAGCAACTTCGTCGCCCAGGCGGCCGATTCGCTCAATCCCGCTCAAATCGCGACACGAGACTTCAGTATCACGGTCAATGGCGCGGCATCCGTCATTTCGACCTCCTCGCCCGGAACCGTGGTCGCCGGCCAGCCGTTCACGCTCAAGTTTCACGTTCAGGACGCGACGGGAGCCTCGATCCCGGGCGCCAAGGTGGTGTTGTCTCTCGGAAGCTCTCCTTGCTCGGCGGCGACGTTGACGCCTTCCGAGCTCGAGGCGAGCACCAACGCCGCCGGCGACGTGACCTTCACCAATCTGCGGATCGACCGCGGGGGTATCGGCTATGCCGTCCAGGCCGGCGTGACGGTCTTGGGGTTCGGTAACTTCGCCGGCTCCGCGATCCTCAACGTCGAGGGCTATTGCGACACCGGGACGATGGACACGACGCTCTACGAGCACGTCGCCGTGCGGTTGAACGACGGTCGGGTCCTGTTGGCCGGCGGCGGAACGAGCCCGGGGAGCGGGGCCAGTAACCGTGGACAGATTTACGACCCGACAACGGGAGCGTTCTCGTTGATTTCGCAGGAAATGATCGATTTGCGGCGTCACCCCGCGGCCACTCTGCTTCCCAACGGGAAGGTCCTCATCGCGGGTGGCGCGAAGAGCCTTGGGGGATCTGATACGACGAGCCTGTTCGACCCGGCGAGCGGATTCAGCGATGGTCCGGTCATGGCCGTGGCGAGACTCGCGCCGACCACGACCCTGCTGGCCGACGGGCATGTGCTGGTGGCCGGCGGCCTCGACAACGACGCCGTAGCCCAGACGAACGCGCAGATCTACGATCCGGGCACCAACGCGTTCGTCGGCCCGGCGACGATGAACGTCGGTCGCTCGTACCACACGGCGACGCTTCTGAACAACGGCCTCGTCCTGATCGCAGGCGGCTTCAGCTCGGCGCCGTCACAGGTTCCGATCGGTTCGGCCGAGCTGTACGACCCCGTTCACAACACCTTCACGCTGATTCCCGGCGGCATGAACGCTGCGCGCGGCGACCACACGGCAACGCTGCTCGCCGACGGAAAGGTGCTGCTCGCCGGGGGCCGCCGTCTCAGTTCAGACATCTCGCTGAATTCTGCAGAGGTCTACGATCCCGTGGCGAACTCGTTCACTCCTACAGGCTCGATGTTGCACAACCGAGGCGTACACGCGGCGGCCCTGCTTCCGAATGGCAAGGTGCTCGTCTCGGGCGGCTTCTGTTGCGGAGACGCGACGGGTCAGTCACCGCTTGCATCCTCCGAGGTCTTCGACCCGGTGATCGAAACGTTCTCGGCGACCGGTGACCAGTCGAGCGGCACCGCGGCTCAGACCGCGACGCTCCTTCTCGACGGCCGAGTGCTCCTGGCAGGCGGAACCTACGCGGGTAGCACGCCCACGGCAGCGCCGGCGGAGCTCTTCTTCACACCCCCAGGGCCGCCGCTCGTGGTCACGACGGTGGCGCTGCCCGACGGAGCGCTCGGAAACTTCTACAGCGTGGCCCTGCAGGCCGCAAACGGAATCGGACCGCGGACGTGGACGCTCACCTCCGGGGCGCCCCCGGCCGGGCTCACCCTGAGCTCTTCCGGCATCATTTCGGGAACGGCCGGAACGGTAGGCCACTTCTCCTTCACGGTCCGGGTCAGCACGGACGGACCTCCCGCCGAGACCGCTACTCGGGCGTTGACCATTACGTTGCAGCGCACGTCGGTCGTCGTTTCGTTTACGCACTTTGACGGGCAGACGCCGGACGTCGGCAACCCGCAGCAGCCCTCGAACACGGTCGCGGGCGGCATCATGGCCCCGGTCAAGGTCCTGGTGGACGACACGAACTCTGGCATCCTCTTCGGACAGCCGGTGACGCTCTCGCTGGGAACCAATCCCTCCGGAGCCGTGCTTTCGGGCACGCTGACGGTCTTGACGGGAGCGGGCGGGATCGCAACGTTCTCCAATCTGTCGATCGACCAGCCCGGTGCGGGGTATTCGCTGATCGCCTCGTCGCCGGCGGTGCCGGGCGCGGCCTCCACTCTCTTCAACGTGCTTTCGCCGGATTTGCTCTTCCAGACGCCGCCGACCGACTCGGTCGGCGGGCAGACGATGTCGACGGTCCGCGTGAGGGTTCAGGACGACACGGCATCGCCACTTCAGGACGTGAGCGTCACCATGACGATCGGATCGAGCCCCTGCGCCGGCGCGACGCTTTCCGGGTCTATCACGGCCGTGACCGATGAGGGGGGCGTCGCGAACTTCGGCGCGCTCGCCATCGACCGGGGCGGCCTGGGGTACACGCTCCAGGCCTCGGTCACCGGGGTCCCGTCGGCCTCGGCGATTTCGACGCCGTTCCACCTCGAGGGCTTCTGCGCCACCGGCAGCACTTTTGTCGGCAGGTACCTGCCCGCGGTCGTGAAGCTCGCCGACGGGCGCGTCCTCGTCGCGGGTGGGCGGAACGGCAGCGTGGCGCTCAACACGGCTGAGATCTACAACCCGACAACGGGAGCGTTCCTGGCGACGCCCGGGACTCTGGGGATCGGGAGGTTCGATACCCAGGCGGTTCTACTCGGCGACGGGCGCGTACTCATCGCCGGCGGCGTCACGGGTTCCGGGGACACCGCCACGGCGGAGATCTTCGATCCGTCTGGGGGCGGGTTCTTCACGTCGACGGCCAACAACATGTCCCTGGCGCGCCGGTCCTTCCAGGCGACGCGCCTGGCCGACGGCAGAGTGCTCGTGACCGGAGGCGCGAACGCCTCGTTCCCGGCCATCGGCTCGGCGGAGCTTTTCGATCCGAGCTCCGGCCTGTTCAGCGACGTGCCCAGCTCGATGCTCGTGCCCCGGGCGTACCACACGGCGACGCTTTTGCCGAATGGCCAAGTCCTGCTCGCCGGCGGCGCGGACCCGGGTGGGGTCAACACCGGGTTCCTCGAGGTCTTCAATCCGATCGGCGGGTCGTTCGCATTGGTTGGATCCCTCGTCGTTCCGCGCAATTCCCAAGCGACGAGCCTCCTGCCTTCCGGAAATCTGCTCGTGGCGGGAGGGATGGATCCCGCCGGTACGACGTCGGCGATTACTTCCGCCGACGTTTTCATGCCCTTTTCCGGCAGCATTCCGACCGGCTCTCTCAACGCGGCGCGGCTGTCGCCTCTCTGGGCTCGGCTGCCCGAAGGGCGGGTCCTCGTCGCTGGAGGCTTCAGCGCGGGGGCGGCGCTGTCGTCGGCGGAGGTCTACACGGCCTCGAGTCCCGTGGCGGGTACCTTCGGTTTCACCGGCGGTCTCATCGGTCCGCGCGGAGCCGGAACCGCCGTGGCGCTGAACGATGGGCGAGTCCTGATCGTCGGAAGCGACACCTTCTCGACGACCGCCGAGCTCTTCTATCCGCGCAGACCCTCCTTGCCGGTGTCGCCCGTCTTCTCGGAGTATTCGGTCCCATCGGCGGCCGCCGACCCGCAGTACATTGCCGCGGGTCCCGACGGCAATCTCTGGTTCACGGAATTCACCGCGAACGTGATCGGCCGGATCACGCCGGTGAGCGGCGCCTTCGCCGAGTTCGCGGTTCCGACTCCAAGCGCCGGGCCATCGGGAATCGTGGCGGGGCCGGACGGCAACCTCTGGTTCGCCGAGGCCACGGCCAATCAGATCGGCCGCATCACACTCGGTGGCTCCTTCACGGAGTTTCCGATTCCGACGGCGGCCTCGAACCCCGCCATGATCGCACTGGGGCCCGACGGCAACCTCTGGTTCGTGGAGAACAGCGGAAACAAGATCGGCCGAATCACGACGACCGGCACCATCACCATCACGGAGTTCCCGATTCCGACGGCGGCCTCCAACGCGATCGGAATCGCGGCCGGGCCAGACGGTAACCTCTGGTTCACCGAAAACGACGGGAACAAGATCGGCCGAATCACGACGACCGGCACCTTCACGGAGTTTCCGATTCCGACGGCGGCCGCCGATTCGGCTTACATCGCCGCGGGCCCCGACGGCAATCTCTGGTTCACGGAATTCACCGCCAATCAGATCGGAAGAATCACCCCGAGCGGCACAATCACGGAATTCCCGATCCCGGGAGCCGCCCCGGCCGGGATCACGTCCGGTCCCGACGGAAATCTGTGGTTCACTGAGTACTTCACCGCGCAGATCGGCGTCATGACCCCAACTGGCGCGGTCGTCGATTTCTTGACACCGACCGCGGCCTCTTTCCCGAGCGCCATCGTCACGGGGTCGGACGGCGGCCTGTGGTTCTGTGAGTCGGCTCCGGCGGCCAACAAGATCGGCCGAGTGAGATGACCGGCTAAAGCCTCCCGGCTACTTCGCGCCGAGGCGGCGGCGGGCGTCGGCCAGCAGCGGATCGCCGCTGCCGTCCTTGATCGAGAGGAATGCCTTGTAGGACTCGGCCGCGGCGGGGCTCTTCAGCTCTTCGCGGGCGCGGCCGAGCCAGTAGGCGACCGGCGGGTAGTATCGATAGCTCGGCGCTTCGTCGAGGAAGAGCGCCGTCGCCTCGCCCCGGCGCTTGCCTGCCGCCTCGAGCTCCCGATCCGCGTCGGGAAAGGCGCCGGCCTCGAAATACGCGCGTCCGAGCAGGTAGCGTCCCATCCAGGTGTCGGCGATTTTTCTGGCGCCCTCCAGGATCTTGATGGCCTCCCGCGCTTTGCCCTTCTGGAGCTCCGCCTCGCCGCGGATGAGCTCGGCATAGGCCTGCGGATCCTGCTCGAGGCGCGAGGAAAGCTCCTTTGCGATTTCGAGCGCGCGGCTTTCCTTGCCGGCGGCGAGATAAACGCGGGCCGCAGGATAGAGAATGCCGTCGCCTCTGGCCATCGAGACCGCCCGGTCGGCCGCGGAAAGCGCCGCCGCGTTCTGCTTGAGATCGAGCCTCGCGCCGGCGAGCGCGGCCAGCTTGACCGCCGCCGACTCGGAATCCTTGTTCGTCAGGTCCGCCTCCACGCCCTTCTCGAGCAGCGGCAGAGCGTCGCCCGGCTTGCCCTGGCAAAGAGCGATGTCCGCCAGGCCCAGGGCGGCATCGGAGGCGCCGCGGGCGTCGATCGCGGCCGCCTTCTTCCAGGTTTCGGTCGCGAAGTCCGAGTGCCCCTCGGCGAGTTGCGCCAGCGCCAGCCCCACGTAGGCCAGCACGAACCGGGGATTCAGCTGGATGACTTCATTCTGCTCGCGGACGGCCGTCTCGAAGTCGCCGGCGTACATGGCGTAGAGGCCCACGTTGTTTCGCTGCGGCACGTTCTTGGGATAAATCTCGATCGCGCGGCGTCCCTCGGCGAGCGCCTTGGCCATGTCGCGTTTGTAGAAATAGGCCAGCGCCAGGTTCGCGATCCCCGCCGTGTCGGCGGGGTATCGGGCGACGAGCTGGCCGTACTCCTCGATCGCCTTGTCCGGCTCTCGGCGCACGATCAGGTAGTAGCCTCCGCGCGTGCGGTATTTCTCGCGGTCGCTCATCCGATCGATCTTCGCCATCGCGAGCTTGTAGTTCTTCTCCGCTTCGTTCTTGCGCCCCTGATTCGAGTAGAGGACGGCGATCCCCGCGTACGCCCGTCCGAGGTCCGGATCGAGCTCGATCGCCTTCGAGTAGTGGGGGATCGCCTCGGCGTACTTACCCGCGTACTGGAGGTCCTGCGCCACGGCGTACTCGTGCGCCGCTTCGAGCGATCCGGCGGTGAACGTCTCGGCGGCGGCCAGGGCCAGGGTCTTCGGAGTCGTGTCTCCCAGCGCCGACCGCACGCTCGTGGCGAGCCGGGCGACCGAGGAGAGCACCGCATCCTTCCCTTCCGCCTTGGCCTCCGAGCGGACGATCGCGTTTCCGGTCGCCGCGTCGATCGCCCGGATCGAGAGCACGTAATCCGAGCCGCTCTTCGCGATCGAGCCCGACGTGACGACCTGGATCCCTTCTCGCACGGCGACCAGCCGCCCGAGCGCCTCGGTCAGGCTCGTCGCTCCCGGCTGAAGCTGCGCCGCGATCTTGCGGGCCTGCCCTCGGTTATACGAGGTCAGAAACGAGGCGCCTTCGAGCGCCAGGCCGAAGGAGGGCTCGAGCGTGCCATCGAAGATCGGATCGCCGGTCTTGTTGACGAAGTCGGTGATCAGGACCGACTCGGGCTTGCGCGGGGCTTCCGGCGTCGTTCCGCCGACGCGGCCGCGCAGCCACCAGCCAAGCAGCCCCAGAGCCGCTACGAAGGCGATGCCGGCGGCGACGAGCGCGATCCGGCGCCTCTTCTGAAGCTCGAAACGGACGCTCGAATGGAAGCTCGCCGAGTCGAGGTCGATCAGAATCTCCGGCACCGATTGGTATCGAGCCTCGGGGTCCATCGCCAGGCAGCGATCCAGGATCTTCTCGAGATAGCCGGGCAGGTCCGGGTTCGCCTCGCGGGCGGGGCGGGGAGGCCGCTGGACCCGTTGAATCATGACTTCGTAGACCGACTTGCCGGTAAACGGGACGGCGCCGGTCACCATCTCGTAGAGGATGATGCCGAGCGAGTAGATGTCCGACCGCGGGCCCGTCTGCTCGCCTTTCACCTGCTCCGGGGACATGTAGTAGGGGGTTCCGATCACCGCGCCCGTTTGCGTCATGCCCGATTGCTCGAGCATCTTGGCCAGACCGAAGTCGGTCAGATAGACGTGATCCTGCGGGTCGAGCATGATGTTCTGGGGCTTGAGGTCCCGGTGGACGACGCCCTGCTCGTGCGCCGCGCCCAGTCCCTCGCAGATCTGCCGGAAGATCGCGACGATCCGCGGCACGGGCAGACGCTTCTGCTTCTTGAGCAGCGTCGCCAGGTCGTCTCCCTCGATGTACTGCATCGTGAGATACGGCACGCCCTCGGCCTCGCCCAGGTCGAAGACACGCAGGACGTTCTTGTGCGTCACCTGACTGGAGAGATGGATCTCCCGTTTGAAGCGCTCGAGCACGGCGGCGCTCTCTCCAATTTCCGAGCGAATCAGCTTCAGGGCCACCTGGCGGTCGAGCTGACGGTCCTGCACCTGGTAGACGGTTCCCATCCCGCCCCGCCCGAGAATCCGGATCACCCGGTAGCGCTTGCCGATCTCGAGCCCCGGGGGCAGGATCGCTGAGGAGCTCACGGCCGACGGATCTCTGCGGTCCGACCATTCCTTGAAGCTCCTCGGCGCGGCCATCGTGGGCGTGGCATCGCCCCCGGGCAGGACGAGGGTCGGGCCCGGTCCCGAGAGCTCGCCCGAGCACTGAGAGCAGCTCGCCGCCTCATCGGGGTTTGGCGTATGGCAGGCGGGGCAGATCATCGCAGCGGGGGAGCCTTCACCTACCGATTCTAGCTTGCCCGACCGATCGAGCCGATTCATGCACCGCGCGGGGGCCACCGTTGGCCGGCGTGTCGCCACCGTTGGCCGAACATCGCGGGACGCCGGAGCGCTGCAGCCGTAGTCTAGTCCGTGGAACCGGAACGCGAGAACAGGGAACACGGAGGCGAGAAGGACATGCTGGATCGGGAAGAAGGCCGCCGGATCTCGCGCCTCGTCGGCGGCGTGTTGCTGCTCCTGGTGGGGGCGCTTCTGGTCCTGCGCAACTACGGGGCCGTACCCGGTCTCTCCCTGGGGGACTACTGGCCGATGCTTCTCGTCTGGGTCGGCGCGACGCGATTGCTCGGCCCCAACCGCGCCGAGCACCTGTTTTCTGGCGCGCTCATTGTGGCGATGGGTGTCTTCTTCCAGGTCGATCGAATCGGATGGGTCCCGGCCGGGGCGGACGAGCTGTGGCCGGTGTTTATGATCGCGGCGGGCCTCGTGCTGATCCTCGAGGCAGCGCGGGCGAAGCGGCTCGTCTCCAGGCCGGATCCGCCGAGTGCCTCCGAACCCGGAGGCCGGTCATGAAGCGCGGCTCCTCGCGGAGCCTCACCGGCCGGCTCGTGGCGGGCGTCATTCTCCTGTCATTCGGCGTCCTCTTCCTGCTCGACAACTTCGGCCTCGTGAATGCAGGCGACGTCTTCCGCTACTGGCCGCTCATCCTGATCGGTCTCGGTCTCACGCGGTTACTCGCACCCGGGCGCCGGGAAGACTACGTGGGTGGCGTCGTGCTGCTCTTTCTGGGCTCGGTGTTTCTGCTCCGGGCGCTCGATGTTTCCTGGTTCCGGCTGCGTTCGATCTGGCCCCTGCTGCTCGTCGTGCTGGGAGTCGGGCTGATCTGGCGGGCCTTGTCCGACCGGAGGGCCCCGGCGGCGGGTCTCTCCGACGGCCCCGGAAACGGCCCGCTGCCCGAAGGGGGCGCCGCGCGCGACTCGCGTGGAGACCCCGCAGAGGCTGGCTCGGTCCTGCGCGAGTTCACTCTGATGGGAGGCGGCGAGCACGTCATCCGCTCTCAGGACTTTCGGGGAGGCGAAGTGACGGCGATCCTGGGCTTTTTCGAGATCGACCTGCGCGGCGCCGCCATGGCGGGCGATTCCGCCACGGTTGAGGTCTTCGCGCTCTTCGGCGGCGTCGAGTTCAAGGTCCCCGAGGACTGGGACGTCCTGCTGAACGGGACGCCGATCCTCGGGATGTTCAGCGCCGTCCGGCGGTCTCGCGACGGCTCGGCTCCCAAGAAGAAGCTGATCATCCGGGGCACGGCGATCATGGGCGGCGTCGAAGTGAAGAACTGAAGACGAGACCGGAACGCCGGAATCGAGAATCGAAACCTCGCATGGCTGACCGGCGTTTCGTTCGATTTCCGCTGGCCCCTTCCCGGTTGACGATTCTCACGATCCGCGCGTAATGCACCCGATCTTCGCCCGACCCGGCCGGCTCATCTCGTATCTTGCGGCGTCGCTGCCGCTGGCGGCCGTGCTGACGGCGCTCTTGGGCGGCGCCGGGGCCTTCGCCCTGGGCGAAGCGGCCGCCGTGGCCCTCCCGATGACGCTCCTCTATGCGTTTCTCTCTCTGTCGGTCTGGTACCCGTGCCGCGCCGTGCCGCT
>JBGPCK010000082.1:0-13329 GCA_041481715.1 Thermoanaerobaculia bacterium | reverse complement strand
CTTTCCGGCGACGGCACGATTGTGGCGCGGGTGCCGAGCATCCAGAACACCAACGTCTGGGCCAAGGTCGGAGTCATGATCCGCGAGAGCCTGGCCGCCAACTCCACCTTTGCCGACATGCTCCTGACGCCGGGCAGCGGCGGCGCCTTCCAACGCCGGGCGACCACCGGTGGCTCGGGCACGACCACCAACGTCACCGGTCCGGCTCCCCCCTATTGGGTCCAGCTGGTCCGCACCGGCACGAGCTTCACGGGCTTCGTTTCCGCAGACGGAGCGACCTGGTCGCTGATCGGTTCCGCGACGGTCTCCATGGCGACCAATGTCTACGTTGGTCTCGCGGTCACCAGCCACAGCCCCGGCGTGCTGTGCACGGCAACCTTCGATAACGTCACGTTCACACCGCAGGCGCCGGATGTCCCGCCCACCGTTTCGATCACGAGTCCCATTGCCGGGGCCGTCTTCTACGCGCCGGCCACCATTCCTCTGGCCGCCACGGCTTCCGACAGCGACGGTACCGTGGCGAAGGTCGATTTCTATTCCGGCACGACGCTGCTGGCGACGGTCACGTCGGCCCCGTACACCTACAACTGGTCCAACGTCGCCGTTGGCAGCTACAGCCTGACCGCACGCGCCACCGACGACAAGGGAGCAACCACCACCTCCGCCCCCGTCTCCATCACGGTCTCGAGCTCGAGCGGGTCGCTCCCTGCTCCCTGGCTCGATCAGGACATCGGCGTCCTGGGCGTGCCGGGCAGCGCCAGCTACTCCAACGGCACTTTTACGGTGGCGGGGTCTGGGACGGACATCTGGTCGTCTTCGGATCAGTTTCATTTTGTGTATCAGCCGATGTCTGGGGATGGTCAGATCGTGGCGTGGGTGGCGAGCGTGCAGAACACGAACGCCGCGGCCCGCTCCGGCGTGATGATCCGCAGAACACTCGCAGCCGACTCGAATTACGCCGCGATGTTCATCACGCCGGGAGCGGGCGCAGACTTCCAGCGCCGCACGACCAACGGGGGCAATACCGCCTCCTCTGCCTTGGCCGGGATCGTCGCGCCTTACTGGGTGCGTGTCACGAGGCGCGGAAAAACCCTTACTGGGTCGATCTCGGCGGACGGGGTCCACTGGGTCCAGGTGGGGCAGGTTAACATCAATATGGGATCGAGCGTCTACCTGGGCCTCGCCGTGACGAGCCACGACAACACGGCGCTCTGCACGGCGTCGTTCAACGGGGTGACCGCGACGCCCTAGCCGTTGCTCCCGCTTGCTCGGGACCCGGCGCCGCCGGGGCCTCGACCGCGCGTCCCGTTCCTCGCCGTGCTCTCGCTCCAGCGGCGCGAGGCTCCTCCCCTCTGGGAGAATCGAGAGGAAGGCTTATCTCGTGACTGAGACAGAATTCCTGAACGAGGCGAACATGCGAGTTACCACCGGGAGGCTAGTCGTGTCCGACCAAGCGTACGCGATAAGCGGTTTCACTTCGGTCAAGTCCATTGGTAAGCAGCCACGCAGCGAATTGGCCGATTGCGCGCATCGAAGGGCTGCCCAGTTGGAGGAAGCTGGTCGGGGCGAGAGGATTTGAACCTCCGACCACTCGGTCCCGAACCGAGTGCGCTACCAGGCTGCGCTACGCCCCGGGATTGAACGGTTATATGCGATTTGACGGGAGAGTGCAAAGGCGGGCGCTTCCGACGCCGTCGGCTTCAGGGCTACTGAATGTGTGCGGCCAGCTGGCCCCCAACGAAGTCGAGCTTCAGTGTGCGTGTTTCTCCACCGGAAAGCTGCCCCACGACCGAAGTGAAGGCGGCAGCGGAGAGCCCTTTGCCATAGAGCCAGATCTTCACGGCCACCGGCCCGGACTTGACCGTAATCGCCGCGTCGACCGTGCCGGTCCCTTCGACGCGCTTTGAGAAGAAGCCTCCCTTCTTGGAGAAATCGAATGGCTGTTGGAAGGCCTTCTCGTCGTTGACGTAGACCATGACGCTGCCTTCCGAGATCGGCGAGTCGAACAGTAACCGCAACGTGGCCGGCCCGCTCGCCACCGCTGCCGTTGCGGCGGGCGCCGGCGCGGCACGCTCGGCTCCCCGAGCCTGCGTCGGGGCAGTGGGCTGACGCCGGGTGGACGCTATCTTCTTTTCTTCCTTCTTCTTGCGCGCGGCTTCGGCAAGGGCTGCCTCCTTCGCCTCGGCCACCTTCGCCAGCGCCTGGTCCTTCAGCTGCTGGGCCTCGACCTTGTTCCCGTCCAACGCGAGCGCCTCGTCCGCGCGGCGAATCGCGTCCTCGAACTTGTTCTCGGCGAACGCGGTGCGAGCGGCCTCGACGCTCTTGTCCGCCTCCGCGCTCTTGCGGGCCTCTTCCGCCCGTCCGGCCAGCGCGTTCTCCGCCATCTGGGCGTACTGCCGCGCGTGCTGGTTGCCGGGGCTGCGCGCGAGGACTTGGCGCAGCAGGAGAAGGCTCTGCTCGTACTTCCCGGCGGAGAACAGCTTCTTGGCGTCCTCCAAAGCGCGCTTTCGCTCCTGCGTTTCCTTCTCCACCACGGGGTCCATCGGGGACGTCGGACGGGCGACCATGGAGGCCCTCGTTAGAAGCGCCCCGCAAACCAAGAAGGCGAAGAGGGCCACGGCGCCCGTCGCGCCCCAGAAATATCGAGTGTTGACCTCGGCACGCAACAGCTTCTTCCAGTCCCGGTCGAGGAGCTTGGCGCCAACCTCCTTCGCCCTGGCCACGATCGGCGAGGCCGCGGCCTTCGCTGCCGCCGCCAGCGGCTGCGTCGGAGGCTCCCGGAGGGGCGGAATCGCTTCCGATTCCCTCGGGGCGGGCGGCTCGGGAACCGCGGCCGCAACGGGAGCGACGGGGGGACGGGGCGGCTCCTGCGGGGCTGGGGGAGGAACCGAGGGCGCTTCGATCTCGGGAGGCGGCGACATCAGATTCTTCATGATGGGGATCGCCATCGTCCGCGCGTCGGGCGGCTGCTCCAGGGAGGCCGCTGCCTTGGGCGCCGAATCGCTCGTCCGAGGCGGTGAGACCGCGGGTGGCGCGGGAGGCTTGGGCGGCGGCGCCGGGCGCACGGGCTCGGGTGCCGCCGGCGATGGGCGCGGCGCGGAACCGGCTCCGCTGTCTTCGGTCCAGTCCGACCGGTCGGTGTCGGGCAATTGCACGGGCTGGCCGGCGGCCTGGCCCTGGCGCGCGGCCGCCTCCGCGACGAGCTTCTCCAGGTTTTCCAGGCGCAGGGTCGGCATGTTCTCGGCCGCCGATACCATCGTGCCCAGGTCCCGGAGGGCCCGCTGCTCCTCCAGGCGCGCTTTCAACTGATGCAGGGCGAGGGCAAAGTCCTTCCCGCGCTGGTAGCGGTTCCAGGGATCCTTGGCCATCGCCCGGGCGACGATCGCGTTGAAGTCGGGCGGCACCTCCGGCGAGAGCTCGGCCGGCGGCGTGAACTCCTCATGGACGATCTTGTAGGAAATCGCCGTCAGGTTTTCCCCCTGGAACGGCTTGCGGCTCGTCAGCAACTCGTAGAGAACGACGCCGAGCGAGAAGATGTCGCTCCTCCCATCCACGGCCGCGCCGGAGACTTGCTCGGGCGACATGTAGTTGGGCGTGCCCAGAAACTGGCCGGTCGTCGTCAGATTCGAGGACGCGATCTTCGCGATCCCGAAGTCCATGATCTTGACCTTGCCGTCGGTTGTGATGATGACGTTGGCCGGCTTGATGTCCCGGTGGATGATCCCCTTGCGGTGCGCGTAGTCGATGGCCTCGGCGACCTGCGCGATGATGTCGGCGATCTGCTCGTAGGGGAAGCGGTTCTTCTCCGCGAGCAACGACTTCAGATTGCGCCCCTCGATGTACTCCATCGCGATGAATGAAATATGCGTGTCGGGGTCTTCTCCGATGTCGTGGATGGTGACGATGTTCGGGTGCGAGAGGATTCCCGCGGTCTGCGCCTCCCGAATGAAGCGCTCCCGGAACTCCCGGGACTCTGAGTCGTCGTCTCCGAAGCTCGACGTACGAATCGTCTTGATGGCGACCATTCGGCCGATCACGGGGTCCTTGGCGAGATAGACGACTCCCATCGCCCCCTTGCCGAGCTCGTTCAACACTTCGTACCGGCCGAGCTTGGTCAGCCTAGCTCCCGAAACACCCTTGTCCGGCATCGATTGAAGAGTCTGTCCTCTCTACTCCCTGAGACGGAGGTCCCCCGGCGCGATTGGGAATGCGACGGGTCCAAATTTTAGCCTCCCCGGCGCGGAGGGTCAATTGACGCGACGACTTGCCGCCTGTTTTTTCTCGGGCGTAGTCACCGCGGCGGGCCCCCGGACCTCGGTCGGCGCGCGCGAATCCGCTCGATCCAGCTCGGCGCCAACCAGCCCAGCAGGATCCCGGCAATGGCCAGCAGCCCAGTGGCGATCACGAAGGCCAGACCGATCGCGAGGCAGGAGAGGACGGTCATTGATGAAGGGCGTAAACCGCAAACCGGTAGCCCAAGACCGGAATACCCACTCCCCCGTTCCTCGGTTCCCGGTTCCCGAAGGACGACTCTCGACTCATACCGATCCCTCAATATAATCCGCCCCATGAAAATCCTCTCGGCACCGGCGCTTCGCAACGTGGCCGTGGTCGGCCACAACACCGTCGGAAAGACGACTCTGGTCGCGGCGATGCTCTACGCCTCGGGAGCCACCACGCGAGCGGGCCGAATCGAGGAGGGCACCTGCCCGACCGATTTCGACGGCGAGGAGATCGAACGGCGGATCTCGATCAACCTCGCCTGCGCCCACACCATCCATCGCGACGTGCGCGTCAATTTCATCGATGCCCCAGGCTACGGAATTTTCTCGCCGGAGGCGCGGGCGGCCGTCGCAGCCGCGGACGCTGCCCTGATCGTGCTCGACGCGGTTTCGGGCGTGGAGGTGCAGACGGAAAGGGCCTGGAAGTTCGCCGCCGAGTTCGAGCGCCCTGTCCTTTTCGTCATCAACCGGATGGACCGCGAGCGCGCCTCCTTCGAGCGGGCGATGGAGTCGCTGCACAAGAAGTTCGGCCGGGGGGTCGTGTCGCTCCAGATTCCCGTCGGCGAGGAGAAGGCCTTCAAAGGCACCGTCGATCTCGTGCGGATGGAGTCCCACCTCCATCAGGACGGCAAGCGGGTGGACGGGGCGATCCCGGAGGCCATGGCGGCCCGGGCCAAGGAAGAGCACGAGCGGCTGGTCGAGATGGTGGCGGAGGGCGATGACGCGCTCATGGAAAAGTTCTTCGCACAGGGCACGCTCGAGCCGGGGGACCTGCTGCCCGGCCTGCAGCAGGAGATCGTGGCGCGCAAGGTCTTTCCCGTGCTGTGCGCCTCGTCGGCCCTCGGGATCGGCGTTATGCGCATCCTCGATGCCTGCGTCGCGTTGTTGCCCTCTCCCGAGCGGACGACCGTCGAAGGCACGGGCAAGGACGGCAAGCCCGTCAAGGTCTTCTGCAATGAGAAGGACCCGGCGGTGGCACAGGTCTTCAAGACCGTGTCCGATCCGTTCGCCGGCCGCATCTCCTATCTGCGCGTGCGCGGCGGACACTTCCAGTCCGACGGAAGCTACTGGAACGCCACCAAGGGGATTCCCGAGCGGTTCTCCGGCCTCTTTCTCCCTCAAGGCAAGGAGCACGTCAACGTCTCCGAGGCCCGCGCCGGGGACATCGTGGCGGTCGCGAAGCTGAAGGAGACGGCGACCGGCGACACGCTCACGACCAAGGACCACGCCGTGCTGCTGCCCCGGCTCGTCGTGCCGGAGGCCTCCATCGCCTACGCGATCGAGCCCAAGTCGAAGGGTGATGAGGACAAGATCTCCGTCGCGCTTCACAAGCTGATCGACGAGGACCCGTCCCTGCATTTCCAGCGCGAGGAGGAGACCAAGGAGTTTCACCTCGCCGGTGCCTCGCAGCTCCACGTCGAGATCGCGGTGGCGAGGTTGAAGAAGCGCTACGGCGTCGAGGTCATCCTGCACCCGCCCAAGGTCCCCTACCGAGAGACCATCAAGGGGCGGGCCGAGGCGCACGGACGCCACAAGAAGCAGACCGGGGGGCACGGGCAGTTCGCCGACTGTCGTATCCGAGTCGAGCCGCTCCCCCGCGGAGCCGACTTCGAGTTCGTCGACGACATCTACGGCGGGGCGATCCCGCGCAACTTCATTCCGGCCGTTGAAAAAGGGATTCAGGAGGCGCGCCGCAAGGGGTTTCTCGCGGGCTACCCGATGGTCGACTTTCGGGTGACCCTCTATGACGGGCAGTACCACGACGTGGACTCCTCCGAGCTCGCCTTCAAACTCGCCGGCGCGCTCGCCTACCGGGAGGCAATGGAAAAGGCGCGCCCGACGCTGCTCGAACCGATCATGAACGTGGAGGTCTCGGCCCCCAACGAATACGTCGGCGACCTGATGGGTGACCTATCCTCGCGCCGCGGCCAGGTTCAGGGGATGGAGACGGGCACGGGCGACACGATCATCCGGGCCCAGGTCCCGATGGCCGAAATGATTACCTATGGCGCGCAGCTACGCTCGATCACGCAGGGCCGGGGCTCATTCCACCTGGAGTTCTCCCACTACGCCGAGGTCCCGCACACGTCGCAGGAGAAGATCATCGCGCAGTCCAAGGCGCAGCACGCCGCCGCGGAGGGAGCCTAGAGGCGCGACTCGCATTCCCCCACCAATCCCTCTCCCTGACCAATTCCCTCTCCCCCTTTGGGGGAGAGGGGTAGGGTGAGGGGGTCTCACCCGGTCCCTTCCCGCTGGGAGAGGGAGAAGAGCCGTCAGACCTACCCGAGCGTCCTCCAGCGCCGCCCTTCCTTTTCGAGGAAGCGGTCGGCGGCGTCGGGTCCGTGTGTTCCGGCAGCGTAGTTGGGGAAATCCGCCGGAGGCCGCTTCTCCCAGGCCTCCAGGATCGGCGTCACCACGCCCCAGGCATGCTCCACCTCGTCCCCGCGCGTGAAGAGAGTCTGGTCGCCGTGTGTGACGTCGAGCAGGAGACGCTCGTAGCCGCCCTGGATCGGCGCCCCGAGCTCTGCGTACGGGAAGTCCATCGTGACCGACTCGACCTGCATTCCGGTTCCTGGGATCTTGGCCTCGAACTTCAGCGAGACGCCCTCATCGGGCTGGATCCGCAGGCGCAGCACGTTGGGGTTCAATCTGCCGGCCGCCCCGCCGAAGAGCGCGTGTGGCACCCGCTTGAACTCGATGGCGATCTCGGAGATCCGCTGCTCCATGCGCTTGCCCGACCGGACGTAGAACGGCACGCCGGCCCAGCGCCAGTTGTCGATCGCGAATTTGACGGCGGCCCAGGTCGGCGTCGTCGATTCGGGTGCCACCCGCGGCTCCTCCCGATAACCCACGACCGCCTTGCCACCCACCACCCCGGCCCCGTACTGGCCGCGCACCGCCCACTCGTCGATCGCGTCCGGGGAAAAGGGCCGAATCGACTGCAGCACTTTGACCTTCTCCGCGCGCACGGCGTCCGCCTCGAAGGCCGCCGGCGGCTCCATCGCGGTGACGCAAACGAGCTGCAAGAGGTGGTTCTGGAACATGTCGCGGATCACCCCGGCTTTCTCGTAGAAGCCGGCCCGGTGCTCGACGCCGAGCGACTCTGCCACCGTGATCTGGACGTGGTCGATGTAGCGCCGGTTCCAGAGCGGCTCGAAGATGCCATTGGCGAATCGCAGCACGAAGATGTTCTGAACCGTCTCCTTGCCGAGGTAGTGGTCGATCCGATAAATCTGGCGCTCGTCGAACACGCGCCGCAGGTCGGCGTTCAACCGCGCGCCGGAGGCGAGGTCGTGCCCGAACGGCTTCTCCACGACCACGCGGGACCAGCCGTTCTCCGGGGTCGCGAGCGATTGCTCTCCCAGGTGGGACACGATGACGGGATCGGTCTCGGGGGGCGTGGCCAGATAGAAGATCCGGTTGCGTGGCCGTCCGGGCCGCGCCTCGATCGCCTCGAGCGCGGCCTTCAACCTCTGGTAAAGCTCCGGATCGCCGAAGTCTCCCGCGAGATAGCGGACCACGGAGGGGAGCTCCCCCGGGCGCCCCTGGGTCGGCGGCGTGTGCTCGCGCGCTCCCCCCGCTAGATACGCGCGGAACTCCTGGTCCGTGTATGGCGAGCGGGCGACACCGATGATCGCAAAGTCGAGCGAGATCGCGCCGTCGCGGGAGAGGTGCGCGATGGCCGGAGCCAGCAGCCGGCGGGTCAGGTCCCCCGAGGCGCCGAAGATGACGAGCGTGCAGGGAGGGCGCAGAGTTTCCTCGGTGTCTGCCGCGGGCAGGGGTTTCGTCTGCGGGGCCGCCGGGCCTCCCTCGAGAACCGCCGTCCCGTGCCCGGCGTCGCTCATGTGGCGCGAAGCGCCGCGGCCACGGCGGCGTCGAGGTCGTCGAGGCCCCGCGCAACGTCGGAGGCAAGCTTCACAGAAAGCACGCGACGTCCGCGCGACTCGAGAGCCATGCGATCGCCCGCGGCCTGAGCCTCGACAACCCTCTCGAACCCGTAGGGCTTTCCGGGGATCGCGACCGCGGCGGAGGGGCCCGCGGTCAGCTGCAGAAAGACGCCCGTGGGAGGGCCGCCCTTGTGGAGCTGCCCGGTCGAATGCTGGAAGCGCGGGCCGAAGCCAACGGTCGTCGCGACTTTCTTTGCGTCTCGCACACGCAGCCGCGTCCGGTCGAGCCGCGCCTCGTTGTCCGCCGTCGAAGGCACGTAAGCCGTGATGGCGAAGTAGTCCCCGGGCTCGATCGAGCCGAGCAGCTTCTTCAAGCCTTCGGCGTCCTCCACGGTCGACTGCCGAAGGTCGGCGGTCGCCTTCCCGTCCAGAATCTCGTTCGTGCGGTCCTTCGCCTCCTGAACGTTGGGCTGGTCGAACGCATCGATACCCATCAGCGCGCCCGCCACGGCCGTGGCGAACTCCCAGCGGAACATTTCCCCGCCGAGGTCGAGCGCATCGGAGAGCTCGTAGTGCACGGCCGGATGCCCGGCCGCGGCCAGGGCCGACATCCGGGCGCGTCCATCCGCGTTGTTCTTCCCTTCCGTGTCGATCCGCACGAAGAAGCGGTCGGATCCGTAGTCGGAGGGCGGCGCGAGCGGCTCCCCGTCGACGGGCAAGATTCCAGCCCCTTCCTTTCCCGTGCTCTCGGCGATCAGCTGCTCGGTCCAGAGGCCGAACCGCTCGACCGGGCGGCCCACCGAGAAAGTCAGCTTGTCCCGCCCCTTCATCGCGAGCGCGGCCATCGCCGCGCCCAATATCGCGCCTGGGTTTCCGGGCGCGTCCCGCCGGCAGAGCTCCGCCATTTTCCGCGCCCGGCGCAACAGCTCCGCGACGTCCACTCCCAGGAAAGCGGCCGGGACGATGCCGAAGTTCGAAAGGGCCGAATAGCGCCCTCCGATCTTCGGGTCGCCCGGGAAGATCCGCCGAACCTTGCGCGACGCGGCCTCCTTCTCGAGCGCCGAGCCGGGGTCCGTGATCACGACGAAACGCTCCCCTTCGCGTCCGGGCACCGCTTTGCTTGCGCGATCGAAAAAATAATCGAAGAAGATGGTCGGTTCGAGCGTCGAGCCTGACTTCGAGGAGACGACGAAGATCGTCCGAGCCGGGTCGCATCGGCCGGCCACGTCGAGCACGCTCGAAGGCTCCGTCGAGTCGAGGACCTCGACCGTCGGGCGGCCGGGAACGCGCGGAAACGAAAGGGAGAACACGAGCGGGGCGAGACTCGAGCCCCCCATGCCGAGAACGACGACGTGATCGGTCCCGCGGGAGGCCTCCTCGACGAAGGAGAGCAAGGCCGGCAGATCCGGCTCCAGCCTCTCGGCGATGGTCAGCCAGCCAAGCGCGTTCTCGATGATCTTGCGGTGATCCTCCTCTTTCTTCCAAAGCGTGGCGTCGCCCGCCCAGATTCGGTCAATCGCCCGCTCCCGCATGAGCTTTTCCAGCGCGTCGCGATGAATTCGCTCGAGGGCTCCGAGCTGCAGTTTCAAGCGACCCTCACCGCCTTCTCCTTCTCGGCGACCGCCTTGACGAGCGCATCAAAGGAGTCCGAGAACTTCTTGATGCCCTCGTCTTCGAGCTCCCGGAGGATGCCGGCCGTGTCGATCCCGACCGCGGTGAGCCTGCGAAAGACCGCGTGCGCGCCGGGCAGATCCTCGCGGATTCGAACCTCCGGGTTTCCGTGGTCGCGGTACGCCTCGAAGGTCTCCGGAGGCATTGTGTCGACGCTCTGGGGCGCAATCAGGGCTTCGACGTAGTAGAGATCCGGGAACGCGGGGTCTTTGGTGGACGTGGAGGCCCAGAGCGGCCGCTGGAGGGCAACCCCCTTGCTCGCGAGAGCCCGGAACCGAGCTGTGCCGAAGGTCCCCTCGAAAGCCTCGTAGGCCACCCGGGCGTTGGCGATCCCGAGCTTGCCGCGCAGCGCCAGAATCTCGGCCGAGTCCTTCCCGACGCCCGACTTGGCAAGGGCATCGAGCTTCTTGTCGGCGTTGGAGTCGACACGGCTGACGAAGAAGCTGGCGACCGAACGAATCGTCTCGACCGGAAGCCCCTGCGAGACCCGCTCCTCCATCGCCTTGAGGTAGGCCTCCATGACCTCGCGATGGCGGTCGACGGAGAAGAGCAGCGTGATATTGATGTTGATCCCGGCGGCCAGACACGCGCGGATCGCTTCGAGCCCTTCCGCGGTGCCGGGAATCTTGACCATCACGTTCGCGCGGGCGCACTTGGTCCAGAGCCGCTTCGCCTCCTCGATCGTGCCCGCGGTGTCGCGGGCCAGCCCCGGCTGCACCTCGATCGAGACGAAGCCGTCGTTGCCGCGGGTCGCCTCGTAGACGGGCCGGAAGACGTCCGCGGCGCTCTGCACGTCGCGCACCGCCAGCCCCTCGAAGATCTCGCCGGGGCTCTTTCCCTGCGCGCCGAGACTCCGGATGTCGCCGTCGTAGAGAGTCGTCTCCGCGATCGCTTTCTGGAAGATGGTCGGGTTCGATGTCATCCCGGCCAGGCCGTCTTCCCGAATCAGCCGCGAGAGCTCTCCGCTCTGGTAGAGGTCGCGGCGGATGAAGTCGTACCAGACGCTCTGGCCGAGGCCGCCCAGTCTCTGCAGTGGATTGGCTTTCATGATTCCCTCCCCTGGTAAGCGTCGAACGCCCCCTGTCGGACGTTCTTTTCGATTTGCCGGATCTTCCCGAGACGGCGCACATGCCGCTCTGCGCCCGAGAACTTCGCCGCGAGAAAGGCCTTGAGGACCTCGGCCGCGAGCATCGGACCGATGACCCGGGCGCCGAGGCAGACGACGTTCATGTCGTCGTCCTCGACCCCTTGGCGCGCCGAGAACGTGTCGTGGCAAAGAGCCGCGCGCACGCCCGGCACCTTGTTCGCCGCCACGGAGGCTCCAACGCCGCTGCCGCAGACGACGATCCCTCTTTCGCAGGCTCCGGAGACGACGGCCTCGGCCACCTTGCGGGCGAAATCCGGATAGTCGACCGGAGCCGTCGAAAAGGTTCCGAAGTCCTCTGCGGTGTGCCCGAGGCTCTGCACGAGCTCGAGGATCTCCTGCTTCAACGGAAAGCCCGCGTGGTCGCAGCCTACGGCGATCCTCACTTCAACAGATCCTTGGCGTACCGCACGACATGCTCGACGGTGAATCCGAGCTCCCGCAGAACGGTCTCACCGGGCGCCGAGGCGCCGAAACGGTCGAGTCCGATCGAGCCGCCGTGGTCTCCGACGTATCTCTTCCAGCCGAGCGTCGCTCCGGCCTCGATCGACAGTCGGGCCTTCACGGCCGAGGGCAGCACGGACTCTCGGTATTCCCGCGGCTGCGCGTCGAAGAATTCCCAGCACGGCATCGAGACGACGCGCGTCGGGATCCCCTCGGCCTCGAGGTCCCGCCGAGCGGCGACCGCCAGCTGCAGCTCCGAGCCCGAGGCGATCAGGATCAGGCGGGGCAAGCCGCCGGCAGCCTCAGCCAGGACGTAGGCCCCGCGCGACACGCCGCCCCGGGCGCCGGACCGGTCGAGCACCGGAAGATTCTGGCGCGACAGGACGAGGCCGACCGGCTCCTCCCGGTGCTCCATCGCGGCCTTCCATGCCTCGACCGTCTCGTTGGCATCGCCGGGGCGGAGGATGGCAACGTGGGGCATCGCGCGCAGCGCCATCAGATGCTCGACGGGTTGGTGGGTGGGCCCGTCCTCGCCCATGCCGACCGAATCGTGCGTCCAGACGAAGAGGACGGGCAGCTCGTTCAGCGCGGAAAGGCGCACGGCGGGGCGCATGTAGTCCGAAAAACAGAAAAACGTCGCAACCAGGGGGCGCACGCCGCCGTGGTACGCCATGCCGTTGGCGATCGCCGCCATGGCGTGCTCGCGGATCCCGTAGTGGACGTTGTTGCCGGCGCCTGTGGCGCCGTCGAAATCCGGGGCGCCCTCGATCGTCGTCTTCGTCGACTCGGAAAGATCCGCGTCGCCGCCGAGCAACCAGGGCACCTTCGGTGCGATCGCGTTGATCGTCTTGAAGGAAGCGACGCGGGTGGCGAGCGACTCCCCGGGCTCCCAGCGCGGCAGTTCCGTGTCCCACCCTTCGGGCAGATCGCCTTTGCGCTCCTGGCGCCACAGCTGCGCGAGGTCGGGAAAGGTCTTCGCGTAATCGGCGAAGCGCCGCTCCCAGTCGGCCTCCGCCTGGACTCCGCGCTCGACGGCCGTCCGAAAATGCCGCAGCGACTCGGGCGGAACCGTGAACGGCTCGGTCCACTCCCAGCCGAGCGCCTTCTTGGTCAACGCCACTTCCTCCACGCCGAGCGGGCTGCCGTGAGCCTTGCTGGTGCCCGCCTTGTGCGGCGACCCATATCCGATCGTCGTTCGAACGGCGATGATCGCCGGCTTGCCCGGCTGCGACACGGCCGACCCGATCGCCGCATCGATCTCCGCGAGGTCCGTGTCCCCCTTCTCCACGCGCAGCACCCGCCACCCGTAAGCGGCGTAGCGCTGGAGAACGTCTTCCGTGAAGGTCCACGAGGTCGGTCCGTCCAGCGTCACGTGATTGTCGTCGTAGAGGTACACGAGCTTGCCCAGACCGAGGTGCCCGGCGAGCGAGGCGGCCTCCGAGGAGATCCCCTCCATCAGGTCGCCGTCGGAAACGAGCGCGAAGGTCCGATGGTCGACGATGGTGTGGCCGGGCCGGTTGTAGCGATTGGCGAGGAAGCGCTCGGCCATGGCCATCCCGACGGCGTTGGCCGTACCCTGGCCGAGCGGGCCGGTCGTGGCCTCGACCCCCGGGGTGACCCGATATTCCGGATGGCCCGGGGTGCGGCTGCCCCATTGGCGGAACGCCTTCAAGTCCTCCAT
>JBGPCK010000081.1:0-13406 GCA_041481715.1 Thermoanaerobaculia bacterium | reverse complement strand
GATTTCGACGTGCAGTGGCTGGATCGCCGGCTCGGGCAGGGGCTCCTCGCGGGGGCGGCCGTTCTTCCGGAGCACGTCGTGCTCGCGGCGGTCGGGATGGCGGCGCCGCGCGCCTCTCCGTCGGCGGCAGCCGCGGTCGAGTCCGCTTCGGCCTGGCGCGTGACGGCCCGGCGCGAGTCGCTCCGGTAGGCCGAACCGGAGAGTTTGAGGATGAGGCGGCTCGAGTTCATCTTTCGTGGCGACGGGGAGCCGGAGGAGATCCGAGTCGAAGGCGACGCGGACTCCTGGCGCTTCACGCGACAGGGGCAGACGCGGGCGGTTTCGGCCGCGAGGCTGCCGGACGGGCGGCTTTCGCTCCTCTTTTCGGACGGGCGCCAGATCTGCGGTCGGGTGCTGCCGGGCGAGCCGGGCGAGGTCGAGGTGGTCACCGCTGACGGGCACCGGCGCGTGCATCTGGCCGATCCGCTGCGCGACCGCTTGACGCATGGGGGTGCCGGCGACTCGGATTCCGGGGAGGAGGAAGTTCGGGCTCTCATGCCGGGCCGGGTGCTCGAAGTGCGTGTCGCCGTGGGGGATCGGGTCGAGGCCGGGGACGTCCTCGTGGTTCTGGAAGCGATGAAAATGCAGAATGAGATTCGGGCCTCTTCAGGGGGAGTGATCAGCCGGTGCGCCGTATCCCCGGGAGAGGCGGTCGAGGGGCGGGCGCTGTTGCTCGTTCTGCATCTCGGATCCGGGCCTCGAATTGAACTTCCCCCGCCCGAGGCGTAGCATCCGGGCGTCGGAGGTTCGCCATGGCGGTCTCCTTCGTTTCGCGGCTTCTTCCGGTTCTTCTCGGATCGTTGCTCGCGGCGTCTTCCCTGCCCGAGCTCTTCCAGCAGGCAAAATCGGAGTTCAAGTTCGGTTCCTACCGCGAGGCCTTGACAACGCTCGATCGACTCGACACCGAGAGCTCGAAGGCGGGGGTTGAAAAGGAACGAACGGCCCTGCTTCCCGCGCTCCTCTTTTACCGGGGCGCGAGCCTTGCCGCCCTCGGGCGCCAGAAGGAAGCGCAAGAGACCTTCGAGGCTTTTCTTGCTCTCAAGCCCGACGTCGCGCTCGACCCCGCCCTCTATCCGAAACCCGTCGTCGCGGCCCTGGACGACGCCCGGAAGTCGATCGTCAAACGCAATGACCAGCCCGAGGAGACGGGCGCGCTCGCTACGGCGTATCGGGCCTACGTCTCGCCGGGCGGCCATGCCGATTCGAGCGCACGGGAAGACTGGACGGAGGGACCGGTACGCTGGCTCCTCACCGCCCAGGAGCGGCGAGCCTATTCCGGCCTCTCGGACCCCGTGTCGCGTTCCGAGTTCATCGCCAACTTCTGGAAGGGGCGTGATCCCAAGCCCGAGACCCCCGAGAACGAGTTTCGCGAGGAGTTCGACCGGCGTGTCGACTTCGCGGATTCCCGCTTCGCGCAGGACGAGGTTCGGGGGAGCCTGACGGATCGAGGCATGGTCTTCATCCTGCTCGGTCCCCCGAAGTACGGCGGGCGCAAGCGGATGGAAACCGGCGATGACGCGGCAGACGCTTCGGGACTCTCGCGCTACTCGCCCTCGGAGATCCGAGCCGCGTCGCAGCCGGGCGGATCGAACGCCGACCGCGCCGCCCGTGTCAACCAGGTGAGCGGACCGGGAACTTCGGTTCAGGACGCCATGACGAACTGGGTCGAGTTATGGCACTACCTGAAGGCGAACCTTCCCAAGGAGGTCCCCAATCAGGAGATCGTGTTCACCTTCGTCACGAAGCAGGGTTATGGCAAGAACGTTCTGCAGCGGGAGAGCGACGCCCTTGTCGCTCTCGACCGCGCGAAGACGGGCCCGAAGCGGTCCTAGTGTCGTGTAACCGAGGTCTTCATGCACGTCGGCTCTGTTGGGGCGGCCCTTGCGGCCGCCCGCGGGCGGGGACAAGCCCCGCCCCTACGACGAAGGCCGCTATCGGGACTCCCGTTACACGACACTAGTGGGCGGCACCGCCGGCCCGCGCCCTTTATTCAGAAGCCCGCTCGCCCGCCGAGAGTCGAGCCGTCGACGCTCCCGGGATCGCGTTGCGAATCGTTATAATCCCGCCGCATGCCGAGGTCGCCCGCAGGTTTTTTTTTGCCTTTTCGATCGCGGGCCTCGGGCTTTCCTGCAAGGGAAACGCGGATCGCGCCGTAGCCCGGCCGGCCGCGACTCCGCCCCCAGCGGTCGAGGCGGAGGACGTCTCCTCCCGTCCACCCCGTAATCCGGGCGGACGAGCCCCCGTACTCTGGCTGGGCCTCGACGGGCTCGACTGGGAATTGCTCGACCGGCTGTCGGCCGAAGGCCGGATGCCCAACTGGAAGCGGCTGGTCGCGGAGGGATCTGCGGGGAAGCTTTCGAGCTTCATGCCGATTCTCTCGCCGATCATGTGGACTACGGCGGCGACGGGCGTCGGCCCGGACGTCCACCGCGTCCTCGACTTTCAGGAAGTCGACCCGAAGACCGGACAGAAGGTCCCGATCTCGGGGCGTTCGCGCGCCGTTCCGGCCGTGTGGAACCTCGCGTCGGCGGCGGGCCGGCGCGTGGGTGTCGTGGGATGGTGGGCCACACATCCGGCGGAGGAAGTCGACGGATTCTTCGTGTCCGATCACGCGAGCCCCATCCTTTTCGAGAAGCTGCCGCTCTCGGGAGTTGCCTACCCCGCAAGCCTCGAGGCGGGGGTCGCGCAGGTCGTCGCGCGCGACGGGCCCGTCGGCGCGGGCGAGCTCGCGCCGTTTCTCGACATGTCCCAGGCCGAGATCGCCGACGCGCTATCCTCCGCCGCCGGCATGGAGAACCCGGTGGTCGCGCTCGCGCGCATCATCGGGGCCACCCGCGTTTACCAGCGCATCGGTCGGGACCTCTACGACCGGAATCACCCGGACCTGATGGCGCTCTACTTCGAGGGCACCGACGAGGTCGGCCATGTCTTCGCCTCCTTCGTCGCGCCGCGGATGTCCTGCGTGTCGGAGGACGACTTCCGGCGCTATTCGCGCGCGGTGGACGTCTACTACGGCCTGATCGACCGGATTCTCGGCCAGTGGATGCGCCGCGCCAACGAGGACGGGGCCACACTGATCGTCCACTCCGACCACGGTTTTCGATGGGGAGCGGACCGCCCCTGCGAGCGCTCCTCGCTAAACTGGTCGACGGCCGCGTTCTGGCACCGCCTGGACGGCGTTTACGCCTTCTGGGGAAAGGGCGTTCGCAAGGGTGGCGAGCGCGGCCGCGCCAGCCTCTTCGACGTCGCGCCCACGGTGCTGGCCCTGCTGGATCTTCCCATGGACGTCCGGATGACGGGCCGGCCGATCGCCGCGGCCTTCGAGCGGCTGCCCGAGCCCGCCCGGAAGGACCTTTTCGCGGGAGTCACGGTGCGGCGGATGGCAGCGGAGCCGATGTCCGCGGAGCAGGCGAGCGAGTACACGAAGAAGCTGCTCGCGCTCGGCTACCTTTCGGGCAGCGAGGCGCGGCCGCTCGCACCGGTGGGAGGAGACGCGCCGGGTTTGACGGAAGGAGCCTGGAACAACCTGGGGCTCTTCGAGCGCGAGGTTCGCAAGGACTCCGCCCGTGCCCGGGCGTCGTTCGAGAAGTCGCTCGAGCTGCGGCCCGATTATCATTCGCCGATGTTCAACCTGGCGGTTCTCTACCGCAACGAGAAGCAATTCGAGAAGGCCGAAGATTGGCTCTTCCGCTCGCTCGCCGCCGGCCACGCGGACCCGGAAGGAACCGTCGAAAACTGGGCCATGCTCTACCGGACCGACCGCGCGGTCGGCCCGGAGAAGCACCTGCTCGAGCGGGCCGCACGGCAGTACCCGGGCAGCGAGCGCATCGCGCGGGAGCTTTCCCTCGCGCGCTTTCGCGCGAAGGACTGCACGGGGGCGGACGCCGCCCTGGCGACCGTCGCGTCGACGACGAACGATCCCGACACGCTCAACGCGCTCGCGCTGTTTCGGACGTGCCTCGGCCGCCGGGAAGAAGCGATCGTGCTCTTCGAGCGCTCTCTCGCGGTCAAGCCCGGGCAGCCCGGCGTGATCCACTCCTTGGGAATGTTGCGCGGCGACAAGTCGCCGCCGGGATCTTGAGCACCGAGACGGAGCGGTCAGTCGGCCTCGGGAGGCCTCGAATAGGAGAGAAATGAAGAGAGTAGTGATGGTTCTGGGACTCGGTGCGATTCTGGCGGGCACGGCCCCGGGGCAGACCCCGGCTTTGAGCCCCGCGCCGGGCAATCTCCCAGCGGCGCCGTCCGGCGGCCCGGAGAAGGCACTCGTTGCGTATCTGTTGAAGTACCTCCCGTTCGACCCGGACACCCAGGTCACGGTTTCCAGGACCACCGAGAAGAGCGTGCCCGGTTTTCGCGCGTACAAGGCGCATCACACGGGGCGCTACGCGAAGTTGAACGGCGACAAAATCGTCTTCGTGTCGGAAGACGGCAAATGGTTCTTCGGGGGAGACACGGTCCCCAACAAGGAGCCGAGGACCGTGCGCTCGAGCGAGGACTTGAGCTGGCTCGCGGCCTACCTGACCAACCTGTTTCGCACGCCCGCCCAGGCGAACCTGGCGCCGGACCGCGACAAGGGGGGATTGAAGGGCGTCCTGGTGACGACGGAGACCGGCTACGGCCGCGCGCGCCTTCCGTTCTACGCGACGCCGGATGGCCGCGTCTTCTTGCAGGGCACGTTGTTTGACTTCACGGAGGATCCCCGGGCGGAGCGGCGGCGCATGATCGACCTGTCCGTGGGGCGGGTTTCGGGGCCGGCCGACGGTCGGGTCAACATCGTCGAGTATGCCGACATGGAGTGCGGCTACTGCAAGTTTCGCGGACAGCAAATGGACCAGCTTCTGGAGTCAAACGCCGCAACCGTGTCCGCGCGTCGGCACTACAAGTTCTTTCCCCTCTGGCTCGCCCACGTGTGGGCCATGAAGGCGGCCTCTGCCGCCGACTGCATCTTTCGGTTCGCAGGCGCCACTCCCATGTTCCGGTTCAAGAAGGCCGTCTACAACGTGCAAGAGTCGATGACGGTCGGCGGTATCGACCAGCTCGCCGTCTCGACGGCGGAGGGCGAGGGCGTGAGCCCTTCCGACTTTCTCTCCTGCTATCTGAGGGACGAGAGCTTCGGCCGCGTGATTCGGGACATGGAAGAAGGCTATCGGCTGGGTGTCAATTCGACGCCCACGTACTTCGTGGACGGAACGGAGATTACCTGGCTCGAGGACAAGCTGATGGAGGACTACCTGCGCTCCCTGTTTCCGAAGATCAAGACGATCGACTACGCGCGGAAACCGTAAACCCTAAGCCGTAAGGCGCTTGCCTTTACGGTTCCACGAGGGGTTCAGGGCTCAAACGGTATCGGAACCGTCGTCCACGCGCGCACGGGCGTGTCTCCCTTGCGCGCGGGGGCGAAGGTCCACTTTTTGACGGCGGCCACCGCCGCCTCCGTCAGTCCCGCCGTCGCGGCCCGCACGACCTCGATCTCGATGGGCTGGCCGGTCTCCGAAACGAGCACCCGCAGGATCACGAGGCCTCCGATTCGGGCCTGGAGCGCCATGGGGGGATACCTGGGCTTGACGATCTTCAGAATGGCCGGTGGAACCTCGTGCGCCGGCGCCGGAGTGGCCGTGGGCGGCGGGGCCTTCGTCGGCTCGGGCGTTGGCTCTGCGGCGGCGACCGTTGGGACCGGCGTCGGAGAGGCGGCAACCACCGCGGCGGCCGTCGCCGCGAGCTCGGCCCGCCGCTGTACCTCGGCGGCTTCCTTCTGCCGCTTTCCGTCCTCCTCGACCTTTTTCATTTCCTCCGCGAGGCGCCGGGAGACTTCCTCCTTGAACTGAACGGCGCTCATGGCGGCGGTCGAGAGACCGGGCTCCGGCGTGGGCGTCGCCGCCGGCACCGAGGTTGCGGTCCGAGGCGCGGTCGCGGGTGGCGTGGAGCGCGGACGGCTCGAGATCACCAGCCAGGTGCCTGCCGCGGCGGCGGCCAGAACCACGACGCCCACCATGGCGAGGGGACGACTCTTGCGGGGCTCCGGTTGCGCCATGAACTTCGGCGCCGTGGTGGGCGTGACTGCCGATTTGGGTGGCTTTGGCGCGGGGGGCGAAGGCTTCGGTACCGCGGCCGGCTTGACCGCGGCGGCCGGGGGAGCGCTTTCGCGGATCAGAGCCGAGTCGAGCGCCGCCTCCTTCTCCCTGGCACGAGTCTCCGCCTCGATCTCCGCGGCGAACAGGTTGTTCAAAAAGTAAGCGAGGTTGAACGTGGAAGGGGAGTAGGGGCCTGAAAAGAGGAGCTTGCCGAGCTCCCGCCGCAGCTCACCGCTCGACTGGTAGCGCGAGGCGGCGTCGGAGAGACACATCTTCAGCACCGCCGTCACCTCCGGCGGCAGCGGAGAGGGACCGCGCGCCACGGCGAAGAGGTCGGCGACGGGGCCTCCGGGAGCCGGAAGTCGGCCGGTCAGCAGCTCGAAAAGGATGACGCCGACGGAGTAGACGTCGGAGTTCTTGCTGATCTTTCCCTCCGAGCGCTCCTCGGGCGCCAGGTACGGCGCGATCTCCTTGGCGAAGCGCGGTCGGCCGCGCGAGCCGAGCAGGCCCTGCGCCAGGCCGAAACCGGTCAAGCCTGTTTCGCCGTCATCCGAGAGCAAGACGAAGCCGGGCCACACGAGGCCGTGAAGCGTCCGCTCCCCTTCGATCGAGGTGTTGTAGGCGTGATCGAGAGCCGTTGCGATCTTCTCGGCAATCAGCAGCGAGTGCTCGAGCGGAATCCGGCCTTGCAGCGTGGGCGCCCGCAGGAGGAGCGCATCGAGTGTGCGGCCGCTCTCTTCGTTCCAGGCGAGAAAGGGCACACCCTCGACCGAATCCATCTGGACGCCGCGGGCGATCGCCGGGTTCTTCAGAAACGAGTGGATCTCGCCGTTCTCCTGGATCGCGTCCAGAACCGCGTCCTCGGCGATTTCGTCAGACTCCAGGATCCGGAGCCGCACGAACCCCCGTTCCGGGGTTTCGCGGAGGGCCCGGTAGACACGGCCAAGCGCGTCCTCTCCGAGAGCCGCGGTCAGCACGTAGGAGCCGAACCGGCGCGGCAGAGTCTCGTTTACAGGCATCGACCTCGAAACGCCGTCGGCGAACCGTTCAAATTTCGAACTCCCTGGAAGTCTCCCTGATTGTCGGCCTCGGCGAGCTTGCGGTCAAGGCCGGCGCGGTCAGTTCGACGAAGGGGCGGGCGTCTCCGCGGCCGGATCGACGTTGACTTGCGCGCGAAGCCGCCGGTTCGTGGCGATCGCCTGCAGGTGCTGCTCGAACGTTCGCGAGAAGGTGTGCCCGCCGCCCGCGTCGGCAACGAAGTAGAAAAACTCCGTGTGCGCCGGGGTAACGGCGGCAGTCAGAGCCTCGAGGCCCGGGTTGCAGATCGGGCCCGGCGGCAGTCCGTCGTAGATGTAGGTGTTGTAGGAAGACTCGTAGTTGTAGTCCGAGCGGTGGAGCAGGCCGGTCCATTTTCCGTCGTGCTTCAAGGCGTAGATCACAGTGGGGTCGGCCTGCAGTCGCATCCCGCGATCGAGTCGGTTCAGGTAGACGCCCGCCACGAGGGGCGCCTCGCGCGGGAGCGCAGTCTCCTTCTCAACGATCGAGGCGACCGTCACGGCCTGGCGCGGCGAGAGACCCAGGGCGCGGGCGCGGTCCCGGAGCTCCGGCGTGAAGCGCAGCCGAAACTGTCCAACCATTCGCTCGACGATTTGCCGCGCGGAGGTGGACCGGGTCGCCCGGTACGTCTCGGGAAAGAGAAACCCCTCCAGATCCGGCGCTCCCTGGGCGAGTCCCGGCATGAGATCGCCGTCGTTGAGCGCCGCCCGGAAGGACTCCGGCGTGCCGATCCCCTGGTCGAGGAAGAGGCGGAAGGTCTCTTCCGCGGTCAGGCCTTCCGGCACGGCGATGATGTGCTGGACGACGTCCCCTCTTCCCATTCGCCGGATGATCTCGTCGATCGACATCGGTCGCTCGAATTGATACTCCCCGGCCTGCAGCGGCGTCGCCCCGTCCCGGATTCGATAGTAGAGCTCGGCCAGGCGCGCGTTGCCGATGACGCCCTCGGCAGAAAGCCGCTGGAAGATCGCGCTCGTCGAGGTGCCGGGCGGGAAGTAGAGAAAGACTTCCGCCGGGGGGCGGTTCGCGCCCGGGGGTCGCTGCAGCCGGTTGGCGAACCAGAGGGCCACGGCGATCGCCAGGAGGAGGAGAAGGAGGACGAGGCGCGCCAACCGCTTGCCGGCGCTCACCCGGAGGCCCCTCCGTGGCGAAGGAAATCCTCGAGAAGAACCGCGGCCGCAGCGCGGTCGAGCTCCCCCCGGGAGGCTCCCGGAGGCAGTCGCGACGCGGCTTCGTGGGAGGTCAGCGTCTCTTCGTGGAACTCGATCGCCAGGCCGCATTGCTGCGCAAACTTTCGCGCGAAGGAGCGAATTCGCGAGGCAAACGGCGATTCGACCCCTTCGGGCGAACGGGGCACGCCGAAGACGACGAGCTCCACTTCCTCCTCCCGGCAGAAACGGGCGATCTCCTCGGCCGCCGAGACGTCGTCGCGCCGCGACAGAGTTGCCCGGGGTGTCGCGATCTGTCCGGAGGCGTCCGACGTGGCCAGCCCGATCCGCTTCTCGCCGAAGTCGATGGCCAGGATCCGTGGCATCGCGGACAGATTAGCCGATCCCGTCCAGCAACCGACGGGGGGACAGGGGGGCGGGGAGACGGGGTAGCGCGAATTGATTGACTCTTCTGATCTTGTTTTTCCGCCCCGTCACCCCGTCCCCGCATCTGCCGACAGCGGCTGGCAGCGGCCGGCAGGGAAGATCGGCGCGATCGCGAGGGTTAGAATCGAAGCGTATGAAGAACATCGTCCTACTCAGCGCCGCCCGTACTCCGATCGGCTCCTTTCTGGGAAACCTCTCCTCTCTGTCTGCTCCGGCCCTTGGCTCGATTGCGATTCGCGGGGCCCTCGAGCGCGCCGGCGTGCCGGCCGGAGAAGTCGAACAGGTGGTCATGGGCAACGTCCTCCAGGCGGGTGAGGGCCAGGCGCCGGCACGGCAGGCGTCGCTTGGCGCCGGCATTCCGGACACCGTTCCTTGTGTGACGGTCCACAAGGTTTGCGGCTCGGGGATGCGCGCGGTCATGGACGTGTCCAACGCGATTCAGGCGGGGGAGTACGAGCTCGCGGTCGCCGGGGGCATGGAGTCGATGTCGAACGCCCCCTACCTGCTCGACCGCGGCCGCACCGGCTACCGGATGGGCAATGCCCAATTGATCGACTCGATGATCAAGGACGGCCTCTGGGACCCCTACAAAGACACGCACATGGGCAACTGCGCCGAGCTCTGCGTCGCTCGGTATCACTTCACGCGCGAGGAGCAGGACACGTTTGCCCTCGAATCCTACCGGCGCGCACAGGACGCCTCGAACCGGTGCCTGACCGGACAGGAGATCGTGGCCGTGGAAGTTGCCCGCAAGAAGGGGGACCCCGAGAAGATCGAGAAGGACGAAGAGCCCTTCGCGGCTCCGCTCGACAAGATGCCGACCCTGAAACCCGCCTTTCAGAAGGACGGCACGGTCACCGCCGCCAATTCCTCAAAAATCAACGACGGCGCGGCCGCCCTCGTCGTCGCTTCCGAGGAGCGCGCGCAGGCGAAGGGCCACAAGCCGATCGCGCGGATCATCGCCTCGGCCGGCGTTGCGCAGGCGCCCGAGTGGTTCACGACGGCGCCGGTCGGCGCGATCCGGAAGCTGCTCGGCAAGACGGGTCTCGAGGTCTCCGACATCGACCTCTGGGAGATCAACGAGGCGTTTGCCGCCGTGGCGATGGCGGCGATCCGGGAGCTCGGCCTCGATCCTGCCCGCGTCAACGTGCGGGGCGGCGCGGTCGCGCTGGGGCATCCGATCGGCGCATCGGGCGCACGGATCCTGACGACGCTCACCCACGCCCTGCGCCACGAGGGGAAAAAGCGCGGCATCGCGGCAATCTGCATTGGCGGGGGCGAAGCCACGGCGATGCTGCTCGAAACCGTCTAGTCGAGGCCGCTTGCATTGACCGAGGTTTCGCGGCCACCGTGTGATCTCGTCCTCGGCGGTGTGCCGCGCTTCGCGGCGGAGGCTCCCTGGGCCCGCCGGCTCTTGACCCAATATGCGCGGGAGATTCCGTGCGAAACCCGCAGCGAGGCTTGGGGGCGCCGACCCGCGGTGTCCGATGCGGCGGGAGATGCGCCTCTCGTGCTCGTCATCTCCGATCCGGAGGCCCTTCTCCTGCCGGCGGCGGCGGCGCGCCTGGTCGCGAAGCTCCATCCGCGCCCGGAGCTGGATCTGATTCTGCCCGTTTCCAACGAGCCGCTCTGCGAAGAGGCGCGTGGCGGTCCTCCCTTCCCGTACCTGACGCCCTCGATGCTCGAGCAATGTGTCCGCGAACTTGCGGCGCTCTCCGAAGAGCCGCGGGCCGCGTCCGCTCCGCGGTCGCCCGTTTTTCTGGCGCGGCGGGCCGCGCTCGCACAACTCCCGCCCGGGCTCCCTCTGGATGGCGTGCCGGAAGAAGCCGCGCGTCGAGGTCGCGCCGTCGCGATCGACCCGGGCGCCTATGTGCACCGGTATGCGCCGATGAACCGGCAGCCGAGGCCGGATCTCGTGGCGCTGGTTCCCGAAGGCGCCCGGGCGGTTCTCGACGTGGGCTGCGCGCGGGGTGAGACGTCCCAGGCCCTGCGCGCGCGAGGCGTTGCGTATCTGGCCGGCATCGAGTCCGACGAGGACGATGCGCGCGCGGCGGCGCGGGTGTTCGATCGGGTCGTGGCCGCGCCGCTCGACTCGGTTCGGGAGGCCTGGGAGGGACGATTCGACGCCGTTCTGTTCGGAGACGTTCTCGAGCACTTGAGCGATCCGGCGGCCGCGCTCGACCGGGTGCGCCCCTGGCTTTCGGCGCGAGGCGTCGTCGTCGCATCCGTGCCGAACGTGGGTCACTGGGCCGTCGTGAGCGACCTGATCGAGGGGAGGTTCGACTACGTTCCCTACTCCCTGCTCTCGGGCACCCATGTGCGCTTCTTCACCCGCCGGACGCTGCGGGATCTTTTCGAGGGGTGCGGCTTCCGCATCGAACGAACCGAGACGGCGATTCTGCCGACGTCTCCGGATGGCGCGTCCCGCCTCGCGCGGCTCGCCGCGCTGCCGGGAGCCTCGCCGGACTTGAACGTGGCCGAGTTTTTCGTGGTGGCGCGAAACGCCGGCGCCTAATCGAGCGTTCGCGCACGCGAGCCTCGTGACAGCCGTGGTTTATCATCCGTTGCGATGATCGACAAAGTCGTCGCGAGCGCCGATGCGGCCGTCGCCGACGTCTCCGATGGCGCGACCCTGGTGGTGGGCGGCTTCGGTCTCTGCGGAATCCCCGAGAATCTCATCGGAGCCCTCGTTGCCCGCCGGGTCAAGGACCTGACCGTGGTGTCGAACAACTGCGGCGTGGACGACTGGGGCCTCGGTCTGATGCTGAGGGCTCGTCAAATCCGCAAGATGGTCTCGTCCTACGTCGGCGAGAACGCCGAGTTCGAGCGGCAGTTCTTGAGCGGCGAGCTCGAAGTCGAGCTGGTACCCCAGGGCACGCTTGCCGAGCGCATGCGAGCCGGCGGCGCGGGAATCCCCGGCTTCTACACGCCGACGGGCGTGGGCACCCTGGTGGCGCAGGGCAAGGAGATCAAGGAGTTCGATGGGCGCGAATACGTGCTCGAGCGCGGGATCATGGGGGACTTTTCGCTCGTCGCCGCCTGGAAAGCAGACCGGCTCGGCAATCTCGTCTATCGGAAGGCGGCGCGCAACTTCAACCCGATGGCGGCGACGGCGGGGAAGGTCTCGATCGCGGAGGTGGAGGAGCTGGTCGAAGTGGGGCGGCTCGATCCCGAGTGCGTTCATACTCCGGGCGTCTTCGTGCAGCGGGTCGTCGTGGCGCCGCGCGAGAAGCGCATCGAGCGCCGTACCGTGAGGAAGGGGTAAGCCGCCGATGCTCGATCGGGAAGGGATCGTCCGACGGGCGGTGCGGGAGCTCTCCGACGGCTACACCGTCAATCTCGGCATCGGGATGCCGACGCTGCTCGCCAACTACATCCCGCCGGGCATCGAGGTCATTCTCCAGTCGGAAAATGGGATCCTGGGACTGGGCCCCTATCCAACCGAGGCGGAATTGGACCCCGATCTGATCAACGCCGGCAAGGAAACCGTGACGGTCAAGCCCGGTGCTTCGTACTTCTCCTCGGCGGACTCCTTCGCCATGATCCGGGGCGGGCACATCGACCTTTCGGTTCTTGGCGCGATGGAGGTGGACGAGGAGGGCTCGATCGCCAACTACATGATTCCCGGCAAGATGGTCAAGGGAATGGGTGGCGCCATGGACCTCGTGGCCGGCGCCCGCCGGCTCGTCGTGACCATGGAGCACACCAACCGCGCCGGAGCGTCCAAGGTCCTGAAGCGTTGCACGCTCCCCCTGACGGGGCGCCGCTGCGTCCACCGAATCATCACCGACCTCGGTGTCTTCGACGTGCTGTCCGGCGGGCGGGGCCTCGAGCTGACGGAGACGGCGCCCGGTGTCGGCGTCGAGGAGATTCGGGGGAAGACCGAAGCCGCTTTTCGGGTGTCGCCGGGTCTCAAGCCGATGGAGCTTTGAGGCCGGATGAGGTGGTAGGTCTTAGGACATAGGTGGTCGGTGAGACGCGAGAAGACCCTGCGACCGGCGTCCTTGGTCCCGCGTCCTCTCCTGATCCTGGCCTTCCTCCTTCCCGCGGCCGGGGTACTCGCCCAGCAGAGTGTCGATCAACCCGATCCCTTCGAGACCCGATTCAAGACGAAGGCTCATTTTCAAATCAAGTTCCATGCTCCCGAGAAGGGCGGGGAAGTGCGCCTGTATACGAAGAATCCGGTCCATTACGAGAAGGACGTTTCCTGGGAGGGGAGCGAGGAGGTCCGCATCGAGTACCAGGACGTCCGGATCTCCGCCGATCGGGCGCGCTACGACTTCCCCTCGAAGACGGCAACGCTCGAGGGGCACGTCGTCATCGACCAGGGGCCCACGCGTCTTTCCGGGGAGCGCGCGGTGTTCGACCTGGCATCCAAGACCGGGACCCTCGAGGTCGCGACGGCGGACCTGCCTCCGACCTATCACATCGTGGCGGACACGATCGACAAGATCGGCGAGGCGACCTACCGCATTCACCACGGGATCTTCACGGCGTGCGAGGTTCCCAAGCCGGACTGGTCCTTCCGGATGTCCGAGGCGACCGTCACAATGGACGACTACGCCCGGATGCACAACGTCTCCTTGCGCGCGCGCGAGCTTCCCCTCTTCTATTCGCCCTACCTCATCTGGCCGACGAAGGAGGG
>JBGPCK010000080.1:0-13731 GCA_041481715.1 Thermoanaerobaculia bacterium | reverse complement strand
GGCGCACCTGTCCGAAAACGAGGAGCGCCGAATGCGCTTCGAACGGGAAGCGCGCACCATCTCGCAGCTCTCCCACCCCAACATCTGCGCGCTCTACGACGTGGGCCGGCAGAACGGAACCGACTACCTCGTCATGGAGTATATCGACGGAGAGACGCTCACACAGCGTCTCGCCAAGGGGCCGCTTCCCACCGAACAGTACTTGCGCTACGGCATCCAGATCGCCGACGCCCTCGATCGCGCGCACCGGCAGGGGATCGTCCACCGCGACCTGAAGCCCGGCAACATCATGCTGACGAAGTCGGGAGTCAAGCTCTTGGACTTCGGCCTCGCCAAGTTCGCCGCGCCGCCGGCGGCGATCAATCTCTCGGCGCTGCCCACCGAGGCCGCCCGGCAGCTCACCGACACGGGACAGATCCTGGGGACCCTTCAGTACATGTCGCCCGAGCAGCTCGAAGGGAAGGAAGCGGACGCGAGGAGCGACCTCTTCGCCTTCGGCGCCGTGCTCTACGAGATGGCGACCGGGAACAAGGCCTTCACCGGAAAGAGTCAGGCCTCTCTCATCGCCGCGATCCTGCAAATGGAGCCGCAGGCGATTTCATCCGTTTCCCCGATGACGCCGCCGGCGCTCGACCGCGTCGTCCGGACCTGCCTCGCCAAGGACCCGGAGGACCGCTGGCAGACGGCCCATGACGTCATGCTGCAGCTGCAATGGATCGCCGAAGGAGGGTCGCAGACGGGGGTCCCGGCTCCCGTGGCCGCGCGGCGGCGGGACCGCGAACGGCTCGCGTGGGGCGCGGCGGCGGCGCTCTCCGTCACTTCCGTCCTGCTCGGCGCGGCGTACTGGCGGTCCCGCGCGGAGCCGCCGTCGCCGACGCGCCTCTCGGTCCTTCCTCCGGAGGGGACGAGCTTCTCCTTCATCGGCGAAAGCTCCGGCGAGAACGTTCCGGCCCCGGTTGCGATGGCTCCGAACGGCAAGAGCCTGGTCTTCGGCGCGAACGACGCCGAGGAGGGCCATCTCTACGTGCGGCGGCTCGATTCCTTCGAAGCGCGGCCTCTGGCGGCGACCCAGGAAGCGATGTTTCCCTTCTGGTCTCCGGACGGTAACTGGATCGCGTACTTCCAGAACGCCAAGTTGAAGAAAATCAACGCCGGCGGCGGTCCGGCCGAGACGATCGCCGACGCGGAAGACGGTCGGGGAGGAAGCTGGAGCCCGGATGGAACGATCGTCTTCGCTCCGAAGGGAGACGGAGCGATCTTCCGTGTGTCGGAGAGGGGAGGCGCCGCCAAGCCCGTCACATTTCGCAATGCACCCGAGAGCCTGCTCTCTCATCGCTTCCCATTCTTCCTGCCGGACGGGCGACACTTTCTGTATCTCGTCAAGACGACAACCTCGAAGGATGTCGGCGGGCAGAACCTCGGCATCTTCGTCGGCTCGACGGACTCGCGACAGACTCTGCGTCTCCTGCCCGATGTCTCCAATGCGATTTACGCTCCGCCCGGCTTCGTCCTCTTCCGGCGGGAGGGAACACTCATGGCCCTCCCCTTCGACGCGAAGGCATTGAAGGCGACCGGCGCGCCGACTCCGGTGGCCGAGAAGATACAGTTCTCGGCTCTTCGCTCCTTCGGTGTCTTCTCGGCGTCGGCGACCGGCGACCTGGTCTATCGGACGAGTCCAGGTCCGCCGCCACTCGCGTTTTCCTGGCTGGAACGGTCCGGCAAGGCGGCGACTCTTCCCGAGGTGGCACCGGAGTTCTTCTGGGACGTCCGCCTCTCGCCCGACGGCCGGCGCGCGGTTCTCGCGATCTTCGACCCAAAGACCAGCGCTACGCCTCTCTGGAACTACGACCTCTCGCGGGGGACGCGCTCGCGCTTGACCTCGGGCGATGCCGTGGGAGGAGGTCCCGTCTGGTCTCCCGACGCCTCCCGGGTCGTCTTCGAACAGCAAAGGGCGGGAGCCTCCGATCTCTACGTGATGAATTCGAGTGGAGAGGGGACGCCAGAGTTGCTTGTGGCTTCACCGCAGTACAAGACTTCGCTCGACTGGTCCGCGGACGGCCGGTGGCTCCTCTACACGCAGACGGGAGCCCAGGGGACGCGAGAGCTGTGGGTCTGGTCGGTCGCCGAAAAGAAGGCCTCGCCCTACCTGCACTCGGAGTCGAACTTCCAGCAGGGCGTGTTCTCGCCCGACGGACGCTGGGTTGCCTATCAGTCCAACGAGTCGGGACGCCCGGAGATCTCCGTCCGTCCCTTCCCGGGACCCGGAGCCCGGCAACAGATCTCGCGGGGCGGCGGCCTCGCGCCGCGTTGGAGCCGGGACGGGCGCGAGATCGTCTTTTCGTGGGGGGACAAGCTGATGGCCGCCGACGTCCGGATGCCGAAGGGAATCGAGGCGGGCGAGCCCCGCGTCCTCCTCACGTTACCCCCGAACACGGAGGTGTGGGACATCACGGGCGACCATCAACGCCTCCTCGTCGCGACACCAGTCGCCGACCAGAAGGCTCCCGCGCCCTTGAGCATCGTCACGAACTGGACGGCGGGCCTTGCCCACTGACGCGGCTATGATCCGCGGCATGAGACGGCGAGAGGGATCCTCTGGTTTCCTCCTACGGTGGCTCCGCCGCGCCGCGGTGACGGTTGTCATCGTCCTGGCGACGATTGTGCTCGTGCGCGCGTGGGACGTGCGCCGGCCGCCCTACCTGAAGCCATGGCATCGCTTCGCGCCTCCCTCAGAGGTCCGGGCCGCGGAGCTGACGGAGAGCTTCTCGCTCGCCGACTACTTGAAGCGCGAGGACCAGATCTTCCAAGAGGTGAAGGATCAGATCGAAGACCGGCTCGCGCCGGAGGACCGCTCGAACGGGAACCGCTACTTTGCCGAGGGCCTGGCGAGCCCCCACCGGTTTCCGCGCGACTGGAACCGCACGTTCGAGCTCGTGCCGCGCGAGATCCGGGGAGGGGCGCTGCTTCTCCATGGTCTGACCGACGCTCCCTACAGCATGCGGCGGCTGGCGGAGACCCTGCGGGATCAGGGCTTCTACGTTCTCGCCCTGCGCATGCCGGGACACGGCACGGTGCCGGGGGCGTTGACGCAGGTGGAGTGGGAGGACTGGCTCGCCGCGGCGCGCCTCGGAGCGCGGCACGTCCACGGCCGCATCGGTCCCGGGAAGCCGTTCGATCTCGTCGGCTATTCCAACGGCGGGGCGCTCGCCGTCAAGTACTCGCTCGACGTGGCGGAAGGCGTGAACCTGCCCAAGGCCGACCGGGTCGTGTTGATGTCGCCGATGATCGGCGTCTCCCCGGCGGCCGCTCTCGCGAGGTTCATCGGCCTGCTCGCCGTCGTCCCCTACTTCGAGAAGACCCGCTGGCTGGACGTGCTGCCGGAGTACAACCCCTACAAGTACAACTCGTTTCCGGCCAACGCCGGCCGGCAGTCTCACCGTCTGACCGCGGAGATCCAGGCCCAGATCGCGAGGCTCGTCAAGGCCGGACGCATCCGACAGCTGCCCCCGATGCTCGCTTTTCAGTCGATCGTTGACGCGACGGTGCTCGCCGACGCCGTCGTCTGGAAACTCTACGACGCCCTGGAGGAGAACGGCAGCGAGCTCGTTCTCTTCGACCTGAACCGACGCGCCGACGCCCGCCCTTTCCTGAAGCCGTCGGAAGAGACGCTGATCGAGCGGCTCGTTCCGACGCGGAGGCGCCGCTACGCCCTCACCATCATCACCAACGCGGGACCCGAGACTGCCGAAGTCGTCGAGCGCTCGATCCCCGCGGGAGCGGATTCGGCGCGGCAGCGCCTTTTGGGTCTCTCGTGGCCGGCCCAGGTCTTTTCGCTCTCGCACGTGGCCATTCCCTTTCCAGCCGATGATCCGCTCTACGGCGGTGAGCCGGACACGCGCCTCGGAGGAGGAGTCCGCCTCGGCACCGCCGCCCCCCGTGGCGAGCGGGGCGTGCTGACGGTTCCTCAGGACTCGTTCCTGCGCGTCTCATGGAATCCCTTCTTCCCGTACCTCGAGGAGCGCGTCCGCGGATGGCTCATCCCGTGAGCCCGCCCGCGCGACGCCCGAGCGCCTCATCCCGGTTTCTTCTGTTTGTCACGGCCGCGGCGTTCCTGTCCACCGCCTGCCAGGAAGCGCCGGTCGCGACGGGCAACGGATCCGGCTCTCCGAAGGCCGAACCAACCTCCCCGGCCATCTCTCCGACGCCCTCCACGATCGCCATTTCCGACGTATCGGCGGCGGCCGAGAGCGTCGAAGCGCTCCGCCGGGAAATTCAGTCCGACCTGACGCCCGGAACGCAGCTCGCCGGCGCAGACCGGCAACTCCCCGCCCTGGAGACACAACTGGCGGGGCTTTTGAAACGGCCCGCGCTCTCCTCGGACGAAGAGGTGCAGCTGGTCGAGCTGCGCGACAGCGACAGCGCGCTTCGCGAGGTGGACGCCAGCGCATCGCGGCTGGAGACCGCGTTGACCGTGCGGGCGCGTTCGCTCGACGAGGACCTCGGGCGGCTCGGGGAACTCCAGGGGCGCTGGGCCGCGACGGCCGCCGCGCTCGCCAAGCGCGGGGCGCCGGAATCGATCCACCGCCGCGCCGAAGCGACCACCGCCACGATCGAGACGATGCAAGGCGAAGTCAAGGGCGGTCTCGACGAGGCCCTGACACAGCTCGACCGGGTGTCGCGAACCCGGAGCGCCCTCGACACGGCGCGCGCCGGAGTGGCGGACCGCCGCAAGACCGCGGAGCGCAGGCTCTTCGCCCTTTCGGAGGCGCCGATCTGGCGCACCGCCTGGGCCGGCCGTCCGATCGGCCGCGCCGCGAAGGAGGTGCTCGCCCGGGACGTCGCGCGATTCGAGCATTACCTCCAAGAGGACGGCGGGCGCCTCGCGCGGCGGTTCGCGGTATTGCTCCTTTCCACTCTCGCGCTTCTTTTCCTCCTGCGCAAACCGGCCCTGGAGTGCGCCCGGGTCGATCCGTTTGCGCGCGCTCCGATTCGAATGATCGAGCGACCCGTCGGTGCGGCGATGCTCGCCTCTCTGGTCATCCTGATCGTAACCACGCCGGCCGCCATGGTCGACATCCTGTTCCGCGCGATCGTCTGGGTTCTGCTCCTTCTCTCGTCCGCCATGCTTCTCCGGAAGCTCCTGGGGCGCACCGCGCGGCGGACGCTCTACATCCTCACGGCAGCCGCAGGCCTCTTCATCCTCCGGTATCTGTACGAGCAGGACCCTCTGCTCGACCGGCTGGTCCTGATCCTTCAGGTCTGCGCCGTGGGCGGGACCCTGGCCGCGGACCTGGCCCCGGGGCGATTGAAGCAGATTTTCCCCGAGCGCCGCTGGCAGCGCGTCGCGACCGCCGTCATCGTCGCGGCTCTCCTCCTGCTTGCCGCCGCTCTGGTCCTGGTGGTGATCGGCTACGTGGGGCCGGCCCGGCTGCTGCGCACCGGGGCGATCGGTTCGCTCGGTATCGGCCTGATCTGCCTCGGCGCCTACTCGCTCCAATACGCCCTGGCCAGCACGCTGCTCTCGACGCGCCCCGCGCGCGTTCTCCTTCTCGTGCAGAACCGCGCCGACACCATCCGGCTTTTCCTGCGCCGCGCGTTCGCCGTCCTCTTCGTCCTCATGTGGATCAACTGGTCCCTCGTGGTTTTCACCCTCAGCGACACCGCCGGACGCCTTCTCGATGAGCTCCGGACGGGGACCGCGCGGATCGGCTCGGCGACGGTCTCGGTCGTCGGGATTCTGACCTTTCTGCTGGTTCTCGCCGCCACGTTCTTCCTCGCCGCTCTCGTCCGCTTCGTGCTCGAAGGAGAAGTCCTGCCGCGCCTGCGTCTCCGGCGCGGCCTTCCCTTCACGATCTCCACCACCGTGCGCTACGCGATCGTCGTGTCGGGGGTCTTGCTCGCGTTCAGTGCCGCCGGCATCAGCCTCTCGCGTGTCACGCTTCTGGCCGGAGCTCTCGGCGTGGGCCTGGGCTTCGGCCTGCAAAACCTCGTCAGCAACTTCGTTTCGGGGCTGATCCTGCTCTTCGAGCGGCCGGTCCAGGTCGGCGACGTCGTGGACCTCGGGTCGCTTCTGGGCGAGGTCCGGCGCATCGGCATGCGGTCGAGCACCATCCGCACGGCGGAAGGCGCGGAGGTCGTCGTTCCCAACGCCGACCTGATCTCGAAGAGCGTCGTGAACTGGACGCTCTCGGACCGCCGCCGGCGCATCGAGATCAAGGTCGGAGTCGCCTACGGCTCCGATCCGGAGAAGGTCATCGACCTGCTCCTGCAGGCGGGCACGGGCCATCCCGAGGCGCTCACCGAGCCCGCTCCGTCGGCCTACTTCATCGGTTTCGGCGACAGCTCTCTCGACTTCATCCTCCACGTCTGGGTCGCCCGCTTCGAGCATGGGCTCGCACTGCAGAGCGCGGTGCGTCGCGCCGTGCACCGCGTCCTCGGCGAGGCCGGCATCGAGATTCCCTTCCCGCAGCGCGACCTGAATCTGAAGTCCGTCGCGCCGCCGGTGACGGAGGCCCTGCGCCGCGAGAAAGAGAAGGGTCCGGCCGGAGCCTGAGCCCTCCCGCGCGCAGGGCCACCGCAGGTGCCAGGCCGGGGCCCTGAACTCATTCTCCGATCGGCCTGCCCGGCGGGGTATCCAATCGCCGAGCGCGAGGCTTCCGCGCCTCCGGCCGATCCAGGAACTCCGACAGGTCCTTCTCCGCCAGGCGCACGTGCGCCTCCTCCGCCGGATCGGCGCCTTGGCGCGCGCGCAGCTGATGACGCAGCCGCGTCAGGCGGGACCAGACGACCGCGCGCGTCTCCGGCGACGCCTCGGGGCCTGCCGCGAGGTCCATCAGCGCGTCGAGCACCTCCCGCTGGGCCACGCGGCGCAGGCCCTCCCGGCGCTCCGAGGGATCGGGCCGCGCGCCCCAGGTCGCGGCGAGGAGGCGGCCGATCATGCCGTCGAGCGTCAGTGCCTCGACGCCCGAGGCCAGCGTCAGGCGCGCGGCGCGCGCGGGCTCCAGCAGCGGGTCAACGATGAGAGCGGCCAGGATCCGCGCGGCCGTCAGCCGATCGAAGACGGCGCCCGCTTCGGAAGGGAACTGCTCGCGGCTCCGAAGGGTGTCGGTGGGAGGCGGAACGAGTGCCGCGAGGACGCGATCCGGGATGTCGAGGTTATCGGGCTCGAGCGCGGCGACGAGCAGGTCGAGCGCCTCCCTTTGCTTGCCCGGCGGGACCCACGCGAGCGGCGTCTGGCCGTCGCCGGCCACGGCACTGGCCTGATACTGCCCGCCCACGAACTGCTGCGCGGCCTGGATCGCGAAGCGGTGGTAGAGGAAAGCCAGATTGAAGCGCTCTTGGAGCTCGTAGACCCACTCGCCCGGCTTCAACTGAGCGGCGCCGAACCGATCCAGAATCACCCGCCGCACCGCCTGCGTCGTCGCGAGCCAGCGCACGGGATCCGGCCCCCAGTCGTACTCGGCCCACCGGGGATCTCCTTCCAGGGGGTAAACGATCCCGCTCGCGTACCCCTCGCGCACGATGGTGTCGAGCCGCTTCGGATCTTCTTCGGCCGTGTAACCCCATTGGATCGCGAGCCGGTCGTAGGAGCCGACGTCCTTCGGGTAGGCGTCGGAGATATCGAGGGCGCCGTCCTTGAGCTGGATGTTCGGCGCCAGGTAGTCCATGACCGAGCCCCAGCCGAACGTCGTCGCGGCCCAATTGTGCTCGAGGCCCAGCGTATGCCCGACCTCGTGCGCCGAAAGATACGCGAGGCGCTGGAGCACGAGGCGCTCCTCGTCCGGCTCGCCGTCCCCGCCCGCGAGAAAAGAGGCGTCGGGTGATTCTGCCGCGTGGCACGCCTTGCCCGAAGCGGGCGGCTCGAGGTTGCGCCACATCCGCGCCGTCGTGCGCCGCCGGTGGGAGTCGATCCGGGCGACGCCATGCAGGATCTCACCCGTGCGCGGATCGACCTGGACCTCGCCGACCGACCAGGCCCGCTCGGCGCGGTTGATCCACTCGATGCCGGAATAGCGGGCGTCCAGGAAGGTCGCGCCCTGAGGGAGATCGCGGATCACGAGGGCATTGCGAAAGCCGGCCTGCTCAAAGGCGTGGTTCCACCAGAGGGCGGCCTCGCGGATCGCGGAGCGCTCGAGCTCGGGCATGCCCCGGTCGAGGTAGTAGACGATCGGGGCAACCGGCTCGGAGACCTCGGCCGACGCGTCCTTCTTTTCGACGCGCCAGCGCGAGATGAGGTACTTCTCGATCGGCTCGGTGAACGGCGCCGTGTGATCGACGCGCCGCAGCGGAAAGAAGCCGATGCGCGGGTCGAAGGGGCGGGGCCGATACCCCGGCTCGGGCGGCTCGAGGAAGCTGTGATGCACACGCAGGCTCATCGTGCGCCCGTCGGGGAGCACGCCAGCCACGGCCGGCGAAGCGTTCTCCGAAACGAAGGTCTGCACGACCTCGATTTCCGTGTTCCTCGGGAAGGCACCCGTGCGGTCGAAGCTCAAGGCCGAGCGCGCGAGGTCCTGCTTCCACTCCCCGACGCGCGCCCGCCGTAGCGCCGGCAGCACGTCGGTGTCGGCGAGCACGAACGCCGTCGCATCGACGAGCAGGCGCTCCCCCTCTTCCGCGGCAATGGGAAGGGAAGCGAGGACCGAAGACGGGAACGACTCTTCGACCACACGCGTGCGCTCCGGATCCTCGACGAAGCTGCCGTGCGTCGTCTGCCGCTGTACGAGCAGCACGCGCGGCCCAACCCGCTCGAACCGGCAGACACCGAGGCTGCTCATTTGCCCGCGGTCGAGACCGACTTCGAGCAGGCCGGCGCCTCCCGCCAGACCCGAACCGTAGAGGAACTCCTTCGGGCGCGCGGGGATCTCGAGCAGGAGCTGTCCCCGCCGGGCGTCCCACAAAAACGGCAGAAAGCCATCGTGGCGCTCGAGGCCCCGAGTCCGTTCCGCAATCGAAGGGATTACGTCGGTGAGGCTCGGGGCGGCCGGCTTTTCGGAGGCCTTGTCGGCCGCGGACGGAGCGGGCGCGGCCAGGAGAAGCATCGCGAGAGCCAGGGAGCGCATCGGCACCTCTCTTCGGAAGGCGTTCGGCGCGCGATCTTAACCCGCTCCTTCTCCCGGTCCACAGAATCCCGCCGCGCGGCGCGGCGTATTTCGGGCATGGCGCAAGCGCGTGTCGGCTCGGAGTCGACGGCCCGACTCCTCTCCCTCAATCTCGCCGTTGCGAAGAGCTTCCAATCGCGCGGGCGCGAAGTGCTGACCGGGATCTTCAAGGAGCCGGCCGCCGGCCGCGTGGCGCTCACGAGCCTCACCCTCGAAGGGGACGTCCAGGTCGACAAGCGCTACCACGGAGGTCCGGACCAGGCGGCCTACGTTTACGCCTGGGAGCACTACCCTTACTTTCGGGAGCGGCTCGGGCGGCCGGATCTTTCCGCGGGCTTCTTCGGAGAAAACTTCACGACCGAGGGCCTGCTCGAGGACGCGGTCCGCGTGGGCGACGTCTTTCGCGTCGGAGGCGCCATGGTTCAGGTCACCAAGCCCCGGGCGCCCTGCTTCAAGATGGGACTGAAGGCCGGCTCCGCGGCGTTCGTCCGGGAGCTCCTCGAGAGCCGCCGCCTGGGTTTCTACCTGCGGGTGCTCGAGGAAGGTGACGTCGGCGCTGGCGATGCGATCATCCGGATCTCCTCCGACCCACGAGCGCCGACCATCTCGGATGAGATCGAGCGGCGATACTTTGCGAGGGCCTAGAGTCTAAGAGTTCGACGATCCATAGTCGGCGCCCCGGCCCGGAACATTGGACCTTGAACGTCGGACGCTTTGAAAGTTAGACCAAAACATCCAGGCTCGTCCGTTCCCGGCGCGCGGTCGTCGCGTAGGCGGACCAGGCGCGGCCGAGCCGCCGGACTCCCTCCTCCATGGGCTCCCGATCGAGGACGAAGGGCAGACGCAGGTGGTCCGAGAAGCTGCCGTCCGAAGACGCGAGCGATCCCGGCACGACGGAGACGCCGTGGCGCAACGCCACCTGGGCGAACTCGTCCGCGTTTCCGCCCGGCAAACGCACCCAAAGAGAGAGTCCTCCCGCCGGCGGCGCCCAGGTCCACCCAGGCAGGTGCCGCGCAAGAAGCTTGACGAGCCAGTCGAGCCGCTCGCGCATCTGGCGGCGGCGCATCTCGCGAACCTGGTCGACTTTCTCGAACAGCCGTACCGCGGAAAGCTGCGAAAGGAGGGAGCCTCCCAGGTCGGCCATGATCTTGCGCTTGGCGATGCGCGAAAGCAGATCCTCCGAGGCACGGATCCATCCGATCCGAAGGCCTCCCCAAAAGAGCTTCGAAAGAGAGCCGACCGTCAGGATGGGAGCCTTGGGCTCGAAGGAAGCCAGCGGCGGCGGCGGCGTGGCGCCAAGGGAAAGGTCCGCGAGCGTGTTGTCCTCGACGAGCGGGATCGCGAGCTCCCGCGCGAGGCGCGCGACGGCTCGGCGTTGCCTCTCGGGCATCAGAGCCCCCGTCGGATTCTGGAAGGTCGGCATCAAGTAAAGCAATCGCGGCGCCGTCTTGATCGCGATCTCTCGCAGCGTCTCGACACGCGCCCCCTCGCGGCCGACCTCGACGGGCGTCAGGCGCGCCCCCAGGCTCGTGAAGATGTCGATCGCGCTCAGGTACGTGGGGTTCTCCAGCACGACCGCGTCGCCGCGGCGAAGAAAGGCTGCGCCGGCAATCGCGATCGCCTGCTGGGCGCCGCACGTGACGAGCACCTGTTCCTCGGCCGTGGGAAGCCCTCGGCCAGAGAGGTATACGGCGATCGCCCGGCGCAGTGCCGGCAAGCCCATCGGCAGGTATCCGGGAGTGCGCGTGAGTTGTGCGAGTGCCCGACGGTCGACCGCCGCTAGATCCCGGACGAGAAAGTCGGCGCCGGGAAGGTGCGCGCCCAGAAATTCGATCGTCCCGCCCGACCCTTCGATCAGACCACGGTAGACGGGGTGGCCCCGGAAGGAGCCGGAACCGTCCTCCGGCGGGATCTCCCGATCACCCCCGCCCCCGGAGCAAACGCGTGTTCCGCTTCCCTGCCGGCTCTCGAGCCAGTTTTCCTGCCGGAGAACGTCGTAGGCGGCGACGACCGTCGTGCGAGAAACCGCAAGCAGACGTGCAAGCACGCGCTCGGCCGGCAGGCGTTCGCCCGGTCCCACGTCCCCCCGCCGGATCGCCGTGCGCAGCGCCGCCGCGAGGCGCCGGTACGTCGCCCCGTCGCCTTCACCCCAGGGGCCGAGCGCCCGGGCGAACTCGAGCGGCCCACGCGGCGTCCGCCGCCCCCAGTCCAGTTTCGCCAAAGTGGCTATTGAATGCCCCTCCGCGAAGGCAGATTGTAATGCCAATTCAGGCGAGATGTGAAATGGCTTCTGAAATTGGACCTGAACTCGAAACCGCCGGCGTTGAACGTCGTAAGGAGGACATTGCCATGCCCCTGCCCCGCCATGCGTTCTTCCGAGGCCACATCGTTCCCTATTCCGAAGCCCGCGTCGGCGTGCTCACCCATGCGCTCAACTACGGAACCGCGTGTTTCGCCGGGATCCGCGCCTACTGGAGTACGGAAGAAGAAGAGCTCTTCGTCTTTCGCCCCCGCGATCACTTCCGGCGGTTCCTCGAGTCCGCGCGCCTGCTCGGCATGGACCTTTCCTTCACGGAGGAAAGCCTCGCGGCGGCGCTCGTCGAGCTCCTGCGGGCGGAGCTCTACCGCGAGGACTGCTACGCGCGTCCCCTCGCCTTCTACGGCGATGAGTCCGCCGGGGTGAGGCTCCACAACCTGACGCCCGAGGTCTCGATCGTCGCGTTCCCCCAGGGGCGGTATCTCGAAAACGAGGAAGGCGCCCACCTGACCATTTCCTCCTGGCGGCGCATCGACGACAACATGATCCCCGCCCGCGGCAAGATCTCCGGCGCCTACGTCAACTCGGCGCTGGCCAAGAGCGACGCCCAACGAGCGGGTTTCGACGACGCGATCGTGCTGACACAGGATGGCCACGTGTCGGAGTCGTCGGCCGCCAACGTCTTCCTCGTGAAGAACGGGGTCGCGGCCACGCCCTCGATCACGGACAACGTCCTCGAGGGAATCACGCGCCGCACCGTTCTCGAGTTGCTGCAAAAGGAGCTCGGCCTTTCCGCCGTCGAGCGAACGATCGATCGCACCGAGATCTATCTGGCCGATGAGATCTTTCTCTGCGGCACCGGCGTCCAGATCGCGGCGGTGACGCGAGTCGACCACAGGCCGATCGGGACGGGAACGATGGGCCCGGTCGCGAGCGCCCTGCGCCCGCTCTACTTCGACGTCGTGCGGGGCCGCCGGCGCGAATACCGGCACTGGTGCGCGCCCGTCTACGCCGGAGAGCGCGACTTTTCGCGTCCCGAGACGGCGGAGCGCGAGCGCGCCTCCAAGGACGGAACCCCGCTGCGACTGGCCCGCTGACGGTAACCCGGGAAAGCGACCGGTCGGAGGCTCAAGAAACAGAGTCGGCTTGCCATTCGGTTCGTCATATGCTGGCCGAGCGGAGAGGTGGGACGTCTCCGCGGACGTCATGTCGGACAAGCGGAAGTTTCCCCGGGTGAAGCGGCGGCTCGTGATCGAGTTCCGCCTCGGGGGCTCTCCGTACTACGGGTTCACCTACAACCTGGGACCGCTCGGCCTCTTCATCCGCTCGATTCGCATCCCAAATCCCGGCGACGCGCTCTCGGCGGAGCTGCACCTGCCCGACGGAAAGCGAATTCCGCTTCAGGGAAGGGTCGTCCGCTCCTATCGGGCGCCGACGGCTCTGGCGCGCCTGGTGCCAAGCGGCTTCGGCATGTCGTTGACGTCGAGCCCGGAAGAGTACTTCCAGTTCCTCGCGGCGCTCTAGCAAGACGGTCACTTCTCGAAGGGAAAGACCCTCTTCCAGTCCTTCTTCATGTCCACGACGGTCCAGCCCTTCGCGGTCGCCTCGTCGAGGGCCTTGTCCAGCCGGCCGACCTGCGAGTTGCGGTCGTAGGCCCACTCCCGCTCGGCGTCGGTATGGTGGACGAGGCCCATGAAGCGCTTTCCCGCGCCGGCCGCCGTCCATTCCAACATTTGCTGGTCGCCGTCGGAGTTTCCGAAGGCGAAGACCGGGCGGCGCCCGATGAAGCGGTTGATCCCCACCGGCTTGCCAGCCTTGTCGTCGACGTGGTTGAGCTTGGGAAGGCGCACGAGCACCGGCTTCCCGTCCCGCATCTCGAACTCCGTCTCGATCGTGCTTCCGACGACCTGCTCGGGCGGAATTCCGTAGACCTTCTCCGTCCAGGGCCGCATGAACTCGACACCCCCGCCCGAGACGATGTAGGTCTTGAAGCCGTTGCCGCGCAGGTAAGCGAGCAGCTTGAGCATGGGCTGATAGACGCACTCGGTGTAGGGGCGCTGGAAGCGCGGGTGCTTCGCCGTGGCCATCCAGTCCGTGACGATCTTCGAGAACTCCTCGGTCGTCATCCCGGTGTGGGTCGTCGCCATGATCTCGAGCAGTGCCTTCTCGCCACCCGCCGCCACTCCCTTCATGTTCCCTTCGAGGACCGACTTGTACGGTTCCTGCGTCTTCCACTCTGGATGTTGCGGCGCCATGGCTTTCACGCGGTCGAGCGCGAAGGCGACCTGAAAGTAGATGGGATTCTCGGCCCAGAGAGTCCCGTCGTTGTCGAAGACGGCGATCCTCTCGGCTTGCGGAACGGAGGATGGCGAGCCT
>JBGPCK010000079.1:0-13983 GCA_041481715.1 Thermoanaerobaculia bacterium | reverse complement strand
GAGCCCTGCTGCTTCTCCCGCATTGCCGCGTAGTCGTCCGGTTCGAGGAAGGTCGTGTGTGGATCGAGCCGCGAGAGCATCCCGTGGATCGAGGCGTAAACCACCTTCTCCGGCGGGACGGTCTCAGGCGCCCAGTCCGAAAGGGTGGTCAGGATGTCGGCGTATTCGTCGAGGTTCGGCTGCTCCCGCTCGGGTACCGCCAGGAGCTTCGGCCCGAGGGTGCCGCCGAGGAGGGTCGCGGCGGCCAGCAACGACAAGGCGACCAGGAAGCGGGAACGTGGACGGCTCAAGGAGTCCTCCCTCGGGTCAGCATTGTGACACGCCGCTAATCCAGAGACCTACGGCCTTTTGTCCGGAAGGGTTTCCGCGGGTCGGCGGGGGTACAATCCGCATTCTGAGGTAGGAACATGTTTGGCTCCATCGGAATGCCCGAGCTGATCCTGATTTTTGTCGTGGCCCTGCTGGTGTTCGGGCCCAAGAAGCTGCCGGAGATCGGGAAGTCCCTCGGCAAGGGACTGGCCGAGTTCAAGAGAGCCTCGGAAGACCTCAAGAAGACGATCGAGCAGGAGATCCAGGAGGGCAAGAATGAGCTCTCCTCCGTCAAAGCGGAAGTCGTTTCCGCCGCCAACACCGTCGCGCAGACCACCGCGTCTGCGTCGCCCGGGACCGCGTCGGAAGCGCCTCGCCCCGAGACCCGCCCCATCGATCCCGCTTGAGCCGGTTCCTGCCGGACCGCGCCGCCGACCGCCAGGAGGGAGAGGAAGAGCTGCCCCGAATGGGGTTCTTCGATCACCTGGAAGAGCTTCGCCGGCGCCTCATCGTTTCTCTCCTCGCCCTCTTCGTCGGGTTCCTGCTTTGCTGGTACTGGGCGCCGGGGCTCTTCGAGTTGCTGGCCGCTCCCGTGCGAAGGGTGCTGCCGCCCGGGCAGAACCTCGCGTACACGACCCTGGCCGAGCCGTTCGTCCTCTACTTCCGCGTGGCGATGCTGGCCGGCGTGATCGTGGCCTCGCCGGTCATCCTCTGGCAGATCTGGCTCTTCATCGCTCCGGCTCTCTACAAGCACGAGCGCCGCTGGATCTGGCCCTTTCTGCTGGCGAGCGTCTTCTTCTTCCTCTGCGGCTGCGCCTTCGGCTATCTCGAGGCGTTTCCATTGGTCGTGGGGTTCTTGATCGGCGTCGGCAAGCCCTTCCAGGCCGTCATCACGATCAACGAGTACCTGGGCACCGCGACGAAGATCATCCTGGGCCTCGGTCTCTGTTTCGAAATGCCGATCCTCATTTTCTTTCTCGCGCGAATGGGGGTCGTCTCCGAGAAGTGGCTTCTCGCCAAGTTCAAGTACGCCATTCTGATCATCTTCATCATTGCCGCGGTCATAACGCCGACTCCGGACGTCACGACCCAGTGTGTCTTCGCCATCCCGATGATCCTGCTCTACCTGCTCGGCGTCGGCGTTGCCTGGCTCTTCCGAAAGCGAGAAGGCTAGTGTCGTACAACCGGAGTCCCGAGAGCGGGTCCCCGCCCGCGGGCGGCCGCAAGGGCCGCCCCTACGGAGCCGACGCGCGTCAAGACTTCAAAGCCATCAGCTGATAGCTGACAGCTGAGCACGACTCATGCTTCTCACGATCTCGGAGGCCGTTCTCGCGCGATTTCCCGGGACGATCCTCGGTGTCGCGGTCGCACGGGGGATCTCCAACTCGGGGGAAGACGCGAGTCTCGGTGAACGGCTCCGGTTGGCCGAGGCCGGCATCGTGGAGCGATTCCGCGAGGTTCCCGTCACACGGCATCGCAACATCGCGGTCTGGCGTGAGGCGTACCGGCAGTTCGGGGCGAAGCCGAAGGACTATCCCTCCTCGATCGAAAACCTCGTGCGGCGGGCGCTCAAGGGGCAGGCGCTTTCACGCATCAACAGGCTCGTGGACATCTACAACGCCGTTTCGCTCGAAACGCTGCTGCCGGCCGGCGCAGAGGACCTGGACGCGATCGAAGGGGACGTGGAGCTCGCGATCGCAGGCGAGCACGAGCCCCCGGTGAAGCTTCTGGGCGAGCCCGAGGCGCGGCCCCCGCGCGCGGGCGAGGTGATCTATCGCGACCGGGTCGGGGCGATCTGCCGGCGATGGAACTGGAAGGAAGCGGACCGCACGAAGCTGACCGAGCGCACGAAGAACGCTCTGATCGTCGTCGAGGGGCTCCCTCCGGTGACGCGGGAGGAGGTGACGGCGGCGATCGAAGCGATCGGGCGGGCCGTCGGCGAGCGATGCGGGGGGACCGTCCGGACGGCCGTCCTCGACACGAGCCGGCCCTCCCTGGAGTTGGGCGAAACCCGCGGTCTCTGAACCGTCCGCCCCGGGAAGCTACCTCCGACGCTTCCCGTTGCTCGCCAGAACCAGCTCGACGAACTCCCGCACGGCCCCGCGGCCGCCCGAGTGTCTCAGCACGACGCGCGCCGCCTTCTTCGCGGCGGACGCCGCGTCGGCGGGGCAGGCAGAGAAGCCGGCTCGCTTCATCATGGCCGTATCCGGTTCGTCGTCTCCCATCGCCGCCGTCTCGGAGGGCTCGATTCCCCAGCGCCGGCAGAGAGCCTCGTATCGGGCGAGCTTGTCCTTCACGCCCTGGTAACAGTGGCGCACGCCGAGATCTCGGGCGCGCGTGTCGGTCGCGATCGAGGTCCGGCCCGAGATCCAGGCGATCTTGAGGCCCGCCGCCAGCGCCATCTTCGTGCCGTGGCCATCCTTCGTGTCGAAGACTTTCATCTCGCGCCCGCGATCGTCGATGTAGAGCCGGCCGTCGGTCAGGACGCCGTCGACGTCGAAGAAGAGGGCCTTGATCATCGGTCTGCTAACGGATCCCCGCCGATAACAGGTCGTGAAGGTGAATGGCCCCCGACAGTTTGCCCTCGCCGTCGGCCACGAAGAGCGACGTAATCTTGGCCGTCTCCATGCGGTCGAGCGCCGTGGAGGCGAATTCCTCCGGGTCGACCGTTTTCGGGCTCGCGTGGAGGCAGTCGCCGGCCCGTCCCGAGAGCAGTCCCGGGTCCTTCTCGAGCAGCCGGCGCAGGTCCCCGTCGGATATGACGCCGAGCAGGCGCCCCTCGCCGTCGACCACGGCCGTAATCCCCATCATCTTGCGCGACATTTCGTGGATGGTCTCGCTCATCGGGGTGTCTCGGCCGACCGACGGCACGCGATTCCCGGTGCGCATCAAGTCTTTGACCTTGAGGAAACGGCGCCCGAGCTTACCTCCCGGGTGAAGCGCCGCGAAGTCCTCCACGCCGAATCCCCGCTTCTCCGAGACGGCCATCGCGAGCGCGTCGCCCAGGGCGAGCATCGCGGTGGTCGAGGCGGTCGGGGCCAGATTCAGCGGACAGGCCTCGCGGGAGATCTCGACCGCGATCGCCAAGCCGGCGGCGCGGGCCACCGCCGACACCGGTGTGCCCGTCAGGACGATCGTCTCGAGCCCGCGCGAGCGCGCGAATTCGATCAGGCGCACGACCTCCGGGGTCTCCCCCGAGTGGGACAGCGCCAGGACGACGTCGCCGGCCATGAGCATCCCGAGATCGCCGTGCGACGCTTCCGCGGCGTGAAGGAAGTAGGCGGGGGTTCCCGTCGAGGCGAAGGTCGCGGCGATTTTCTGTCCGATCAGCCCCGATTTTCCCAGCCCGGTCACGCAGATCCGCCCGCGGCATGCCTCGATCGCCTCGGCCGCCTTCCGAAACTCGGGGCCGATTCGGGCGATCTGCTCCCGTACCGCGTCTGCTTCGATCTGGAGAACTCTTCGGGCGGCTTCGAGGATCACTCCGGGTATCTTAGCCCGCCCGGCCGGAACGGGAGGAAACCCCGAAGCCGCGGGTGCGTATCTAGAGACACAAACCGGTCGAGATGGTCCGTCGAAAGGAGAGAGTCTTGAGTCTGAAACGCTTCGCTCTCGCTCTGGCAGCTCTCACCGTTCCCCTCGGAGCCTCGGTGCCCGCGCAGTCTCCCGGCAAGCCTTCCGCGTCGGCGGCCGTTTCCCGGGTGGAGTACGAGAAGTACACGCTTCCGAACGGTCTGCAGGTCATTCTGCACGTCGACCGCAAGCTTCCGATCGTCCACGTCAATCAGTGGTTCCACGTGGGCTCGAAGAACGAGAAGCCCGGCCGCACGGGCTTCGCGCACCTGTTCGAGCACGAGATGTTCGAGGGCTCCAAGAACGCGCCCGGCAAGTACTTCTCCCGCGCCGAGCGGGCGGGGGCAAACCTGTTTGAGGGTGGCGTCAACGGGACGACCAACACCGACCGCACGAACTACTTCATCACGGTGCCCTCCGGCAGCCTCGAGTTCGTCCTCTGGCTCGAGTCCGACCGCCTGGCGACACTGGCCGACTATCTCACCAAGGAAAACCTGGACGCCCAGCGCGACGTCGTCAAGAACGAGCGCCGGCAGGGCCTCGAGAACCAGCCGTACGGGCGGGCCTTCAAGCTCATCGTCGAGAATCTTTTTCCCGCGGGGCATCCCTACTCCTGGCCGGTCATCGGCAGCCACGAGGACTTGACCGCCGCCTCGCTCGACGACGTTCGAGAGTTCTTCAGGACCTACTACTCGCCCAACAACCTCTCCCTCGTGATTGCGGGCGACTTCGATCCCGCCGAGGCGAAGAGGCTGGTCGAGAAGTACTTCGCCGGCATCCCGGCCGGGCCCCCCCTCGATCGGCCGGGGCGCTGGATTCCGGCGCTCTCCGGCGAGAAGGTCGTCGAGGCGACCGACCGCGTGGCCCTGGAACGGGTCTACATGGTTTGGCCGTCGCCGCCAATCTACGCGCCGGGCGATGCGGAGCTCGATCTGGCTTCGCTGATTCTCACCGACGGACTCGCCTCGCGGCTTCAGAAGGTGCTCGTCTACGAAAAGCAGCTGTGTACCAGCGTGAACGCCTTTCAAAACTCCGCCGAGATCGCCGGCTATTTCGCGGTCATCGCCACGGCGCGGCCCGGGGCGTCGCTCTCCGAGATCGAAAGGATCGTGACCGAAGAGATCGCGCGGCTCGCAAAGGAGGGACCCGCCCCCGCGGAGCTTGCGCGCGCGCAGACCAAGTGGGAGTTCACCTTCGTGTCGGGCCTGGAGCGGATCGGCGGCTTCGGCGGAAAGTCGGACCTGCTCAACAGCTACAACACCTTCCTCGGCGACCCGGGCAAGTTCGAATTCGACCAGGGCCGGTACAAGAACGCTACGGCGGCGGACCTGCAGAAGACGGTGGCCCGCTGGCTCGACACGAACAACCGCCTCCTCATCCGATTCCATCCGGAGAAGTCCGGCAGGGCGTCGGAGGTCGCGCTCGACCGCTCCAAGCAGCCGCCGTTCGGAGCCGACACGCCGTTCCGAGCGCCGGAGGTCAAGTCGGGCAAGCTCGAGAACGGCCTCGAGATCTTCGTCGTCGAGCGCCACGACCTGCCCAAGGTCGCCGTGACGCTCGCCTCGCGGGCGGGCTCGGTCGCCGACCCGGCCGGACGGGAAGGCACGGCGTACATGACGGCTCAGACAATGAGCCTCGGCACGAAAACACGCCAGGCATTGCAAATCGAGACGGCGCTGGGCGACCTCGGCACCACGCTCGACACGGCCACCGGGCGGGAAAACAGTGAGCTCGGCTTCGAGGTGCTCAAGCGGAACCTGGATCCCGCTCTCGCCATTCTCGCCGATGTGGCGATGAACCCGAGATTCCCCGAGTCGGAGGTGGAGCGCGAGAAGAAACGCCACCTCGACGCGCTCGCGCAGCAGGAGAAGAACGGTAACGCGGTCGCCGCGCGGGTGCGCGCGATGCTCGTCTTCGGAGCGACGCACCCGTACGGCCGGCCGGTGCAGGGTCTGCCCGCGACGGTGTCGGGGCTCAAGGCAGCGGACCTGGCGGCGTTCCATCGGGAACGCTTTTCCCCTGCGGGCTCGGCCCTCATCATCGCGGGCGACGTCACGCTTTCCGAGGCGCAGGCCCTGGCGCGCAAGGCTTTCGGGGCCTGGAGCGGGAGCGCTCCGGCGGCCGTCGCCATCCCGCCCGCCTCCGCGTCGGCGGGCGGCCGGGTCTATCTCGTGGATCGGCAGGACGCTGCGCAGACCGTCGTGACCCAAGCGCTGCCCGGGGTGACGCACGCGGCGCCGGACTACTACGCCTTGTCGCTCGCCGACGGAGTTTGGGGCGGCGCCGCGAGCTCTCGCCTCGACATGAACCTGCGGGAGGACAAGGGGTACTCCTACGGCGTCTTCTCGACGCTGGTGACGTACCGCGACGGCGGCCTCTGGTACTCGGGGGGAGGGGTTCAGACCAACAAGACGAAGGAGTCGGTTGCCGAGTTCGATAAGGAGCTGCGCGCGATCGCGGGTGGCAAGCCCATCGGCCCGGAGGAGTTCGAATTCCAGAAGCTTCGGATCGTCCGTGGATATGCCCAGCAGTTCGAGTCGCTCGGGCGCGTCGTCGGGCAGGTCCGAGACCTTTGGACGGAGGGGCTTCCGATGGCAACGCTCCAGCTCGACTACGACGAAACGGTGAAATCGACGCTCGAGGCCGCGCGCTCCGCGGCGGGAAAGTACGCCCGCCCCGACCGGGCCCTGCTCGTGCTGGTCGGCGACCGCGCGAAGATCGAGCCGGGGATTCGGGAGCTCAACCTCGGAGAGATCGTTCTGCTCGACGCGGAGGGCAAACCGGTGAAGAAGTAGGCCTCGCCGGCGCAGGTCCTCGTCACTTCGCCAGGACTTCTTCGATGAAGTCGAGGGCTCTCGGGTCGCTCGACTGCCCGTGCCAGAACAGCGCCCGCTCCCTTACCTCCGGGTTCCGGTTGGTGCGGGCGACGCGAATCAGCTCGGGCACGGCCTGGCCGTCGGGCAGCTGCGTCAGGGCGAACACCGCGTGCTTCTTGACCTCCGTGTCCGGATCGTTTCGGATCGCGTCGTCGATCGCCGCAGCCGCCTTCTCGCCGGCCTTCTGAGCCAGCCAGAAGAGCGCCTGCTCGCGGACCCGAGCCGCGGGATCGCGCCGCGCCATCGCGAGGAGCGCCGCGTCGGCCTCCCGTTCGCGGCAAAGCGAGAGCGCAAAGGTTCCGTTCTCACGGAAGGCCTCGCCCGAATCGGAGGGCACGGTCTTTTCGAGAAACAGGCAGCCCCGGTGTCCGCGCTCGGCGGCCAGCCAGAAGGCCGCCTTCTCGCGAATCGCCAGGCGCTCCGCGGGAGCCGCCAGACGCTCCAGCGCCTCTTCTGCCGCCTGCCCGGCGTGCCGGGCGATCGCGGCGACCGCGGTATCGCCGGGGAGGCGCTCGTCGTCCGCCTCGTCGCCCTCGGGAGCGGCCTCCGAGCGCCCGATCAGGGATTCGAGCCAGGCGAGGCTCTCCTCCGGGCGCACGTCTTCGAGCCAAACGACGGGCATGCCGCCGGCGTCGATCGAGCAGTCGAACGAGAAGAAGCGCAGCCGGACGACCCTTCCCCTTTCCGTCCGCGCGAGCAGCAGGAAGGCGGCGGGATCCTCGAGGGCACCCGTGCGGTTCTCGTCTCGGCGCGTTGCGAAGGACCCCTCAAGGTCGAGCCGGCATCGTCCCCAACCGGGAAGCTTCTCCGAATCGCAGCAGCCCCCCGCGTCGTCGGCGCAACACATCCGCTCGCGGCGGTCCGCGACCGGCGCCGCCCAGCCGATCCATCGCGGCGCCGAGGAGGCGGCGAGCGCAGCGACCTGCCGGGACAGACCGGCCGGCGCGGCGGACCGGACCGTGATCCTTGCGTTGCGCAGGCCCGCGGGCTGCGCCGCCGGGCCCGTCGCGGAAATGGCGGCCGTGAGGATCGGGAGACCGATTCGGAAGGGATTCATACTGCGCCGGCCGGCGCCTACCGGTTCAGGATCTCCATCAGGTAGTCCGTCGCTTCCTTGTCCTTCATCAGGGAGAGCTTCTGGACGGCCTCCTGCTTGAGGTCCCGGTCCTTCTCGGTCTTCGCGATGTCGATCAGGGCCCGGGCGTTGCCCTGCAGGAAGAAGGCCTGGAGGACCGCGCTCTTGATCTCGGCGACCTTTTCCGTCCGATAGAGCGCCGTGAGCGCGTCTCCCGTGCGCGACTTCCCGGTCAGGCCCGCCTTCTGGATCGCTTCGATCCGCAGGTCCCGATCTTTCTCGTTGCGGACGAGCTCGAGGAGTCGGTCTTCGTCCCCGGCGACGAACAGGGCCTGAATGATCGACTCCTTGACGTCCCGCTGGGTCTCGGTCTGGTACAGCTGCCAGAGCTCGGCCCGGGCGCCCATGACGCCGAGCTGACGGACGGCGACGGCGCGCAATTGGGCGTTCTTCTCCGTCTTCGCGACCGCCAGCGCCTGCTCCCGGCTTCCGGAGAGCATGTAGCTTTCCAAAATCGCTTCCTTGACCGGCACGCTCGTCGAGGAGGCGTAGATCTCGTAGAGCACCCCCTGGCTCTTCGCGCCGCCGAAGAGGCCCAGGTAACGGATCGCCTTCTCCTGCAGCCCCGGATTCGTCTTGCCGCGCGCAATGTCCACGACGATCTCCCGGGCGCGCGGCGAGCCGTGCTGCACCAGGACGAAGAGCGCGCGGTCCTTCAGTTTGGGCGACTGCGTGCCGTTCAGAAATTTCTCGAGCATCGGGATGGCCCGATCCTCGTCGGAGTTCATGAGGCTGTTGATCGCGATCAGCTTCAGCTCCTCGTCCTCGACGGATTCCGGCGCGACATTGCGGCCCCCCTTGAGCTCCAGCTCCAGGGCCGCCGCGTCATTGCCCCAGCGGCTCTTGGGGAATCGTTTCTGGAACTCCTGGAGGGTGCCGAGCGCTTCCCCGCGGCGGCCGAGCTTGCTCTGCGCGTAGGCCTTCCAGTAGAGGGCGCCGTCGGCGCGCTCGCCGGGCTGGCGAGCCGCCTCGGCGAAGAGGGCCGCCGCGCGGTCCCACTGCCCTTCGTCCAGGGCGTCGGTCCCTTCCTCGTAGAGCTCTTGCTGCCGCGGCGTCTCGTCCGAGTCGGCGCCGGCGGTCTCCGCGGCCTCATCGGCGATCACGGCGGCCGCCGCGCGCGGGGCGGAGAGCGCAAACAACACGAGTGCGATTCCGAAGGCGATTCGAGACATGATGAATCCTTTCCTTTCTCGGCAACCTGCTTAGGAGCGCGCCGCCGCCCGAGCCGGCGCCTTCTCCCTCTCCCGAACCCGGGAGGTGATGACGCGGACCTTGAAGATCGTTCCTTCGGACTCGATGCGGCGGCGCAGCGCTTGCCGCGCCTCGGGGGACGGGCTGTGGGCGATCTCGAGCAGGACCCGCTCGAGGTCGTCCAGAGCGCTGGCCATCGCCGAGTCGCCGGCGTGGGTCGCGGTCTGCCGGTAGAGGCGGTTCGCGCCGACCAGCTCCTCGGCCGCCTGCCGCTCCCGCGCGTCGCCGCCGGGGAAACCGGATGGGTCCGCGTTCACGAACTCGAGCAGGATCATCTGTGAGCGGTCCAGGTGATCGCCGACGGCGACGAGCAGGATCCTCTCCCGAGCCGCGGGCCCAAGCGCGGCGCCTCCGGCGCGCGGCCAGAAGCGGCCTGCCAGAAACGCCGCGAAGAGCAGCGCGGCAAGCGACGTGGCCAGCAGCCACGGCTGGAAAGCGGCAAAGAGCGGCCGCCGGGCGGCCTCCGGTTCCGACAGGAGCGGGCGCAGCCGGCGCCAGACCTGTCCCCCGTACGTCTCGTCGCGCTCCGGGACGGCCAGTCGGTCGAAGAGGCCCAGCTCTTTGGCCAGGCCGTCCCGCTCGGCGCGGCAGCGCTCGCAGCGCGCGAGGTGGTCCTCGACAACGGCCGGTTCGGGGGTTTCGCCGTAGTGGTAGAGGACGAGGTCTTCCTCGGTCAGGTGGTTCATCGGGACTCCTCCCGCAGCGGCGCAAGCTCCAAGCGCAGCTTCCGCACGGCCCGAAAAACGGTCTGCTTGGCCGCGTTGGCGCGCACACCCAGGAGGCGCGCGATCTCCTCGATCGGCTGCCCCTCGAAGTGGCGCAGGACGAAGGCCGTCCGTTCCTGGGGCGTCAGCGCGGCGAGGGCGCCGTTCACCCGGCGGCCGATTTCGGAGCCCTGGGCGGCGTCCTGGGGCGAAGGGTCCGCGGAAGAGGCGCCGGGCCCGTCCGGCCCGTCGGCAAACGCCGGCGCCTCGGGACGGCGTTTGCGCTTTCGGAGCAGGTCGATCGCGCAATTGGACGCGATCCGGAAGACCCAGGTGGAAAAGCTTGCCCGCGAGTCGAAACGGTCCATGCCGCGGTAGGCCTTGAGAAAGGTCTCCTGGACGACGTCCTCGGCGTCCTGCTCGTTGCCGGTGATGCGATAGGCCATCCGAAAGACCATGCGGCTGTGCCGCTCGATGAGCTCGCGGAAGGCCTCCTGACGCTGTTCCGCAGCCCATGCCGGCGCGCTCGACTCCATTGCCCGGATTAGACGGAATTTCGGCGGAGAAGTTATGTCTCGAGGCTCGAAGGCGATGGCTCGTATCGCGTCCATTCGAACGGTTGGACGCTGTGCCCGCCGCCTTGGTTATCGGAGGTTCAAAGTTCGAGGGTTAACGTTTAGAGTTGCACTCCAGGCAGCCTTGCATTTGAACCCTTAGAAGCTGAGCTTGCGTGCAACTGATCGAAAGTGTCGCCCGCTACGGGGTCGCGCTGGTCTTCGCCAATGTGCTGCTCGAGCAGCTGGGCCTCCCGATCCCGGCGCTGCCAACCCTGATCGTGGCCGGGGCGCTCGCCGCGCAGGGGGTGCTTTCCGGGTGGGAGGTTCTGCTCGTCTCGGTTGCCGCCAGCCTCATGGCCGACTTTCTCTGGTACCAGCTCGGGCGGCGCCAGGGGTACCGGGTGCTGCGGACGCTGTGCCGGGTGTCTCTGTCACCCGACTCCTGCGTGCAGCAGACCGAGTCGTTCTTCAATCGGTACGGGCTGGCTTCGCTCCTCTTCGCCAAGTTCATCCCGGGCTTTTCAACAGTCGCGCCGCCGCTCGCGGGAGCGACCCGCGCCCGCGTCGCCGCGTTTCTCGCGTGGGATGCCGGTGGAGCGCTCCTCTGGGCCGGCAGCGGCTTCGTGCTCGGGGCGATCTTCCACCGCGCGATCGGGCGGGTTCTCGACACGCTCGCTTCGCTCGGAAGTGGCGCGCTCGTGTTGCTGCTCGCGGGGCTCGTCCTCTTCGTCGGCTGGAAGTACGGGCAGCGGCGCCGTTTTTATCGCGCGCTGCGGATGGCCCGAATCTCGCCTCAGGAGCTCCATGCCGCCATCGAGCGCGGCGAGGCGCCCGTGATCCTGGACGCCCGCTCGCCGTCGGCCCGGAAGGCGGATCCCCGCCGGATCCCGGGCGCCCGGCCGCTCGAGCTCTCGCAGATCGAGGCGGCGTTGCGAGACCTCCCGACGGATCGCGAGATCATCCTCTATTGCACGTGACCCAACGAGGCCACGGCGGCCCGTGTGGCCCGCGCGCTGATGGACAAGGGATTCCGGCTGGTGCGGCCGCTCGCCGGGGGGCTCGACGGGTGGGCGGAAGAGGGATACCCGGTGGAAGCCGACGCGCTCATCGCGGTCCGGAGCGCCGGCTCGTAGTTCAGGGGCTTGCCCGAACCAGGGCCGAAACGGCGAGCACCGATCGGATGAGCTCCGGCACGGTCCGGATGTCGAGCTGCGTCGAGCGGTCCGAGAGGGCCTCGGCCGGGTTGTCGTGGACCTCCAGGAAGAATCCGTCCACCGAGCCGGTCGCCGCCGCGGCGCGGGCGAGTGCGGGCGCGTACTGCTTGAGGCCGCCCGTCTCCTTGCCGCCGCCGGGCAGCTGCAACGAGTGCGTCAGGTCGTAGACGACGGGAAAGCCCAGGGCGCGCATCATCGGAAAGGCGCGCATGTCGACGACGAGGTTGTGGTAGCCGAAGGAAGTCCCCCGCTCGCAGAGGACGATCTTTTCGTTTCCCGCGGCGAGGCACTTCTCGACGGCGTTTCCCATATCGTCGGGGGCCAGGAACTGTCCCTTCTTGATCAAAACGGGCTTGCCGGTGCGGGCCGCCGCAACGAGCAGGTCCGTCTGGCGGGAGAGGAAGGCCGGGATCTGGAGGAGGTCCAGGATCCGAGCCGCTTGCGACGCCTGGCCTGGCTCGTGGATGTCCGACAGGACCGGGAGGCTCGTTTCCGCCTTTACGGCCGCCAGGATCTCGAGGCCCTTGGCGAGCCCCGGGCCCCGGAAGGAATCCTTCGAAGAGCGGTTGGCCTTGTCGAAGGAGGACTTGAAAACGATTCGCGCCCCGGTCTCCTCGCCGATCCCCTTCAACCGCCGCGCCATCTCGAGCGCGTGCTCCCGCGACTCGATGACGCAGGGCCCCGCGAAGAAGAGCGGGGGAGAGCCTCCGCCGATCGTGTATCCGGGCGCGATCGCGACGGCGCGGACCCCGGTCAGGAGAGCTCCGGCTTGGTGTCCATCGCCGCCGCGACCTTGCGCTCCTCGGTCTCGGCCGCGCGCGCCCCCCGGTGCGCCTTGGCGGCGCGGATGAAGTCCTTGAAGAGCGGATGGCAGGCGAACGGCTTCGACTTGAGCTCCGGGTGGAACTGGCAGCCGAGGAACCACGGGTGCTCCTCGTGCAGTTCGATGATCTCGACGAACTTTCGGTCCGGCGACATCCCGGTGAAGGACATGCCGGCCTCCCGCAGGGCGGGCAGGTACTCCTGGTTCACCTCGTACCGGTGGCGGTGGCGTTCCGAGATGGTGCTGGCGCCGTAGGCGCGGGCGGCGAGCGAGCCGGCGGACAGCTCGCAGGGGTACTTGCCCAGGCGCATCGTTCCGCCGAGAGCCTCGACCCCGATCAGGTCGCGCAGCTTGAAGATGACCTTGTGCTTGGGCTCCTCGTCGAACTCCGTCGAATTGGCCCCGGCGAGTCCCGCAACGTGCCGCGCGTACTCGATGACGGCGGTCTGCAGCCCCAGGCAGATCCCAAAGTACGGGACCTTCTTCTCACGGGCGTACTGGATCGCCTTCATCATGCCTTCGACGCCGCGCTTGCCGAAGCCGCCCGGCACGAGGATCGCGTCCGCGCTCGCGAGGGCGTCGGGATAGGACTCGTTCTCGAGCGTCTCCGAGTCGACGTAGCGCAGGTTGACCTTTACGGCATTGGCGATGCCGCCGTGAGCGAGCGCCTCGTTCAGCGACTTGTAGGAGTCGCCGTAGTCCACGTATTTGCCGACGACGGCGATGTCGACCTCCCCCGAGGGGTTCTTGATGCGGTTGACGAGGCTCTCCCACTTGGAGAGGTCGCGGTCGTAGTGGGGCAGGTTCAACTGGTCGAGCAGGATCTCGTCCAGCCCTTCGGCCGCGAACCGCAGCGGAACCTCGTAGATCGACGCCACGTCCTTGGCCGTGATGACGGCCTCGACCGGCACGTTGCAAAAGAGGGCGATCTTCTTCTTGACCTCGTCCGGCAGCGGCCGGTCCGTGCGGCACAGCAGCACGTCCGGCTGAATCCCGATCGAGAGCAGCTCCTTCACCGAGTGCTGCGTGGGCTTGGTCTTCAGCTCGTCCGAGGCGCGGATGTACGGAACGAGCGTCAGATGCACGTTGACGGCATTGCCCCGCCCCGCCTCCTGGCGGAACTGGCGGATGGCCTCGAGGAAGGGGAGCGACTCGATGTCGCCCACGGTCCCGCCGATCTCGATCAGGATCACGTCCGCCTCGGGCTCGACCCTGCGGATCGACTCCTTGATCTCGTCGGTGATGTGCGGAATGACTTGGACGGTCTTGCCGAGGTAGTCCCCGCGCCGCTCGCGGTCGATCACAGTGAGATAGATCCGCCCGGCGGTCGTGTTGTGGATCCGGGAGGCGGTCATGGAGGTGAAGCGCTCGTAATGGCCCAGATCGAGGTCCGTTTCCGCGCCGTCGTCGGTGACGTAGACCTCGCCATGCTGGAAGGGAGACATGGTGCCAGGATCGACGTTGATGTAGGGGTCGAACTTCGCGAGCGCGACCCGGAAGCCGCGCGCCTCGAGCAGCGCGCCGAGCGAGGAAGCGGCGAT
>JBGPCK010000078.1:0-14087 GCA_041481715.1 Thermoanaerobaculia bacterium | reverse complement strand
GCCCGTGAAGATCAACTCGACCTGCACGGTCTTTGCCGGCGCGGAGCTGCGCGAGCGTCTCTCGCTCGGCGAAAGGCGAGAAGACATCGTGGCCGGTCTCCACCGCGCGGTGATCCTGCGGGCCATGAGCCTGCTCGCCCGATCGGGAGGGATCGAGGACGAGTTCACGTTCACGGGCGGGGTCGCGCGCAATCCGGCGGCCGTCCTCGCCCTCGAGGGGCTCGTCGCGCAGAACTACGGCGCGAAGAAGATCAACATCTCCCCCGATAGCATCTACACGGGAGCGCTCGGGGCCGCGCACTTCGCCCTGCGGGGGGCGGCGGCGTGAGCGTCACGGCGGGCGTCGACGTGGGCTCGAGCGCCGTCAAGGCCGTCGTCATGCGGGTCGGGCAGGGGGAGGACGAGGTCCTCGGGCGGGCGTTGTCGCGCGTGCGCCGCCGCAACATCGCGCTGGTGCTCAGGGAGGCGTTCGAGGCGGCCGTCGCCGACGCGGGCGTTCGGGACCTCGACTACGTCGCCACGACGGGAGAAGGGGAGGACGCTCCGTTTGCCACCGGGCACTTCTATGGAATGACGACCCACGCGCGGGGCGCCCTCTTTCTCGAGCCGCGCGCCCGGGCCGTGCTCGACGTCGGGGCGCTCCACGCGCGCGCCGTGGCGATGGACGAACGGGGCCGGGTGCTCGGTTACAAGATGACCAGCCAGTGCGCCTCCGGCTCCGGACAGTTTCTCGAGAACATCGCGCGGTACCTGGGTGTCTCGCAGGCGGACATCGGCCCACTCTCCCTTTCGGCGGAACACCCCGAGACCGTCAGCTCGATCTGCGCCGTGCTGGCCGAGACCGACGTCATCAACATGGTCTCGCGGGGGCTGTCCGCTCCCAACATCCTGCGCGGGATCCACGACAGCATGGCGGGACGTTACGCGCGTCTGATCCAGTCGCTCGGTGTCGAGGGGCCCGTCTTCATCAGCGGCGGCCTCGCGGCCGACGATGGCCTCCTCGGGGCGCTCGAGCGGGCGCTCGCGCCCGAGGCCGCGCGGCGGGGGACGCTGGCGGAAATCCTGCGCCACCCGCTTTCGGCCTTCGCCGGCGCGATCGGGGCGGCAATCTGGGGCGGGTTCCGGCGCGAGAAGCTCGCCATGGGAGGTGCGGCATGGACATCCAACCCGGTGACATCCTCGTCCGGCGCCTGACTGGGGACGACGCCCCGCGTCTGGTGAAGATCGACCGGGAGGTCACCGGGCGAAACCGCGCCGCGTGGTACGAAGGGAAGTTGAAGCGTGCGCTCGAGGAGTCGGACGTCTGCATCTCGCTCGGCGTGGAAGTGGACGGGCATCTGGTCGGGGCCGTGCTCGGATCGCTGCACTACGGCGAGTTCGGGCTGCCCGAGCCGATCGCGGTGCTCGACACGATCCTGGTCGATCGGGCCTTCGCGCGCCGCGGCCTCGCGACCGCGCTGCTCGACCAGCTCGTCCGAAACCTGCGAGCCTTCGGCATCGAACGGCTGCGCACCGAGGTGGCCTGGAACGAGCACGACCTGAACCGATTCCTGGGGCGGCGCGGCTTCTCCCCCGCGCCGCGACTGGTCCTCGAGCGTCGGCTGGACGCCGGGGCCGCGCAATGACGGGGATCGCGGGGATGGGACCCCCGGCCCGTGGGAAAGGAGTCATCATGGATTCGACGATCGCAGCCCCGAAGCGGCTCGACCTCGGCGGCCTCCCGCCGGCTGAGGGCGCGGCCCGGCTGTTGTCCGCGTTCGACGTCCTCGAGCCCGGCGACAGGCTCAACCTGTCCTGCCCCGATGCCTGGGGCGAACTGCTCCGCGCCCTGCAAGCCGAGCGGAAGGGTCTCTTCGAATGGTCGCTACTCGAGCCTGGCCCTCCCGTCTGGCGGTTCGAGGTCGTCCGCCGGCGGGCGGGAAGCGGGACGCGCCGCAGCGTCCGCGAGGCGCTCGCCTGGGACCATGAGCGGCTCGACACCCTGGAGGAGGCCGCCTTCCAGAGTCGCAACGCTTGCGACGATCAGGCCGCGCACGACCTCTATGTCGTTTTCGCCGCCGGCCTTCGCCGGCACATCGGCTTCGAGGAAGATCTGCTCTTCCCGGCTTTCGAGCAGAAGACGGGGGTGCCTCCGATGGCGGGCCCGACGGCCGTGATGCGCGCGGAACATCTCGAGATCCGCGCATTGCTCGACCGGATCGAGGCGGGAATCGCCGATGCGACCGCGCCGGTGGAGCCGTTGCGGGCGAGCTTTCGCGCGGTCATGGCCGACCACAATGCCAAGGAAGAGCAGGTCCTGTATCCCGCGACCGACGACCTGCTGGGTGAGGAGGACGCGGATCGTCTGGTCTCAAGCATCCAGCAGTACGGCGCCTGAGTCGGGGCGCGGGAGCAGCCCGCCGATCAGAAGTCGGCGCGGGCGACGCGCCGGGTGGCCGCCATCAGGGGCAGGAGAATCCAAGCCGCGACCGAGAGACCGATCAGGAAGGCGGCGCCACCGGCTCCCTTCGTGAACCGCAGGAAGGCGAGGGACGCGGCTCCGAAAGCCGTCGTGCCCTCGACACCGATCAGCGTTCCCGTGCGCACGGCGTCAACCGGGTTGGCGAGAACGGAGAGGATCAAGAGGCGCGAGGCGGCCCCCGAGGGCAACAACGTCGCGGCTCCCAGTGCCGCGACGTCGAACAGCACGACCGCGACGAACCACACGATCAGGGCGAGGGCGAGCGCCCGCGCCCGGCGGCCGGGGCCGCCCGTCGAAAGAAGGGCAGCGAGGGCGAGAAAGACGGCAGTCACCGCGAGCGAGGCGAGGAACAGAAGCAGGTAGGACCCGAAGCCCGACGGCCCCGAGCGGCCGAAGATCACGAGCCCCGCGGCGCCGAGCCCGATTGCCTCCGCGGCGGCCAGGGCCGCGAAGGGCCCCAGCAGCTGGCCGAACAGGATCTCTCGGCGCGACACCGGCTGAGAGTAGAGCAGCTCCGCGGCCCCGCGCTCCGGGGCGAGCGCCAGGACGCCGATTGCGAGCGACGTCAGCGGCACCAGCAGAAGAATCAGCTGGGTCAAAGAGGCGGCAGTGCGGGAGAAGTCCTGAAAACCCCCGCCCCCGGAAAGGATGTAGCCGGAGGAGGCGACGGCCAGCGACAGGGCCGCGAACACCGCGGCGAAGGTCTGAGTCCAGCGGGAGCGCACGGCCAGCCGCAGCTCCTGGCGGGCGCAGAGAAGCAGCGGCGAGCCTCTCGGGGACCCCGTCACGGCTTTCCGAGCTTCCACCGGAGGTACTCCCCGATGAGGATCGAGGCGGGGTAGAGAATCTCCTCCTCGGTCTGAGCGTGCAGGATCATTTTCTGGGCGAAGCGGGCATATCCGGTGTGCCCTTCGTCCTGAGCCGCCTGCATGAGGCCGCGGAGCGCTTCGACGATCAGGCCGTGCTCCGCGAGCATCCGGGGCAGCTCCGCCTTGAGCGTCTCGGCCTGGATCATGTAACGGCGCATGTCTTGCGTGACCTCGCCCCGCGCCAGGCGCGGCAGCAATGTGAGCGGGGGAATCGCGAACTCCTCTTCGAGCAGGATGTGCGGGCGCAGCACCTTCAGGACGCGCTGCGCCGCTTCTTCGGTCTTGCCACCTGCGGCGGCGGCCTTCGCGAGCTGCTCACGCAGCTCGCCGTGCTCGATTCGCAGGGCTTCCGGAACCTCGGTGTTCATGGCGTGTTGCCTCCAGAGGCCAGGGTCAGAGAGAGGGCCCCAACGCTTGCGTCATCGTAACCGCTTCCCCTGCAGGGGGCGAGACGGCCGGTGGCTCGGCGCGAGGGAGAAGGCGAGCAGCATAGGGAAGGGCGGCGAGGTTCATCCGGCCGCCCGGGCCTGCGTGGCCTCCTCGGTGCGTCCCTGCCGCCACACCACGAGGAGCCCAGCTCCCAGCACGAGGGCCACGGCCGCCAGGGCGTACGCGCCGGCCGCCGGATAGGAGTACACCTCTAAATTCACGAGTTTCTTGTAGCCGAACAGCGGCGGCATGAACGGCTCGACCTTTACAGAGGCCGTCGGAGCCAGATCGTGCCCGTAGGAGTAGAGCTTGTACGCGAAGGACCAGAGCGAGAAGAGGCCGAAATAGACGTAGAGGACGAAAAGGTCGATCAGCGTGCCCATCCTGCCGAGCACCGTCGCCCGCAGAAAAAGCAGCGCCAGGCCGCCCTCGACGAACGGTATCCACTTGAACTCGGTGAAATCCGCCGTGGTGAGCTCGCGCATCCCGATGTCATGGTTGAGCAGGTTGATCTCCTTGATGTCCTGGCCGCCGTTGCCCCCCGCAAGCTTGTAGCTGTAGATCTGCATCCGAAGACCGTCGGGGTATTGCGGAGCGAACATCGTCATCTTCCAGAGCGGCGCGAGGTAAGTCGGTACGAGCAAGAGGACGGCCGCGAACAGCAGGACCCGCGGCGCGAGATCGAGGGGCATCTCGAGGAACCGGCTGCTGCGTTCGAAATATGACTTCATGGGAACCTCCCTACGCCGGCCGGGGACGGAGCCGAGGCCGCTGCCCCCGACGTGGCCGGACATTACGAACTTCCTTCACGATCAGAGACCCCTGATCGCCTGATCCGGCGCCGAGCAGAAGCTCGTGCAATAGTAAGCGAACACCCCCGGCTTGTCCGCTTTGAACGTCACCGCTTTCCTTTCGCCGGGATCGACGATGGTGGCGATCTCGGCCGGCGTCCGTCTGCACGGGACAGCCCGCCTGACACTTGACCTGCGCCTTCCAGTGCGCGAGATCGGGGAATCGAATCGGGATCGTCACGGCAAGTCCAGTGGCTCGGGCGCGTCGGTCGCGGCCCGCTGCGCGGCGCGCCGGGTTTCCTCGGCACGGAATCGGTAGTGGCCGCCCGGCGTGCGGATGGCCCGCAGCAGTCCGAGCCGCGCCCACCGCGTCACGGTGGAGGCCGACACGCCGAAGAGCCGCGCCACCTGCCTGCGCGAGAGAAACTCCGTCGCGTCGTTCGGGGAAGAAGAGCCACCCTTTTTTCGCTGTCCGCTCATCGATCTGCCCTCACACGATCCCGCCCGCCGTCGTGGGCGCCTATGACCGGCGTCATGTCCTTGAGCGTTTTTCGCTCTTTGGGCGCTGTGCTCCGGATGCGCTCTTTTCTATCCCGCCAGCGGCGGGAGCGCCTGAGGCAGACGAATCAAATTGCGGACTTGCCTTTTGGATGATTTGCATCATTCCGCCCGGGACCGCTACGCCGTAACCTGCGGTCGAATGCTGTCGCCCGTCGAACTGGAGATCGAGCTCTTTTGCCGGGGGATCCGGATCGAAGAATCCTGCCGGATCGGAGAGGACGGGCGACGCATCTCACGCACCCGTGCGGGGCTGGGATCCGGCCTCGAGCTCGTGCTGCCGGCACCCCGCAAGCCGCTTTGGGTGAACGCGCCGGTCGTCGAGCGCTTCGCCGCCGATTCGCCGTTTCACCTGGTCAAGGACGAGGGGGCATATCGGATCCTCGACGAGCGAGGCGCGGACGCCTATCCGGTGGAGATTCCCGAGGAGCCGACGTGGTACTCCCGGCGGACCTCCTCGGGCGTCGAGATGAGCCGTATCGGCGTGCTGCAGGGCAACTATTTGGGGATCTACGTATCGAACCGCTGTCTCTACTGGGCCTCGACGCCGTCGCGTGCCTGTAAGTTCTGTACGACGGGGAAGAACATCGGCGTCGCGGAGCAGGCTCGCAAGTCGGTAGAGGACGTCGTCGAGGTGGCGCGAGCCGCGCGAGACGAGTCCGGCTCGGTCTTCACGCACCTGAACACGGGCTACCACTTCGAGGAGGTCGATCGGCTGGAGCCGATCCACGGACTTCGCCAGTGCGAGCCGTTCGTGAAGGCCTTGCGCGAGCGCGTCGGAGGCTTCCTCGGCGTGCAATGCATGCCGGTACCGCGGCGCAGATTCTCCGAGTACGACGCGTTGATCGACGCCGGCGCCGATCACTTCTCCTTTTGCTATGAGTTCGAGGACCCTGAGGTTTTCGCGCGGCTCTGCCCCGGGAAGGCCGAGACGCTCGGGCAGGAGGGGTTCTTCGAAGCAATGGAGTACACCGCAAAGAAACTCGGACGCGGCCGAGTCTCGGGAGAGATCATCGCCGGACTCGAGCCCATCGAGGCGACCAAACGCGGTATCGACCGGATCGTCTCGGCGGGGGCCTTTCCGACCGTCTGCATCTTCCGGCCGACGGCGGGCAGCGAGCTCGAGAACGCGCCGCCGCCCGAACCCGATGCGATGAAGGATGTCTTCGCGCACCTGTGGGACACGTGCCGCCGGGCCGGGCTTCCGATCGGCGTACTCCCGATCGAAGTCTCGCTCGTCGTGCAGCCGGAGGAGGCTCGCGCGCTGGTCCCGCCGAGTCTTTCTTCAGCGCTCTATGGATGGAAGCTCGCCCTGCTGCGGCGGCTCGCGCGGCCCTACGTCGCCTGGAAGCGTCGGCCCCGCCCGACGTCCGGGCCGATGGGGGTCGACCTCGGGCCCTGGACCCTCGCCTGAACTACTCCTCCGGCGCGATCGCGGAGAGTGCCGCCGGGTCTCGAATGAGAAAGCCCTTCTTGTCCGTTTCGATGAGGCCCGCTTTTTGCCAGCGGCTCATCACCCGGATCGCGGTCTCGATGGTCGTACCGACCAGGTCCGCGATTTCCTGGCGCGAGAGGGGGAGCGGGACGAAGACGCCTCCTTCCTGTTCGCGCCCTACCCGCGCGGCGAGCGTTTCGAAGAGGCGCGCGGCGCGGTACTCGATCGATCCGGTCATGTCCGCCAGGCGCCGATTGAGCGCCATGAGACGCAGGGTCAGCCCGGCGAGGAGCCGGCGCGTGATCTCGGGCCGTCTCTCGATCGCCTGAAAGAAGGCTTTTTCCGGAATCGACACCAGGCCGCAGGGTTCGAGGGCCACGGCGGTGGCGGGGAACGGGCGCCGCTCGAAGGCGGCCACCGCGCCGACCGGTTCACCCGGGCCCAGGATCTCCAGAATGAGGTCCCGCTCGGGCCCCGCCTTGACGATCTTGACGCGCCCGAGAAACAGAAAGTGGATCCGATCGGCCGGATCCCCCTCCTCGAAGATCGTGGAGCCCTTCTCGAATGCGTTCAGCTCGCAGAGGGGCGACAGGGCGGCGCGGTCCTCCGCCGACAGCGGCGCGAGGATCGGGATCGCGTCGAAAGGAATCGGGGAGCGCTCCCGCACGCGTCGATTATAGGTAGATGCGTCCCGAGGCGCCGGCCGAGACCAAACGTGGTTGAGGGTGGGGCTGCGGGCCCGCGGCCGGCAGCGGGTGAGCGCGGCACCAGGTGCAGTCGCAGCCGGAGAGGGCGCAGCCCGGGGGCGCACGCCGGGACCGTGCGGTTCGACGCGCGATGGGAAAGAGCAGGGTCTTGCCGAGCGAGGGTGCATAGTGGCGGCGCAGCCAGTCTCGCGCGTCGCCGGCTCGGCCGATCGACCGCATGAGCCGGGTGTAGCCGCGGTCGCCCATTCGCGCGAAGGCATACCGGTTGGCGATCGAAACTTTCAGCAGGTCTCCCAGGCGGTTCCGCCAGAGCCGGTCATACTCCTCCGGGGCCCCAGCGAGAAGGGCCCGGGCCGCCAAGTGTCCGGAGAGCATCGCGAAGCGCATCCCGAATCCCCAGAGCGCGTCCTGGAAGCCTGCCGCCTCTCCCGCGAAAAGGATGTCGCCGTGACGCGCCGTCGAAGGCAAGAGAACATTGGCCGTCCCGCCGAAGCGCACGGGATTCTTCATCGCGAGCCCCGCCTTCTCCCGGAAGAAGGTAATCGTGCGCTCCAGGTACAGCTTCTCCCGGTGGAAGTCCTCGAAGAGGCAGGCGGCGACGGTCCCGCGGCCGCGCGAAATCAGGAGGTACGAGTAGCCCTTTGGAGCGAGGTGGTCGGAGAGGACGCCGAAGACGCCGTCGGCGCGGTGCGTGTCGAAGACGTAGCCGACGGCGATCGCGTCGGGGCCGCGGGGGCCGCCGGCCACGATCCCGCCCTGCGGCAGCCGCGTGACCGGGTCGCGGAAGCGGATCTCGACGCCGGCCTCGAGCGCCTGGGCCTTCAACTGCTGGTCGAGCGTTTCTGGATCGCGCCCGCGCCGCACGAGATAGAAGAAGGGGTCGGGAGAGCGGTAGACGTACTCCCGGCCCACCGGATCGAAGAAGGCGCCCTCGCGGCAGGCGTGCGTGTCGAAGGTGGGCTCGACGCCGAGAGCGCCGAGCTCGGCGAGGACGTCGGCCGGAGTCGTCCAGTTCTCGATGCCCTGAAGATCGCCGTGGAATCGGAGGCCCACGTCCGCGCGCTGCTCGTGCACCACGGCCCGGCGCCCGGCGCGCGCCACGGTCAGCGCCGCGGTCAGACCTGCCGGCCCGGCGCCGACGATGTGGATCGTTCCACCCGCGATGTCGGTCATCGTTCTGCGCGAATCGTAAGTCGGAAACGGACAATCGGGAATCGGAATTTGTGCGTCCGGGGTCCCAACCCGCGTTTCTCGATTTGCACCGTAATCAGCGGGCGGGGAGAGTCGAGATGAAGCCGGAGGGACGCGACGGCAGGGTCCGTGCGGGCTGCGCGCGCCTTGCCCCCTTCATCGTCCGGAAGAGGTTGAAGGTGAAAAAAAGCAGTCCAAGAACGACGGGTATCCCCATGAACGCCCCGATTCGGTAGAAGACGGGCCGGAAGGCCGCCGGGTACTGCAGCAGGCGCATCGCCGTCCCGGTCAACAGCAGCCCGTACGTGACGTGCGCCAGCCGCGGCGACCAAAGGGACTTTCCCGAGAACACGGGCAGGATCCGGAAGCTCATCCCGACGATGAGCAGCGTCAGGAATCCCACGGTGAACACGTGACGTGCGGCGTCGGACCACCAGAGGTTCTGCGCCGGCAGCCGTGTGGCCCGGGAAACGGCGACCGCGGCGAGCTCGAGCAGCGCCCAGAGCCCGAGGCAGCCGAAAGCCGCGCGGATCGCGACCCCCGGCGAGCCCGGGGTCCGCATCGCCGGAAGGACGGCCCGGCGCCAAAGGAATCCGTGTCCTGCGAGGTAGACGGCCGCCGAGAGAGCCGCGAAGACGAGCCCCGCGTCGCGCAGCCACAGAGCGGCCGCTGGCGGCAATGCGGGAAGGAAGGACGTCAGGGCGAGCCCGATGCCCCCGGCCTGCAAAACGAGAGCAACCTCGGCGGACCATTTTCTCGCCGGTCCAACACCGAGGAACAGGGAGACGAGCCGGTTTCCGAAGCCGTAGATCCAGGCGAGCACGAATCCATAGAGCGCCACGAAGGAGAAGGACTCCGTCAGGGAGACGGGCAGCGCCGTCTCCAGGTGTCCGGCCAGCCAGACCCCCTGAGCGGCATTGAGCGTCAGGGCAGCCGCGAAGTAGACGGTCCCTGCCCGCACGAAACGGAGCATCGGGTCGGACGGGCCGTACTTTCCCGAGCGCGCTCGGGAGAGGGCCCGGAAGACGAACTGCACGAAAAGCACGCCCGCGGCGCCTTCCATGGCGGCCGAGAGCAGCGAGAGAACCCGTCCCGCGGGATCGACGTTGAAGGGCTGGCCGATGTTGCGCAGGATGACACCGAGAAACATCAGCCAGAAAACCGGTCGGGCAGCCCGGGAACGCTCGCTGCCGATCCCGAGGATGCGGGGCAGAGCGTGGAAAGTGATCCCCATCAGGAAGAGCGCCACGAAGCCGAGGATCTGAGTGTGACCGTGGATCTGGCGATGGGAGATCGGAACGTCTCCGCCCGCCGCAATGCGGAGCAGATTCACCATGCCCGTCGTGGAGCCGAGCGTCAAGGTCAGCAGGAGAGAGCCCAGGATGAAGTGGGGAGCGAACGGGCTGGAAGCCGGTGTGGGGGCGGGAGCATCGGCGGGCGCGGCGGCGACATCCTTCACGGCGGCTTCGCGCACATCGCTCAGAAACTCCTCCAGGGGCAACCGGTGCACCGTGGCGAACCAGGCTAGCGGCTCGTCGGGGCCTTCGCCGCCGCCGCAGTCTCCGAGCCCGTAGCGGGTGAGGACGGGAATCGTGGAGGGGAAGCGGCGCCGCAACTCGCGGACGGACATCGTGGGCGGAACCAGGTCGTACGCTTGGGCGACGCGGTGGGCGGACTCGAGGTCTCGGACGACCTCCGAAAGCGGGATTCCTTTGGCTGTGCACGCCTGCTCGAGCGAATGCTCGCCGCCGCAGCAGGTGTCGAGGTCCCAGGAGGCGAGGACGGACTGCGCGACCGCGTTGCGCGCAATCAGATCCTTGACGGGCAATCGGGGATCAAATGTCTTGTCCATGGAGCCATTCCAGCCGGAACCTGCGCGGGCGTCCATGACCGAGGTCATACGGGAAGGAGAGTCGGGAACGGAGACGGGTTCGGAGGACGGGGGTGGAGTCCGGTTAGGGCCGGCGGCCCTGCCGCTGGAGCTCGATCCGATGGTAGTCGGAGAGGGCCTTCCGGACGATCTTCTGGAGGTTTCGCAGCCGGCGGGCCGACCGCAGCCGCTCCCACTCCGCGCGGCCCGCCTGTCGGCGTTGGACCGTCTCGCGCCACAGGAGGTCGACCGCGCGCCTCCATCGCCGATAGAGCAGATCGGCCGTCAAATCGAGCGCCTCAGCCATGAGCTTTGGTAAACATTCTGAACCCGGCGACCACGGGATTTCTAGTGCGTTTGCATCAGTCTCCCTCGGCGGCTGCCGGGCCCGGCAAATTGATGCGACCACATCATGGAGGCGCTCGGCGGCGAAACTTACCTTGAGCCATTGCTCGGGGGCAGCGTGGGGTGGACGAGGTGGTTTCCTTTCGATTCCGGCGCGACCGCGACGGAGTCTGGAATCTCCGAATCCCGCGGCCTGCCGAGAGCGCTGCGTCGGCGCGCCGGGACATCACGGCGCCCGATCGCCGCGAGGGGCCAATCTCACAGAAGGGAGGAGTCATGATCGAGCGGTCTTTCCTGGACGAGCTCGAGAGCCGCGGCGTGTCCCGGCGAGAGTTCGTGGGGTTCTGCGGGGTGATGGCCTCGGCGCTGGCTCTGCCGCGGACTTTCGGCGTCAAGATCGCCCGCGCCATTGCGAAAACGGAGAAGCCGGTTCTTGTCTGGCTCGAGTTCCAGGACTGCGCGGGCAACACGGAGTCGTTCCTGCGCGCCAGCCGCCCGACCGCCGCGGAGATCGTGCTCGACACGCTTTCGATCGATTACCACGAGACGATCATGGCGGCCGCGGGGCATCAGGCGGAGGACGCCCTCGCCAAGACCGTCCGCGAGAAGGCAGGCAGGTACATCGCCGTCGTCGAAGGTTCGATCCCGACCGGCGAGAACGGCGCGTATTGCACCATCGGCGGCAAGTCGGCGCTCCAGATCGCGCGTGAGGTCTGCGGCGGCGCGATGGCCACGATCGCCATCGGAACCTGTGCGGCCTTCGGCGGCATTCCGGCGGCGTCGCCGAACCCGACGGGAGCGCTGGGAGTCGCGGACGCGGTCCCCGGAGTGAAGAACCTGATCAATCTCTCCGCCTGCCCGGCCAATGTCGAGAACCTCACGGCCCTGATCGTGTATTACCTGACTTTCCAGAGTTGGCCCCCGCTCGACCAGTACCGGCGGCCGCTCTTTGCCTACGGCAAGTCAATCCATGACAACTGCGAGCGCCGCGCGCACTACGACGCGGGCCAGTATGTCGAGGCGTGGGGCGACGAGGGCCACCGGACGGGCTACTGCCTCTTCAAGATGGGTTGCAAGGGGCCGGTGACGTTCCAGAACTGCCCCAACGTGCGCTGGAACGGCGGCACGAATTGGCCGATCGGCTGCGGGCACCCGTGCATCGGATGCGCGGAGCCCGACTTCTGGGACAAGATGACCCCCTTCTATCAGCATCTCTCCGGAATCCCCGGCTTCAATATCGCCACTCCCGTGGACAGGGTCGGATTGTGGGCCACCGCGGGCGTCGGCGCAGCCTTCGCGGCTCACGGGCTGATTTCGTTGCTGCGGGGGACCGGCCGTGAGAAATCGCCTCCGAAGGCCTCCGCGCCACCGGAGAAGGAAGAACCGAAAGGAGATCGGCCATGACCCACGTCGTCGTCGATCCGGTCACTCGAATCGAGGGGCATCTCCGCATCGAAGCCGAGGTCGATGGGGGCAAGGTCCAGGAGGCCTGGTCCTCTTCGACCATGTTCCGGGGGATCGAGCTGATCCTGAAGGGACGCGACCCGCGCGACGCGTGGGCGTTCACCCAGCGCATCTGCGGTGTCTGCACGACGGTGCACGCGATCGCCTCGATCCGGGCGGTGGAGAACGCGATCGGGGCGACCCCGCCGCCAAACGCGCGTCTCTTGCGCAACCTGATCATCGCCTCGCAATGCGTTCAGGACCACGTCATCCACTTCTACCACCTGCACGCGCTCGACTGGGTCGACATCGTCTCGGCCCTCTCGGCCGATCCGTCCAAGACGTCGGCGCTCGCGCAATCGATCTCCGACTGGCCGCTCTCCTCCGAGAAGTACTTCGCCGGCGTGCGGGACCGGATCAAGGGCTTCGTGGAGCGCGGCCAGCTCGGCCCCTTCGCCAACGCCTACTGGGGGCACCCGGCTTACAAGCTGCCGGCCGAAGCAAACCTCCTGGCGGTCGCCCACTATCTGGAGGCTCTCGAGTGGCAGCGCGAATTCATCAAGATCCACGCGGTGCTCGGCGGAAAGAACCCGCACTTGCAGAGCTTCCTGGTGGGAGGCATGGCCACGCCGATCGATCCCGACCGGCAGGCCTCGTTGAACGCCGGGACGATCGCGGAGTTGAAGGAGCTCATCGCCAGGGCTCGCGATTTCGTCGTCAAGGTCTACATCCCGGACCTGCTCGCCATCGCCTCTTTCTACAAGGACTGGGCCGGATACGGGCAGGGGGTCGGCAACTACCTCGTCTACGGAGAGTACCCGGAGGAAGACCGGGCGAACCCGAAGCTGTTCCTGCCGTCCGGCGTGATCCGTCAGCGCGACCTTTCGAAGGTCGAAACGTTCGATCCCGGGAAGATCACCGAGCAGGTTACGCACTCCTGGTACGAATACGCAGGCGGCGACGCCCAAGCGCTACACCCGTTCCAGGGCGAGACGAAGCCCAAGTACACGGGGCCGGCCCCGCCGTACGAACGCCTGAACACCGGGGGCAAGTACAGCTGGCTGAAGTCCCCGCGTTACGACGGCGAGCCGATGGAGGTCGGACCGCTCTCCCGAATGCTGGTGGCCTACGGGTCCGGGCACGAAAGGGTCAAAGCGCTGGTCGGCGCGGTGCTGGGGACGCTCGGGGTCGGTCCGGAGGCTCTCTTCTCGACCCTCGGGCGGGTGGCCGCGCGCGGGATCGAGACGCAGGTCCTGGCCGAAAAGATGGACGACTGGCTGACGGAGCTCGCCCAGAACATGGGCCGGCGGGAGCTGCGGATCCACGACAACTCGAAGTGGGAGCCGAGCACCTGGCCGGAAGACGCGACCGGGGCGGGGTTCCACGAAGCGCCGCGCGGGGCGCTTGGCCACTGGGTCCACATCCACAAGGGAGCGATCGCCAACTATCAGTGCGTCGTGCCGAGCACCTGGAACGCCGGGCCTCGCGACGCGCGGGGCAATCGCGGGCCGTATGAGCAGGCCCTGCTCGGGACCCCGGTCGCCGACCCCGAGAAGCCGGTTGAGATCCTCCGGACGGTCCACTCCTTCGACCCGTGCATGGCCTGCGGCGTGCACGTCGTCGACTCGAAACGGCGCGAGATTGCGCACGTGAGGGCCGTATGAGCGCCGCGGCTCCCGCCCTGGCCGCCCGGCCGCGCCTCGAACGGGTTTACGTGTGGGAGGTGCCGGTACGCTTGACTCACTGGCTGATCTTCCTGTCCATCGTGGTTGCGTCGGTCACGGGCATCTACATCGGCCGTCCCTTCCTGGTGGTCCCGGGCGAGGCGCGCTTTCACTTCGTGATGGGGACCATGAAGGTCGTCCATTTCTACGCTGCGATCGTGTTCACGCTGTCGGTTTTCTCGCGCGTGGCGTGGATGTTTCTCGGCAACTGGTACGCGCGCTGGGAAAGCTTCATCCCCGTCACCGCGCGGCGACGCCGGGGGC
>JBGPCK010000077.1:0-14417 GCA_041481715.1 Thermoanaerobaculia bacterium | reverse complement strand
GCCGCCGTGGCCGAGCATGGGGCACGCTCGGGCACCGCCGTGCTGCTCGATCCCTGGTCGGGCGAGATCGTCGCGATGGCGAGCGTGCCCTGCTTCGATCCGAACCGTTTCAACCGGTTCCCGGCGGAAGCGCGGCGCAACCGGGCGATCGCCGACGCTTATGAGCCGGGCTCGACGTTCAAGATCGTGACCGGTTCGGTCGCGCTGGAGCAACACGCGGTCGCCCTGGACGAGGTGATCGACACGGGCGACGGCACGATCCGGGTCGGGAGCACCACGATCGCCGAGGCGGACCGGCACCGATATGGCGGCCTGACGCTCGCCGGGATTTTCGAGCACTCTTCCAACGTGGGCATCATCCGGGTTGGGCTGCGCCTCGGTTCGCGGCGCCTCTTCGAAGGAGCGACGGCCTTCGGCGTCGGCCGGACAACCGAAGTCGACCTGCCCGGAGAGAACATCGGCCTCTTCCGGCCCCTGGCTCGCTGGTCCGCCTTGTCGGGTGCCTCGATCTCGATGGGCCAGGAGGTCTCGGTCACGGCGCTGCAGCTGGCGCGTATCGTGGCGGTCGTCGCCAACGGCGGGCGCCTCGTCTCGCCGCGCGTGGTGCGGCGGGTCATCCTGCCGGACGGGCAGGTGAAATCGTTGCCGGCGCCGCCGCCCACGCGGATCGTCTCCGCGGAGACGGCCGCCGCGCTGCGCAAGATCCTCGTGGGAGTCGTCGAGCGGGGAACCGGCATGCTCGCGGCGATTCCGGGCTTCACCGTCGCGGGCAAGACCGGCACCGCGCAGAAGGCCGGGCCTGGCGGGTACCAGCCGGGCCGCTACGTCGCCAACTTCGTCGGCCTCGTGCCGGCGGAGTCGCCGCGGCTGGTGGCCGTGGTCATTCTCGAGGAGCCCCATGGGAAGTACTACGCTCGTGACGTCGCTGCACCCGTCTTTTCGCGAATCGTCTCGCAGGCCCTGTCAATCCTCCGGATTGCGCCCGAGGAGCAGCGAGTGCCAGCCACCGTGCTCGCCGCCTCCTCGGGCCCTTTTTTCCCCAAGGGCGTCGTCCGCGCATCTCTGCGCCGGGGGTCGGCCTCCGAGCGGCCCAGCCCCGGGACCTCGCCCGACGGCATTCCGGACGCCGCGGGCCTGTCGGCGCGCCAGGCGCTGGCACTCTTCGCTCGCCGAGGCATTCCGGCACGGCTGGAAGGGAGCGGCTTCGTCGCCGCGCAGCAGCCGCCGGCCGGCACGGCTTGGAAACCAGGAATCGTCGTGACCCTCTCGCTCTCGGAAGACGCTGCGGCCGTCTCCCGATCCGGCCGCGGGCGCGAGGAGACGCTCTCCGCGACACCTGGACCGTGAGGCTCATGGAGCTGCTTTCGGCTCTGCCGGAAGCCGACCTCGCGCCCGCCGCCGCCGACCCCGAGATTCGACGCATCGTTCCCGACTCGCGCCGTGTGTCGCCGGGCGACTTGTTCGTCGCGATCCGCGGGGAAAAGACCGACGGGCTGACCCACGTGCCCGAAGCGGTCGCGCGCGGGGCCGCCGCTGTCCTGGCCGAGCAGCCGGCCCTGGGCCCGATGCCCGTGCCCTGGATCCGCGTGCTCGCGGTGCGTAAGACGCTGGGGCTTCTGGCGGCGCGCCTGGCCGGCAACCCGGCCGAGAAACTCGTGCTCGTAGGGGTGACGGGCACCAACGGCAAGACGACGACTGCGGTTCTGCTGCAGTCGCTCCTCGATCGCCGGTTCGGGGGTGCCGGATTTCTGGGCACGATCGGCTATCGGATCGGCCGCCGCGAGCTGCCGGCGGAGCGGACGACCCCCGACGCGGCCCTCCTCCAGGAGCTCCTCGCGGAGATGGTGCGCGAAGGAATCCCCGCGGCGTCCATGGAGGTTTCCTCCCATGCCCTCGCCCTCGACCGTGTGGAGGGCTGCCGCTTCGACCTTGCCGTCTTTACGAACTTGACCCGCGACCACCTCGACTTTCACCACGACATGGAGAGCTACTACGCCGCGAAGAGGAGACTCTTCGATCTGCGCAAGCCCGGCGCGCCGGCCGTCATCAACGCCGCCGACGCCTTCGGGCGCCGCCTCGCGGGCGAGGTCGGGGGGCGGGTCGTGACCTACTCTGCCGTGGGCTCCGGCGCCGACGTGCTCGCGGAGTCCGCCCGGTGCGATCTCTCGGGCACGTTCTTCGATGTGGTCGCGCCGGCGGGGCGCTTGCGCGTCGAGTCTCTCCTGCTCGGGCGCTTCAACGTGGATAACCTGCTCGCCGCGGCGGCCGGAGGGGTCGCCCTCGGAATGCCACTCGCGGAGGTCGCGGCGGGTCTGGCCGCGGTGCGCCGCGTGCCGGGCCGGCTCGAGAGGGTCGAGGCGGGCCAGCCGTACGCGATCCTGGTCGACTACGCGCACACCGAGGACGCACTGCAGCGTCTGCTGTGGGCCGTGCGGGAGCTGACGGACCGGAAGATCGTCCTCGTCTTCGGTTGCGGAGGGGACCGCGATCGGGGCAAGCGCGAGCCCATGGGACGCATTGCGGGGACCCTCGCAGACATTCCGATTGCGACCTCCGACAATCCGCGGTCGGAGGACCCCGAGGCGATCCTTTCGGAGGTCGAACGCGGACTTACCGCATCCGGGGCGACGAAGTTCCTGCGCATCGCCGACCGCCGCGAAGCGATCCGGGCCGCGATCGATCTTGCCAATCCAGGCACTGTCGTCGTCATTGCCGGGAAGGGGCACGAGACAACTCAGGTGATCGGGGACCGCGAGGAGCCGTTCGATGACCGCGCCATCGCCGCGACCTTCGCATCGCAACGATGAACTTCAAGCTTTCCGAGCTCGCCCGGGCGCTGGAAGCCGCTCTTCCCGGCGAGGCATCGCTGACGGGCGCTGCCGTGGACTCGCGTGCGGTGCGGCCGGGAGACCTGTTCATCGCTCTGCCGGGCGCGCGCGTGGACGGCCACGACTTCGCGGCGGAGGCCGTCGCACGCGGCTCGGCCGCCATCCTCGCCGCGAGAGAACTTCCGGCGGTGGCGGGGCGGGTGCCCGTGGTCGTCGTGCCGGACACCGGGGAGGCCCTGCTTCGATTCGCGGGGTGGCTCAAGCGCCGCATGGGGTTCCGCCTGGCAGCGATCGCCGGGTCGGCCGGGAAAACGACGACCAAGGAATTCGCCGCCGCGATCTTGTCCCTGCATTGCCTGGTCGGCAAGACGCCCGGAAACCAGAACAGCGCGATCGGATTCCCGCTCTCGGTCCTGAACCTCTCCCTCGTTCCGGAGTGGATGGTCGGAGAGATGGGAATGAGCGCGCCCGGCGAGATCTCTCGCCTCTCGCGCGAATTCTCGCCCGACGTCGCGGCGATCACATTGATCGCCCTCGAGCATCTCGAGTTCCTGGGCTCGCTCGACGCGATCGCGCAGGCCAACGCCGAGATCCTCGACGGGCTCCGGCCCGACGGCATCTTCGTGGTCAACGCCGACGATCCCCGGATCGTGGCCATCGGCGCCTCCCGTCCGGGGCGCCTGCTGCGCTTCGGGCAGACCTCGCCTGCGGAGGTGCGTGTCGAGCAGGTCGTGACGGAAGACCGTGGTTCGCGCTTCCTCCTGAGGACGCCTTCGGGCGCGGCGGCAATCGCGCTGCCGCTTCCCGGCGCGCACCAGGTCGCAAACTTTCTTGCGGCCGCGGCCGTTGCGATCGCGGCCGGCGCGACGGTCGAGAACTGTGCGGAGGCGGCACCCAGGCTCGCGCCCGCCGCGCATCGGGGCGAGGCGCGCCGCCACGGCTCCGGCGCGTTGCTTTACGACGACGCGTACAACGCGAGCCCGCCCTCCATGCGCGCGGCGCTGGACACGCTGACGCTCCTGCCCGGAAAGCGCAAGATCGCCGTGCTCGGCGATATGCGCGAGCTCGGGCCCGAGTCCGAGTGGTGGCACCGCGAGACGGGGCGTTATGTCGTGGGCCGGGCCGACCGGCTGATCTGCGTCGGCCCCCTCGGCCTCTTTCTCGCCGAGGGCGCCGTCGAGGCGGGTTTTCCGCGCTCGGAAGTGCGGGTGCTCGAGACGTTCGAGCAAGCCGCCAATCTGCTCGATTCGATGCTGGAAGCCAGCGATACCGTGTTGTTCAAGGCATCCAGGGGTGTGGGCCTCGAGCGCGCGGTGGACTTGTTGGCGACGGTCGAGAACGGCGGGGCGAATTGACGGCCTTGCGCGGCGTGAGAGGCCGACGGGGGGCTTCGCCCCATCGAACCGTCCGAAGCTCTGCGCCGAGAGTGGCCTGATGCTCTACTACTGGCTCTACCCCCTCGCCAAGCAATACCCGGCCTTCAATGTGTTCCGCTACATCACATTCCGGACGGCGATGGCGGCCGTGACGGCTTTGCTGCTGCTGCTCGTGCTCGGCCCGGCGATGATCCGCTGGCTGAAGCGCCGTCAGATCGGCCAATCCATCCGGGAGGAAGGGCCCCGCTCGCACCTCTCCAAGGCCGGCACGCCCACGATGGGCGGCCTGCTGATTCTCTTCGGGATCTCGGTGGCGACGCTGCTTTGGATGGACCTGTCGAACCGGTTCGTCTGGATCGCGCTCGGGACGCTGCTCGCCCTGGGCGCCGTCGGATTCGCCGATGACTACACGAAGATCGCGCGCAAGCGAAGCCTCGGGCTGACCGGACGCGGCAAGCTCCTTCCGCAATTCCTGGTCGCCTTCGCCGTCGCGTGGGCCATCGAGCAGTGGGCTTCACACGGCGCCTTTTCGACCGTGGTGACCTTCCCCTTCCTGAAGAAGGCGATGCTCGACCTCGGCCTGCTGTACGTTCCGTTCGTGGGGGTCGTGCTCGTGGGCTCCTCGAACGCCGTCAATCTGACCGACGGGCTGGACGGGCTTGCCATCGGCTCCGTCGGGATCGCGGCGGGCACCTACGCGGTCCTCGCCTATGTCGCGGGAAACGCGGTTGCGGCCCGCTACCTGCAGATTCCCTTCGTACCTCAGTCCGGAGATCTCGCGGTCTTTTGCGGCGCGATCCTCGGTGCTTCTCTGGGGTTTCTCTGGTTCAACTGCCATCCGGCAGACGTTTTCATGGGCGACGTGGGTTCGCTTCCGCTTGGCGGCGCGATCGCGGCGGTCGCCGTGATGACCAAGCAGGAGATGCTTCTGGCGATTGTCGGGGGGCTCTTCCTGATGGAGGCGCTCTCGGTGATCATCCAGGTGGTGTCCTTCAAGACGACAGGGCGTCGGGTCTTCCGGATGGCGCCGCTCCATCACCACTTCGAGCTCGCGGGCTGGGCGGAGTCGCGCGTCATCATCCGATTCTGGATCGTGGCGCTCTTCTTCGCGGTCGCAGCCCTGTCGACGTTGAAATTGCGATGAGCGTGCAACCGCGCGACAGGTCGACTCCCGGGGTTCTGCCGGAGAAAGTGGCGATCCTGGGCTTCGCGCGCAGCGGAAGGGCCCTGGCGGAGGCGCTGCGGGACCGGGGAATCTCGGTATCGGTGGGAGACGACAAGCCCGAGCGCGACTTCCCGGAGGCGAGAGCGCTGCGCGAACGGGGCGTCGAGTTCTTCTTCGGGGGACCACGGGAGGCTCTGCTCCAGGGCGCGGGGTGGCTGGCGATCTCGCCTGGCGTTCCCCTCACGGCGCCCCTCGTCCAGGCCGCGCGGCGCCGCGGGATCCCGGTCCTTGCCGAGTTCGAAATCGCCTGGCGCATTGCCGAAAGCGAAACCGAGGGCGAGAACCGCTGGGTGGCCGTGACCGGCACCAACGGCAAATCGACGACGACGGCCTGGATCGCGGAGGTCCTGCGTCGTGCGGGCCGTCCTGTGGCGCTGGCCGGAAATATCGGCGTGCCGCTCTCGGCATTTCTCTCCGAGCGCGTGCCGCGAGACTTCGTCTGCGAACTTTCCTCCTTCCAACTGGAAACGATGGACCGCTTCTCCCCGCGGGTCGCCGTGCTCACCAACATCACGCCGGACCATCTGGACCGGTACCCGGACTTCGAGACGTATGCCCGCGCCAAGGAACGGATCTTCGCGCGGCAGCAAGCGGAGGACTTCTCGGTGGTCAACGCCGACAGCCTCCCCGCGGCGGATGCGCCGACGCCGGCCCGCCGCGTCCCTTTCTCGAGAGCCGGACCGGTCGAGGGCGGCGTCTGGGTGGAAGAGGGAATGATCTGCTCCGGAGTCGGCGGAATATCCCGCCGGGTGCTCGCTGCCGAAAAGCTGGCGCTGCCGGGCGCGCACAATCTGGAGAATGCGCTCGCCGTCCTGGCCGCCGCCGAGTGTCTCCAGGCGCCGCACGACGCGATCCAGGAGGGGCTGACGCGCTTTGCCGGGCTGCCCCACCGCAGTGAGTTGGTGGCGCAGGCGCGCGCCGTGCGGTGGGTCGACGACTCGAAGGGCACCAACGTGGAGGCGACTCGAAAATGTCTGGAGGGCTTCTCCGACGGCAGCGTCATCCTGATCCTCGGGGGGCGCGACAAACACGGCGACTTCCCGTCGCTCGCACGCAGCGTGGCTCGCGCGGCCCGCCAGGTGCTCACGATCGGCGAGGCGGCCGAGTCGATCGAGAGGGCGCTTTCGGGCGCCGTGCCGATCGAACGCGCCGGAACCATGGAGAACGCGGTTCTGCGCGCGGGGGAGATCGCCCGGCCCGGCGAGACCGTGCTTCTCTCGCCGGCTTGCGCCTCGTTCGACGCCTACTCCAACTACGAAGAACGCGGCCATCACTTCGCGACACTGGCGCGCGCCGTTGCGGCGAAAATGCCCCATGAGGAATAGAGCGTGAACCATCAATCGACCACCGTGAGCCGCGCGATTTGGTTCGCGGCTTCGGCTTTCGTTTCACGGTTCGAGGATTCGGACGTCCATGGCGCGTAAGCTCGCGAGCGACAAGGTTCTCTTCGCAGCCCTGGTCGTGCTGTCCCTCTTCGGCTGCGTGATGATCTACAGCGCCTCGGCGGTCTCGGCCGCCGAAACCGCCGGCAGCCCCTATCGGTATCTGCTCAAGCAAATCGCCGCGTTGGCAGTGGGAGGGCTCGCGGCGTTCGTCGTCTATCGCGTCGACTACCGCCGGTTCGCGCGCCCGGTCGTCGTCTATGGAGCATACGGTCTGGCGTTTCTCCTTTGCGTGGCGGTGCTCTTCCGGCCGCCGATCAACGCCGCCAGGCGCTGGATCGCGCTCGGTCCGGCGACGCTGCAGCCTTCGGAGCTGTTGAAGATCGGCCTGGTGCTGGTCTTCGCCTCGCAGGTGGCGGGCAAGACCGGCAAGACCGGCGACGTCGACCGCGCGGTCATCCCCTGCCTCGTCCTGACGGCCCTTGCGGCCGGGGTGGTGCTGCTCGAGCCGGACATGGGAACGGCCGTCTGCTACCTGGTTCTCTGCGCGGTCGTGCTCTGGCTCGCCGGGGCGCGCCGAAAAGTTTTCGCGATTGGAGCGGCGGCCGCATTGCCGGCATTGGCTGTGCTCGCGTTCTCCGCGAGCTACCGGAAGGCGCGCCTGCTCTCCTTTCTGCGGCCCGAGGCCGATCCCCTGGGCGCCGGCTTTCAGGCACTGCAGTCTCTGATCGCGGTCGGAGCGGGCGGGTGGCTGGGCAACGGACTGGGCGGCAGCCGGCAGAAGCTCTTCTTTCTGCCGTACCCCCACACGGACTTCATCTACGCCATCGTCGGCGAAGAGCTGGGCTTCGTCGGGGCCGCGGCTCTCGTGCTTGCCTTCGGTGTGATCGCCTGGCGGGGCCTGCGCGCGGCGCGGCGTGCGCCCGACGCCTTCGGCGCGTTTCTCGCGGCGGGAGCGACCGCGATGATCGTCGTGCAGGCCGCAATCAACATGAGCGTGGTCCTCGCCCTGATGCCGACCAAGGGTCTGCCGCTGCCGTTCGTGTCGTACGGAGGATCCTCCCTGGTCGCCTCGTGGCTGGCGGCCGGGCTGATTCTCAATGTGTCGCAGCACGAAATGGAGAAAAGTGAGTAGCTTTCCACTGTCAGAACCGAGCTCTCAGCCGGAGACCGGACTCGCTTCCGAGCCGAGAGCCGAGAGCCGAGAGCCGAGAGCTGACAGCTGACAGCTGAAGCTCTGACTCGCGCATGAATGGTTCCATTGCAACCTACGTGATCGCAGCGGGTGGAACGGGCGGTCATATCTTCCCAGGCATCGCGCTGGCCCGCGAGGTCGCGGCCCGACGTCCGGGCGCCCGCGTCATCTTCGTGGGAACCGACAAGGGAATGGAGACGCGACTGATCCCCGAAGCGGGATTCCGGCTCGAGACCGTGCCGGCAACGGGCTTCGCCGGAAAGGGGCTGGCCGCGCGGATCGGGGCGCTTGGCCGCCTGCCGCTCGGGATCCTCGCGGCGCGGCGGCTGCTTCGCCGACTCGCACCGCGCGCGGTCGCCGGCGTGGGCGGATACGTCAGCGTGCCCGTGATCCTCGCGGCCCGATCCCTTTCGATCCCGACGTTGATCCACGAGTCCAACGCCCTGCCGGGCATCGCCAACCGACTCTTGTCTCGCATCGCGACGCGCACCGCGGTCGGGCTCGAGTCGGCCAATGCGGGCCTTCCGAGGCCAGGCGCGGTGACCGGCAATCCTGTGCGTCCGGAGTTCTTCGCGGTCCCGCCGGTCCTGGCTGCCGCGCGTCCCGGGCGCCTGCTCGTCTTCGGCGGGAGCCAGGGCTCGGCCGCGCTGAATCGCGCGATGGTCGAGGCCGCGCCCCTGCTTTCGCGTGAGCGCCTCGAGGTCATTCACCAAACGGGTGAGAAGCGGCTCGAAGAAACTCGCCGGGCCTATCGCGATTTGCCGGGCGGATGGCGTCTCGAGCCCTTTCTGCCGAGACTCGACCAGGAAATGTCCTGGTGCGACCTCGTCCTCTGTCGCGCCGGTTCGATGACGCTCTCGGAGCTCGCCGCCGCGGGCCGCCCCGCCGTGCTGGTTCCGCTCGCCTCCTCGACGCACGGCCATCAACGGGAGAATGCCCGCGTGTTCGCCGACGTCGGGGCCGCGGTGGTCCTCGAAGAGCAGAGCCTCTCCGGCAAAGCGGTGGCGGAGTCGGTCCGAGGCCTCTTTTCGGATCGGGATCGCCTGTCGCGGATGGGCCGGGACGCCCGTCGGCTCGCGCATCCCGACGCGGCGCGGCGGCTGGCCGACCTCCTCTTCGAGATCGAACGGGAGGCGGCGTGAGGTTCCTGCGGCTCCGGCGCCTGCATTTCGTGGGGGCTGGCGGTGTCGGGATGAGCGGCCTCGCGGAGATTCTGCTGCTCTCGACCCCGCTCGAGATCTCGGGCTGCGACCGCGAGCGAAGCGAAAACACCGACCGTCTGACCAAGCTCGGCGCCAGGATCGCGATGGGGCACAATCCGGCTCACGTGAAGGAAGCGGACCTCGTCGTCATTTCCTCTGCCGTGGCGGAGTCCAACCCCGAAGTCGCCGCGGCGCGCGCGGCCGGCATCCCCGTGATCCGCCGCGCGGAAATGCTGGGCGAGATCATGCGGCTCAAGCAGGGCATCGCAATCGCGGGGACGCACGGCAAGACGACGACGACGTCCATGACGGGCCTCGTGCTCACCGAGGCGGGTTTCGACCCGACGATCGTCGTGGGCGGCCAGATTCGGATCCTCGGCACGAACGCGCGGCTCGGAAAAGGGGACTTCCTCGTCGCCGAGGCCGACGAGTACGACCGCTCCTTCCTCGAGCTCACGCCCGTCGTTGCGGTCATCACCAACGTCGAGGCGGACCATCTCGACACTTATCGAGATCTCGACGAGATCGTGGAGGCGTTCACCACCTTCGCCAATCGCGTTGCGTTCTACGGCGCGGTGATCGGCTGCGCGGACGATGCGGGGGTCGCGCGCGTGATCCCGCGGGTCAAGCGGCGTGTCGTGACCTACGGTGAGTCGGCAGAGGCGAACCTGCGGGCGCGCGAGATCTGTCCCGATCGCGCCGGCACGACCTTCGAGGTCTGGGAAGGGAATCGCGGGGCGCTCGGGACCGTGCGGCTGCCGATCCCCGGGCGGCACAACGTGGCTAACGCGCTGGCGGCCGTGGCGGTCGGTCGCGAGCTCTCGATTCCTTTCCCGAAAATATCCGGCGCCCTCTCGAATTTCTCGGGGGTCGTTCGCCGGTTCGAGACGAAAGGGGAGCGGGAAGGCGTGCGGGTGGTCGACGACTATGCGCATCACCCGACCGAGATCGCCGCCACGCTCGCAGCGGCGCGGCAGGTCTATCCGGAGCGGCGGCTGGTCGCGCTCTTTCAGCCGCACCTCTTCTCGAGGACGAAGGACTTCGCCGCGGAGTTCGGCCGGGCCCTGTGCGCAAGCGACGTTGCCGTGGTCACCGACGTCTACCCCTCGCGCGAGAAACCGATCCCCGGCGTTACCGGCGAGCTGATCCAGAGGGCGGCCCGGGACGCCGGTCATCCGCATGCCACATATGTATCTGAAAAGAAACACGTTGTTGACGCCCTGGAGGCTCTGCTGAAGCCGGGAGACCTGCTCCTGACGATGGGAGCCGGCGACGTCGTGCGCCTGGGCGAGGAGTTCCTCGCCCGGGGGGCCCGTGGCTGAAGGGGGTTTCCTTCGCCGCGGCCGTGTGCCGCCGCGCCGCAAGCGCGCCTTCGCCGCCGCCCGGGCTGCGGTCGGGGCTTTCGCGGCGCTTCTCCTCGTTCTCGGGGTCTGGCGCCTGACGTCCGGGTCGCTTTTCACGCTTCAGCGCTTCGAAGTTTCTGGCAACGAGCGGGCGCGCACCGAAGAAATTCTGGCGGCGCTCGCTCCCTACCGAACGAAGAACCTGTTGACGCTCGACCTCGCCCCGGTCGCCGATCGGCTGCTCGCCCAGCCGTGGGTGGAGCGCGTGATGCTTTCCAAGCGGTTCCCGGATGGTCTCGAGATTCGCCTGTCCGAGCGGCGCCCGGTGGCGCTTTGGCGCGACGGCTCATCACGCCTGCTCTTTCTCGGAATCGACGGCCGGCCGATCGCAGCGTACGATCCCCGCGCCGATTCCGCGGACTATGTGCTCGTTGCGGGCGATTCGCGCGCGCTGGCGGAGCTCGTGGGACTCCTCGAGGATCTGCGCGCACGAAGGCCAGAATACTTTGCCGCACTTTCGGAAATCGATGCGTTGCCCGACGCCGGATTCGGTATGATGGATTCGATATTTCGGAGACCGGTGCGAGTCCTTCGGCGGGACGCCTCCGAAAAAGTTGCCGCATTGCTTCGGGCGCGGGGTCTCATGAAGAGCCGGGGTTGGGAGGCGCGGGCCATCGATCTTCGTTTCGCGGATCAAATCGTGCTCGTGGGGGCCTGGGGCTCGGGACACTCATTGTGAAAGCCGGGAGACGGAAGAGGGGAGACGGGAGACGAACGCATTGGCCAATCCTTCCGCGAATCTTCCGTCTTCCGTTTCGCGTCTGCCGGCCTACGGCTTCCTGAAGATGGCCAAACCGGAGAACTTTCTCGTCGCGTGCGACATCGGCTCATCCAAGATCTGCGTCTTGATCGGCGAGCAGAACGCCCACGGCTCGCTCGACGTGATCGGCAAGGGCGCCGCCGCCAACCGCGGGACACGCAAGGGCAACATCGTCAACGTCGACGCGACCATCGAGGCCATCAAGCGGGCCGCCGAGGAGGCCGAGATCATGGCCGGCGTGCAGATCTCCCGGGCCTGGGTCGGCGTCTCGGGCTCGAACGTTCGGTCGTTCAACAGCCGCGGCGTCGTGGCGGTCGCCGGCAAGGACCGGGAAATCACCCGGGAGGACGTCGCGCGGGTCATCGACGCGGCCCGTGGTGTCCAGATCCCGCAGGATCACGAGGTCGTGCACGTCGTCCCACGCGATTTCACCGTGGACGGGCAGGATGGCGTGGGCGAACCGGTCGGAATGGTGGGCTCGCGGCTGGAGGCGGACGTGCACGTCGTGACGGCGCCCGTCGCGGTCACGCAGAACATCGTGACCTGCATGAACAAGGCAGGCATCGAGGTTGCGCAACTCGTGCTCGAGCAGTTCGCCGCGGCCGAAGCCGTCCTGACGCCCGACGAGAAGGAGCTCGGGATCGCCCTGGTCGACATCGGCGGCGGTACGACGGAGCTCGCCGTCTACCAGCGGAGCTCGATCGCCCACACCGCCGTCATCCCGATCGGCGGCGATCACTTCACCAACGACCTGGCTGTGGTGCTGCGAGCGCCGATCACGGATGCCGAGCGAATCAAGAAGAAGTTCGGGTGCGCGCTGCGCTCCGCCGTGGGCGAGGATGAGATGGTCGAGGTGCCGATGGTAGGCGGGCGCGCTCCGAAGCTCTGCCCGCGCACGACGCTGTCCGAGATTCTGCAGCCGCGCGCCGAGGAGCTTCTCGGCCTGGTGCGCGAAGACCTCCAGCGGCTCGGGCTCGACAAGGAGATCCGCTCGGGGGTCGTGCTGACGGGGGGTGGGGCGGAGCTCGAGGGGTTGGTGGAAGTCGCGGAGGCCATTTTCGAGGGGCCGGTGCGCCGCGGAGTTCCCGCCGGAGTCGGTGGCCTCGTGGACGTCGTCTCGCGCCCCGAATGGGCGACGGCGACGGGACTCCTGCTCTATGGCCACCGTTACAAGCCCCGCCGCCGCCGCGCCGAGGGTCTGAACCGCATCACGAGCTCGGTGGCGAGAGCCTTCCGGGATTTCTTTTGAGTCGCCGGCGAAAAGAAATGCAGCGAGGGAGGGAACGGGCGATGATCGAGTTCGTGGGCGACGACAAGACGCATCGGCTCTCGATCGAACTGGAGGGTGGCGACGCCTCCCCCGCGACGATCAAGGTCATCGGGGTGGGAGGCGGAGGGACCAACGCGGTCAACCGGATGATCGCCGCCGGCCTGCGGGGAGTCGAGTACATCGCCTGCAACACCGATCTGCAGGCCCTCCGAATGGCGGGGGCGCCGATGAAGCTGCAGATCGGGTCGAGGCTGACCAAGGGGCTCGGCGCTGGTGCGGACCCCGAGGTCGGCCGCAACGCGGCTCTGGAGGACCAGGAAAAGCTCGCCCAGGTCGTGAAGGGAGCGGACATGGTCTTCCTCGCCGCGGGGCTCGGCGGCGGCACGGGCTCGGGAGCCGGGCCGATCATCGCCAAGCTTGCGGCCGACGCGGGGGCCCTGACGGTCGCGGTCGTTACCAAGCCGTTCGACTTCGAGGGAAAGAAGCGGATGCGCCAGGCGGAGCGCTCGGCACGGGAGCTTCGTGACCACGTGGACACGCTCATCACGATTCCCAACCAGCGGCTGCTCTCCTTCGTCGAGAAGAACACCCCGTTGAACGACGCGTTCAAGACCGCCGACGATGTGCTGCGGCAGGCGATCCAGGGCATCTCGGACCTGATCAACTGCCCGGGCGAGATCAATCTCGACTTTGCGGACGTCAAGAAGATCATGTCGGACATGGGTCGCGCGCTCATGGGAACCGCCATCGCCGAGGGAGAGAATCGCGCCATCCACGCCGCCCAGGCGGCGATCAGCTCGCCGCTGCTCGAAGACGCCTCCATCGAGGGAGCACGGGGTGTGCTGATGAACATCACCGGCGGGGCGGACCTGACACTCTTCGAGGTCAACGAGGCGGCGGCGATCATTCAGCAGGCCGCGGACCCGGACGCCGAGATCCTTTTCGGCTGCGTGCACGACGAACGCCTTTCCGGCGTCGTGAAGGTGACCGTCATCGCCACCGGCTTCGACCGGGCCGACGAGGCGCAGGCCGCGCTCGAGGAAGAGCACAAGGCCTCTGCGCCGCCGCGCCAGGGCCGCGCGCCCTTCCTGCGGGGAGACGACTCCGGCGGTTTCGGGCCGAACGCGTCGTCGCGGGACGATTTCGACATCCCTACGGTTTTGCGGCGGCAAATGGATTAAGCGGCGAGGGCCGCCTCCCTGCGTGCGGACGCGGCGGCCTCTGCGACCAAAGGGAATGCCTGGCCGCCGCTCCGCTCCGCCGGCGCATCTCGACCTGTCGCATCGCTCTCTCGTCCGGGTGCGCCGGCGGAGAGGCCGCACTCCGGGAGGCGACCCTCGCCTTGACGAGCCGGCGCTGGTTTTTGCGGGAGACGGCGGCCAACGTGGCAGGAGAAATGCCTGGCCGCCGCCCGCCGTCGCCGGGTCCGGTTTCGCGCGAGTTTTTCCACACGGCGCCGTCGGGGCGCTGGCCGCATTCTGCTTTGTCGAAGTCGCCTGGAGGTGCCAGGGGTAAGGCGGTTCGGGCCGCCTCCCTGCGCGGGACGGGGCGGCCTCCGATCCCATCCGGAAATCCTGGCCGCCCCTCCGCTCGGCCGGCACACTCAAACGACCTCGAAAAGTTGAAGCCTCTTGCTGTGCCGGCCGAGAGGCCCGCTCCGGGAGGCGGCCCTCGCCTCTTGTGGGCGTCGCCGAAAAGCCTAAAGCTCTCGGTGTTGGCGCAGGCGGGAGGCGAGCTCCTTCTCCCGTCTAATGATGTCCCGCCGTTTCTTGCGCG
>JBGPCK010000076.1:0-14608 GCA_041481715.1 Thermoanaerobaculia bacterium | reverse complement strand
GGTCTGAATCGACTGCCAGATGCCGAGGCCGGCGAAAAGTCCCAGCGCGAACGCGGCCCCGTCCTTGTGGCCGGTGCGCGCGATCCGCGCCGCGACGTAGAGCACGGCGCAACAGATCAGGATGGTCTCCGGATAGCCGTTCGGCAGGTAGGTCCAGGTCAGATAGGCGGGCGAGGGGAGGGCGAGAAAGAGGAGCGCGAGGGCCGCGGTGCGGCGCCCCAGGATCTCGCGCACGAAGAAGAAAAAGACAGCGAGCGTGGCGATCCCGGAAAGCAGCGGAGCGATTGAGACCGCCGCGCGCGTCACGCCGAGAAGCCAGAGGAAGGGAACGTGCATGTAGCTTTCGAGCGCGCCGATCCGGACGCCGGAGTAGAAGACGCGAAGCTTCCCTTCCAGAATGTCGAGGGCGCGCAGCCCCGTGAGAAGCGAGTCGGCGTCCGTCGGATACCGATGGGTCGGGAAGGCATACGCGAGGCGCACGGCGGCCCCAATCGCGAGGAGAGCGACGGCGGCGACACTGAGCCGGTCGAAGCGCGTTCGCAGCAGGGCGAGATAGCTGCGGGTCGTCTGGAGAATCGACATCTTCGAAACGCCGCGCGTCCGAAACGTGAAATGAATCGGCGCTTCGGCGATCCTCATTCCGAGGACGGTCCCTCGAATCAGCATCTCCGGCAGGAACGCGAAATCGTCGTTGCGGTAGTCGGTGAGCCGCCGGAGCGCGGCGGCCCGGTAGATCCGGAACCCCGAGCTCTTGTCGAGTGCCTCGACGTCGAAGAGCGACCCGATGATCTTGTTCATCAGGCCGCTGACGGCGCGCTTCCACAAGGGGATGCCCTGACTTTGGCTACCCGCGACGAAGCGCGAGCCGATGAGCAGGTCGGCGTCCACCCGCTCCCGTTCGTCGAGCAGCCGGGGGAGCTCCTCGGGCTGGTGATTGAGGTCCGCGTCCATCGTCACGACGAAATCGGTGTCGGGCGAGATGGCGGCAAAGCCGCGCCGAAAGGCTCTGCCGAGGCCTCCGGGCTTCTCCGAATAGAGGACCCGGATGCGGCCGATCTCGGCGTCCAGGCCCTCGAGGATTTCGCGGGTTCCGTCGCGCCCCTCGACCACGAAGATCATCTCGGAATCCACGCCCGGAAGAGCGCGGAGGGTTCGGTCGAGGCGGCGGGCCAATTCCTCGACGTTCTCGCGCTCGTCGTAGGCGGCGATGACGACGGAGAGCTTCAAGCGGCGGGCCGTCTTGCCACGACGACCATGTGGATGAAGGCGTCTCGCGCGCTGAAATCAATCGCGGAAGGGAGAAGCCCCGCGGCTCGGAGGATCTCGGCCGCGTGGCGCTTCGAGCGCAATCGGTTGACTTCGTCGGGGAAGACGTGGAACGGGCGCCCGCGCCGCCAGCCGATGAGCCGTTCGACGGGGGCCAGCACCCACCGCGAGGAGCCGAACTCCGGAGGCCAGAACAGGATCGCCGCGGCACCCGGCCGGAGAACACGCCGGAACTCGGACAGGATCTCCGCGGCCGCCGCGGCATCGAAGTGCTCCATGACGCCGAGGTTCCAGATCCCTGCCACCGAGCCGTCGGGAAACGGCAGGCGCCGGATGTCGGCCTGCACGCGGTCGGTGAAGGAAGTTACGTGGCCCGTTTGCCGGAGGGCCTCGAGGGAGAGGTCGAGCGCGACGACGCGCCGGCGGCCGGCAGGAATTCGCGCCGACGATTGCCCCGTGCCGCATCCGCATTCGATGAAAACACCTTCGTCACCGAAATAGAGGTCGGCGTAGTGCCGGACGGCGCGGCTGAGAATTTGACTCCTCACGACGGATGCAATTCGCCCCACCAGGGAATTCGCCTTGCCTGTGGACTGCCAGTGGTGCTCCCAGGCCGCTTGTTCGTCTTCCAGGCTCATGTCCGGTGGTCGCTCCCATGGACGTCGTTGCCGCGCGGCACCGAATTCTAGGCCAAGGATCGTCGGTCGCGGCGGTTGGCCGCTGGAATCGAGGCCGGCATGCGGCCGGGATGATCCCGGCCGTCCGAAAACTCGTTGTGTGAAAGTGCCGCTCTTCGCCTTATTCTGCGGGGGCGTGGCAGGGCGAAAACCACCTCCGCCGGAGAGCGCCGAGGCAAGCGAGTCGATTGCGGTCCAACCCGGAGGAGAGCGCGTCGCCGGTAGATCGCTCCTGCTGCCGTTTGTCGCGGCCGCTCTTGTCGGCACCGCTCTCTACTTCCCCACGTTTCGGGCGTCCTTTGCGTTTGACGATATGGACTATCTACGCGATGCGGCTGCCACGCTTGCCGGGAAGGTCTCCTATTGGAGCGTCGTGTTCCGCCCGCAAGGGGAGCACTTTCTCCCGGTGCTCCGAATACTGATCCATGCCAGCGCGCGTTGGTTCGGCACCGACGCGCTCGCCTTTCGGCTCCTGATCTTCGTCTGCCACGTGACGGCCGCGTTTCTCGTGGGCCTCATCGCCCGCCGGTACTTGACCGCCGAGGCAGGTGTCACGGCCGCCTTCGCCTACGTCGCAGCGGGGGGCTTCTCCTCGCTATGGGTGTGGTTTCCGAGCGGGGGGTCCGTCCCGATCGGCTTGGTCGGAATCACGGGCGCGCTCGCGGCGCTGGCTTACCAGGATTCCCTGGGCGCCTTCCGAGCCCGAGCGATCGCGGTGGTTGGCGTCGTGCTGGCGGCTCTGTCCGAGAACACTCTGGTGCCCTTGCTCGCGGCGCCCGCTCTGCTCGACGAATACGAGCGGCGAAAGAAAGGCGGGTCCCGCCCCCCCGGGCTCTTCGCCGCCTTCTGCTTGTCTTTCGCTGCGGCGTGTGTCGTGCTGACGTCCGTCTACTATGAGCGGCTGACGGGAAACCGGATTTCCGTTCACCCCAGGGCGGCGGTTGCGCGAGCCGTCTTTCTCCTCCTGGTCGCGCCCTTCCGGTATTTCTTTCCGGGTCTGTCCCTTCCCCGCCCGCTCGGGGCCCTCGAGACGTTCCCCTTCATCGCCTGTCTGTTCGGCGTCGTCGTCTCCCTGGCCTTCGCCGCGGCCCTGGTCCTCACCTTTCGCAGGGAGTGCCGTGCCCTGACGGCCGTGGCTCTGCTGACGGCCTGCGGCTCTGCCGGGTTCATCGCGCTCGTCGGGCTGGGACGCTGGAAGACGTCGTTCGAGGGCCTCTACGACGCCGATCGCTACTTCTTCCCGCTCCTGATTCCCTTTTCCATGCTCATGGCCGTTCTCATGCATGGAATTCGAAGTCGTGCGGCTTCACTTCGAGTCGGACACCGGGTCCTGTTGTGGTCGTTGCTGTTTGCAACGCTTCTCGTGGAGCTCTTGCTTCAAAGGACCGCCCTCGTTCGGCGCATTTCGTGGAACGTTTACGCCGTCCATCAAGTCCGCTTTCGCCAACTCGTGCAGCTCGGCCATCTCTTGAGCGCCGCCTCCTTGGAGCTGCCACGCTCGCAGCCGCCGCTCGAGTTTCCGGACACGGGGTTCGGCTTGCCGGACGTGCACAACCACCTCATCTCGGCGCGTTTTCTCCTGTACGTCGCGAATCGGGACAGGGACATGCGCATTAGGCTCGTCGATCCGCCCGTGCCTCCGCGTGACGAAAGAATCCTGAATGGGGTCTTCGATCGCTGGCGACGCCAGGTGGGTCCACAGGCTCCCTCACTGTCGATCGTCAGGGGCGACCTGGTCGACTCGGGCGCGGCCGCGGATGTGGATTTTCGGATCAGCCCCCGGGATCTCGACGTCGTCGGCGGCTTCTACGCCTGGGAGGGCGTCTCCCGATGGATGGCCGAAAGGGGAGAGCTCCGGTTGAGGATGGGCGGAACGAATCTCAGGCTCTTGCTGGCCACATACTGGTCGGCGATCCACAAGCGCTACCCGGAGCGAACGCCGCCGCGAATCACCGTTGCCTTGACCGAGAGCGACTCACGGAGAAGCGTCACTCTTGGAGTGTTGACCATCACCGCCGACGGAATCGAAGCGTACTCTCTGCCGGTTCCGGAGTCGTTTGCGTCTGCCGCTCGAGGGCGGGAGGTCCACCTCACGCTCGAAAGCGACCAGACCTGGCGACCGATCGATGTGTTGCCGGGTTCGGGAGATGGCCGGGACCTTTCCATCCGGCTCTTCCGCGCGGCATTGGGAGACTGAGAACCGGGCTCGCGACCGCACCCTCGAAAGTTTTCCTTCGCGGTGAGGGAGAGCCTGTTCGTCTATGACCCGAGCGCCTGGAGGCGCGCGACGATCTTCTCCGCCGCGTGGCCCCAGGTCCACTTCGCGGCCATCTCAAGGGCGGCGGCGGCTCCCTTGCCTCGTGCCTCTTCCCGGTTCTCGTAAACGTGGCGTAGCAGAAAGCGCAGGTGCTCCGGGTCGGGGTCCGCCCAGGAGTGCCCTTCGTAGTACGGGCACTTGGCGACGGCGGGAATCGTCCCGCGCACGCGCAGGGGATAGGAGATCTCGTCGTGCACGAACTCGGTATGCGCGCCCCAGTCGGTCGCGATCGCCGGCAGTCCGCACGCCATCGCCTCGGTCAACGGCATGTCCCACCCCTCTCCGCGGCCGGCCGAGATGTAGCAGTCGGCCGAGCGGTAGAAGGAGCCGAGCTGATAGTAGGGGAACTCACGATTGAAGAGAAACGAGACCCTCCCGCCGGCCTGCTTCAATTCGAGGCGCCGGATTTCCTCGAGAACGTGTACGGATCCGTCCGTGTTGATGATCTTGCAGAGGAGGCGCACGGGCTCGCTCGCGCGGAACACTTCGTTGAAGGTCTTCAGCAACAACCACGGCTCCTTGCGTTCGCCCCAGTCGAAGTTGGAAAGGAAAACGAACTCCTCCATCGGGTTGGGGTATCCGGCGATGCCGGGGTGAAAATAGTTCGGGTCGACCCCCAGCGGTATCTTGTGGACGGGCCGCTTGAGCCCCGACGAGAGGAACCCTTGCCGATTGAATTCGGTCGGCACCCACACCTCGTCCATGCGATTGGCCTGACGGACCCAATCCTTCGGAAAGCCGTCCACTTCGAGCATCGTGAAGCCCACCTTGCGCCGTCCTCGGTTGGCTCGGAACACGTTCCCCTGGCCGTAGACAACCGAAACGCGAGGCCGTGCCGTGGAGGGCCGCAGCCGGATCGCGTCGAGGAGATAGTCGCCGGTAGCCTCCCGCTCCTTGACGGGAAAGGGAGTGCCCGGACCGTAGACGTAACGGTACGTCACACGCACCCGGCCACGGTCGAGGGCGCGGACGAGCTCCCGGCTGCTCATCGCATACCCGGTCGGAAAGTTCATGATCGATTGCCAATGAAGCTCGTGCGTGTAGCGTTCCGAGAGCTTCGTGGTCCAGGTCCGGCGGAACGTCTCCCGGCTCTTCTGAAATATCCTCATCAGAGAATCGGTGTCGCCGTCGGTCGAGCCGTGCTCCTTGTGAACGAGCGTGACGCCGCCACAAACGAGAGTTCGAAAGCCCTTCTCCTGGGCGCGCAGACAGTAGTCGGTGTCCTCGAAATACGACTCGTAGTCCTCCGAGAGACCTCCGATCCCTTGGATGACCTCTCGCCGGACGTAGGCGCACGCAAAAACGATCCCTTCGACCTCCCGCGCGCCCGGATACTGGCCGATGTCTTTCTGGAGGGACCCGAGCTGCTGCCCCCACATCGTGTCCGGAAGGATGTAGGTGCCGGCATGGAGAAGCCGTCCATCCTGGAGCCGCAACCGGCAGCCGGCGATCCCGACCTCAGGGAGAGAGTGAGCGCAGGCGCGCAGCCGCTGGAGCCAATCGCCCTGGGAAAACTCGAGATCGTTGTTGAGCAGGACGATGTCCGACTCCGGGTCGGCGGCTGCGATGCCCGCGTTGTTTCCCCGTACGAAACCCAGGTTCGTCGCGTTGCGCACGACGCGGAGCCACGGGTAGGCCTCGAGCCCTCGAACCGTCTCGTCCGTCGAGCCGTTGTCGACGACGAGGACGTCGGCGCCCGAAAGGTCGGTTTCCCGGAGGGTGTCCAGGCACCGTTTCGTCAATTCCCAGCGGTTCCAGGCAAGGACGATCAGGGTGGCCTTGCGAGGAGTCATGCCCGGCGGCGCTCCCGCTTGAGCGAGCGCCAGAGGCGTGTCATGGTCTCTTCGACGTCACCCGACGTGAGCGACGTTGTTCTCCGCAACTCGAGAAAGACTGCCTTCTGGACCGGCGGAAGGCCGGCGGCCATCCGCGAAACGTTCAGCACATCGTCGTCGCAGAGCTCTTCGGTGATTTCCCGGAGGAGTCTCGACCGCTCCTCGAGCCCCTTCTCGAGCCCCGCGACGCGGGCCTGAAGCCTCAGGATTTCGGCCGAGGCTTCGTCTTCTACCATTTCCGGCCGGCGAATCCGCGTAGGAATTGAATGAACCGCCAGGGCGCCGAGCGTTCGACGGCTCGGTTGAATTCGGTGAGCCGGTCGATCTGCTCTCGCAGCTCATGCTCGTTTCGGAGTGCGAGGTCCAGCTGCTCCGCCGCTCGGACGGCCCTCTGCACGAGGAGCTGCTCTCTTTCGATGCTCTCCTTGAGCCTCATACGGAGCTCCGCCACCTCGGCCTCCGCTTCGCCGAGCCGCTGTGCGGCCGGTGCTCGATGATCGACACTCCCACGACTCTCGATCGGCGCGCCTCCTCGGGGCGATTCTAGATGGAAACCCGGCGGCGACAAACCGGTGCCTCGACGCCGAATGATCCGAGAGCCTCCCGGAGGGGAGTGAATGGTAGAATCCGAACTCGCGAGATGGAAAGCCGCCTTCCGCATCGCGGGAGATCTCGTCTTTTGCGCGTCCCTTTGTCAGCCTGCCGGGCCACGATCACAGTCCTGATTGTGGCGGGCCTGTCGGCCTTGTCGAGTTGCAGGGGCCGTGTCGTCGACGGGCCGGTGATCGTTTATCTCGTCGATACCCTGCGTCCCGATCGGATGTCCGCGTACGGCGCGAAACGAGACACCTCTCCGGCGGCGAAGAGTCTCGCCTCCGAGGGTGTGCTTTTCCAAAACGCCTTTGCGCTCTCGAGTTGGACCCGCCCCGCCGTTGCGACGCTGTTGACGTCGCGCCTTCCTTCGGAGGTCGGTGCCCTGAACCGGTTCGGCCGGCTGAGCGACAAGGTGTCCTACCTTCCGGAGATGTTCCGAAAGCACGGCTGGGCGACGGGAGCCGCCGTCGCCAATGGAAATGTCGACGACCCGAGGTTGGGATTTCAGCGGGGCTTCAACCATTTTTTCACCGTGTGGGGCTCCTCGGCGGACCGCAAGCCGTCTGCCGAAGTCGTCGTCGCGAAGGCGCTCGCTTTCGTCGGTTCTCAGAGCTCGCCGCGGTTCTTTCTCTACGTTCATGTGATCGACCCTCACGCTCCGTACAAGATTCCCCCGAAATTCCGGGACCTCTTTGCCGGGCCGCCGGCCGAGACGCAACGCGAGGCCTTGCTGCTCGACTACGACCGGGAGGTCCGAGCCGCTGACGCGGGATTCCAAAACCTGGCGGCCGCGCTCAAGGCGAAGGGATGGTGGCGGTCGGCTCTGGTGATCTTCGTTTCCGATCACGGCGAGGAGTTTTTCGAGCACGGCGGCCTCTATCACGGCAACACTCTTTACGACGAGCAGACCCGTGTTCCTCTCGTCGTGAAGTACCCGGAGTACGAACAGAAGGGTTCGGTACGATCGGATCCCATTTCGCTGGCGGATGTGTTGCCCACGGTGGCCGAGGTGATGGGATGGAGGTCGGAGAATTCTTGGGTCGGAGAGAGTTTCTGGAGGCGCCAGTTTCCGCCGAGACGAGAGATCTACGCGACCGAGGACCTCGACGGCGTTCGGCTCTACAGTCTCCGGCGGGGGCCCGAAAAGATCACGGTGAGTCTCTATCCCTCCTTCGATCGGCGCTCCTTTCGGCTCGATCGGGATCCGGGAGAGCAGGCGGGCGCTCCGGTGCCTTGCGGCTTGCCCAGCCGCCCGGATTCCGATCTCGTGTCGCGCCTGGAATCGTGGCGCTCACGCGACCTGACGCACTTCCCCCAGATTCGCTTTCGGAAACGGCCCGGGGAGCAGGTCCGAGTCGACCTCGTCGTTCAGCTGGAAGGCATCGCGAAGCCGTTCTTGACCGCGGCCGACACCTGCCGCTACGGGGCGGGCGCGGCCGGCCATTCGCTCACCCTTCGCGGCCCTCTTCCGAGCGCCCGAGGCCTCGACCTCCGGATTTCCGGAGATGATCGCGGAACCCTCCCGCCGTACCGTCTCGGCGTCACCGATGGAGAGGGCCGGCCGATCGCGATGGACGGCCGCAGGGGATTGACGGTGCATTCCGAGCGGAGCGACTTTCTCTCCGGTATATCGGTTGACGAGGCCGTGGTTCGCCGGCTGAAGAGCCTCGGGTACCTGGGCGGCAAATGAGCCCGCGGCTCTCTTGGCTTCGCGGCGGGGTCAGGCCCCTTAGCAGGGTGCTGAAAAATGGATGCGGGCGTCGCGGCTCACTTTCGGCCGCAGGCATTCGCTTCGCGAACGGCGGCCGAGAACTTCAAAGACCGGAGCAGGCCCCGGCCTTGGCTCAGGGGCCACAAACTGCTCTCCGCCCTCGTTCGGGCGCGTCGAGCGCCTGCTCAAACCCCTTGTTGCCGCTCCTCGACGATGCGAACGGCATCGCCTGCGTCGCGTCGCCTCGCATCTGGCCCCGCGGCGCTCGCAACGACGCGCCACATCCTTTTTCAGCAACCTGCTAGCGGAGAGGCCACCGCCGTCGAGGGCGGCGTTGGCGACTCCACCGACCAGACGTGGTACGCCTCGGTGACCGCCTCGGCGTCCCCGTCTCGCACGACCCGGCCCTCGTGAAGCCAGACGGCGCGCCGGCAGTTGTCGCGGACCTGCGGCAGGGAGTGGGAGACGAGCAGCACCGTCTTGCCGGCTTGCCGGAAGGTCTCCATGCGATCGTGACACTTCATCTGGAAGCGCTCGTCCCCCACGGCCAGGGCCTCGTCCACGATGAGAATGTCGGGATCGACGTCGGTGGCGACGGAGAATGCCAGGCGCGCCGCCATTCCCGTGGAATAGGTCCGCATCGGAGCGTCGATGAACTCTTCGAGCTCGGCGAACGCAATGATGCGATCCGTGCGCCCCTTCATCTCGGACCGTGAGAAACCGAGCAGCGCCCCCTGCAGCAGGAGGTTCTCCCGCCCCGTTAGCTCTCCATGGAGCCCGAGGCCGAGCTCGAGCAGGGGCGCGGTTTTTCCCACGACGACGACCCGGCCCGTCGTGGGCTGGATCACGCGGGCGATCAGGCGCAGGAGCGTGCTCTTGCCGGCGCCGTTGCGCCCGATCAGGCCGACGGTCTCTCCCGCCTCGATCTCCAGGCCGACGTCGCGCAGCGCTTCGAAGTCCTCGTAGAGAATGCGGCGTTTGAGCTTGCGAATCGCATACTCCTTGATCGAGCGGATGCTCTCCCGGGGGATCCGGTACCGGACACTGACGCCTTCGAGCCGGATCGCCGCCATCAGGTTCGATAGGCGAATCGGTCGGCTCGATGGCAGAAGTAGATCCAGCCGGTCGCGAAAACGATCACCGCGAGCGCCAGCGACGCCAGGATCAGCCCACCGGACGGGATCGTCCCGTCGTAGATCGGCTTGCGAAAGGTTTGGACGAGGTAGTACATCGGGTTCGCCCAGAGCGCGAACCGGAACCTGGGCGGAACGATCGACGGGTGATAGACGATCGGTGTGAGGAAGAACCACGTCTGGACCAGTACGAGGTACATCTCGCGAACGTCGGTGAACCGCGAAGCGAAGGTGAAGAGCAGAAAACCCATGCCGGCCGAGAACAGCGTCACGATGAAGACGGAGACCGGCAGGAACATCCAGGTTGCGTGAAGGGGAAAGCCCGTCACGAGCAGGATCAGCAGCAGAGGGACGATCGAAAGAACGAGGTTGACCAGACCTCCCCCGATCGCCGCCGCAACGAAGACCGACCGCGGAAGGTAGATGCGTTTGGCGATCTCGTTGGAGGCTTCGGTCTGCGAGGCGGCGGCGGAGGTCGACTGGGAGAAGAAGGTCCAGAAGACCGATCCGGTCATGAAATAGACGGGGTAGTTGCGGATCTCCTGCTTGAGGATCGCGGAAAAGACGAGCGTCAGGGCGACCATGTTCAAGAGCGGTGCGAGCATCGTCCAGAAGATGCCGAGCACGGAGCGCTTGTAGCGCACTTTGATGTCGCGAATGACGAGCTCGTAGACCAGGGCGCGGTATCTCCAGAGGGCGAGGGCTTCTTCGAGCACCCTCGATCCCCGGCGGGCGGAATCGTAGACCGGGACACTGGTTCTTCGCGTGGTCGTCGCTGCCGAGCTCAATCGTGCCCCACCTGATTCTAATCGACGGGTTCCGCCCGAGGCGCCAGGCCCAGGGTTTCGAGCGCCGTCACCGCGCGGCGGGACCAGTCGTTCGCGCGGGCGCGCGCGAGGGCTCGGGCGCGGAAGGCGGGGGAGGAGCGGTCCTGCCGCGCGGGGTCGAGGCCGGAGGAAAACCCGGCGGCGTCCGAGGCGGTGCGAACCTCCGGGATCCCCTCGCACTCGGGAATGGGCGTCGAGAGGATGGGGAGGCCCGCCGCGAGATATTCGTAGAGCTTGATCGGAGACATGTGAAAGCCCTCGGGTCCGCGGCGCGGAATCAACCCGACGTCGAAGGAGGCGAGGATCGAGGGAACGGCCGCATAGGGGCGCGGTCCGACGAATATCAGATTTCCTGGCGCGCGCTCCAGGACTCCCGAGAGGGAATCATCGAGGGCCTCGCCGACGAGAAAGAAATCCCAGTCCGGACGCAGGGCCGCAAGCGCGCGCAGCAGATCGCCGTCCAGCCAGCGGGCGAGCGCTCCGACGTAGCCGGCGGCCGGCCGGCCGGCCCGCCGGGAGCGAGAGATCGCCTCGGGCACGGCGGCCTCGTCGGGCGGCTGCTCGTAGCGAGCGAAATCGACGCCGTTGGGAAGGTACACGGCGTCGGGCCGGACACGGCGGACCTTCTCGAGGAGCGGACGAGAGACGGCGAAGACGGCCTCCGCGCGGTCGAGGGCCCGGACGTGGTCGCGCGCGAGGCGCCGGCGCGGATGGGGAAAGATCTCGAGGGCGTCGATGACGTCGTAGACGAGTCGAGCGCCCCGGAGGGTCTCCTCGGGAGGGACGTTGTACGCGAAGCTCCAGACGACCCGGGAGGGGAGCCTCGCGAGGTCTCCCGCGGGGCCGCTCCAAAGGAAGAGGCGCGGCTCGACCTCTTCCAGCGCCTCGTGGTTGTCGCCCTCGAGCTCGAAGACGACCGGGAAACCCATGCGCGACAGGGCGCGCGCCAGGTGATGCGGCCGCTGCACGAGCGTCACGTCCCACCCGATCGTTGGGGGAAAGACGAAGAGAGCGCCCGACTGCTCGGCCAGCCGGACGAGGTTCGCTGCCGCCGCGCCTGGGCCGGGCCGGGCCGGGGCGCCCCACTTCCCCTCGAAGCGGCGGCGGTTCTCCTCATAGATGCGTCGGTACTCCGAATCGGGCAGCCGGCCGAAGGTGCCGCGCCCCCAGTGGTGGACGAAGGAGTCCCGGGCGACGGCGAGGCGAAGCCCCCGGTCGCGCAGGCGGCGGCTGTAGTCGTCGTCCTCGAACATGCCGACGGCGTACCGCTCGTCGAGCGGGCCCACGGCTTTGAAGACCTCGCGGCGCATCAGCACGCAGAACATCGTCAGCATGTCGATGGCCTCGGCCCTCCCCGCGCCGGCACGCGTGAAGGCGCGAGCCCATGGCTCCAGGTCCTCCGGGTCTCGGTACCCGACCTCGACCTTGGCTGCGTTGGCGGTCTCGTTGGTGGAGGCGCCGACCATGCCGAGCCCGGGATCCCTCTCGAGGTGGCGCACGAGCGCCGAGAGCCACCCTCGCGTCACGATGGTGTCGTTGTTCAGGAGGCAGAGGTACTCGCCGCGCGCGGCCGCCGCGGCGGCGTTGACGGCGGGAGCGAACCCCCGGTTCTCCGAGAAGGCGATCGGTTGGAAGTTCTCACCGCGGCGCGAAGCCTCCTCCTCGAGCCATTGCCGCGTGCCGTCGGTCGAGCCGTTGTCGACGGCGAGGATTTCGAGCGTGGGCCAGTCCGTGCGCCGGTCGAGAGATTCGAGACAGAGTCGCGTCAATGCGATTCCATCGTGGGTGACGAGGACGATCGAGACCCTCGGGTAGAGCTCACGGATCCAGCCGTCGAGCTCCTCGACGCGATGGTCCCAGGTGTTGTCGCGGGCGAATGCCCTCAGCCGAGGAGCCTCCACCGCTGCCCCCGCGGCTGCCGCCTCGATCTCCCGAACGAAGTCCTCCGGGCTGGCCGCGAGCCGCACGAGACCGCGGCCGGCATGCGGCAGGAGCGATTGCATCGGTGTCGCCACGAGGGGCCGTCCCGCGGCTGCCGCCTCGTACAGTTTCACGGGATCGACCGCGTCGGTCAGCTTCGAGAGCCGGAACGGGATGATCTCGACGGCGAAACGCGAGCGCAGGGCCGCGAGCTCCGAGTACGGCCTCTCGCCGTGGAAGACGACGTTGGGAAGCTCCCGGGCGAAAGAGACGCGATTGCCCTCGATGCCCCCGACGATCTCGAACCGCCACGCGGGCCGCAGGCGCGCGACGCTCTCCAAGAGCTCGGTGTCGAACCAATCGTCCACGGCGCCGACGTAGCCGACCGCGAGATCGGTCCTGGGGTCGGGGTCGGGCACGCTCTCAAACAGGTCGCTGTCGCACGCGTTCGGAAGCAGGCGGGCGTCGGGCTTGCCTCGGGACCGACGTGCTTCGCTCAAACGCTCGCGCAGGACCTCGGAAGTCGCCACGACGAGGTCGGCCTCCGAGAGAAGCTCCTCTTCCGCGGCGGCCAGCAGGTCGGCCCGGTTCGTGGCGAAGACCGCGTGCGCGTCGAGGCAGTCGTAGACGGTCTTCCAGCCAAACCGTTCCCGGAGACGTCGGGCGAGCGGCGTCCAGAAGGGCGTCTGGACGACGACGGCGGTCTCGAAGAGGCCGTATTCCTCCCGCGCCCGCGCGAGGGACTCGAAGGCTTCCTCGATCGCCGCTCCCTCGAGCCGCCGGTCCGCGGGGTCCTCGCGCCGCACGCCGGCGATAGGCAGAAGCAGCACACCCGGGGCGGCGCCGGTTGCCGACACAGGCTCGTCGGGGCCCTGGAGAGCGCCGTAGAAGACGCGTCGGCCGCGGCGGGCGAGCGCCTCGGCGAGCTGTTGCGGGCGCTGCCGCCGGTAGGACCAGGCGATGACGGGCAGCAGGAGGACGTCCGGGCGGCCGGGCCGCGCCTCGTTCGGGTCGAAGTCGTAGTGCGGAATGTCGGCGGGAGGCTTCCGGATGCCGAGCAGGCGCTCGGGTGCGAGATGCCGGCGGATGGCGCGGCGCCAGGGCAGTGGAACGACCCGGCGTCCGAAGACGTAGAGCCGGCCGCGCCACCCTCGCTCCCACGTCGCTCTCATGCCGTTGCCCGGAGGCGGTGGCGCAGCTGTGCGAGGGCGGACGCGATCCGCCGTCCCGCGTTCGGGGGGCCGAAGCGCTCGGCGATCCTGCGCCTCGCCGCCTCGCCCCGCCGGGCCGATTCGGCGCTTTCCGAGAAGACGCGGCGCATCAGCTCCGCCGCGTGGCTCTCGTCCGGCTCGGCCCACCGCGTGCCCCGGTCGTAGTCTCGAATCCCCCGGGGGAGCTCGCCGTAGCGCCACCGCACCGGAAAGCCCGTTGCTTCGTCGAGGTAGTCCGTGTTGCCGGAGTAGTTCGTCGCGACGACCGGCTTGCCGAGCGCCATGGCCTCCGCGATCGGGAACCCGAAGCCCTCGGAGCGATGCAGGCAGATGTAACCGTCGCACGCGACGAGCAGGTTCTCGAGGTCGGCGCGGGGAACGGTGGCCGCCCGGACCGAAACGCGCGTCCCGCGGCTCGCTTCTCGGATCGCGTCGAGAAGTCCCGGCGCGCTTTCGCTGTTGGAGACCTGAACGAGCAGGTGGGCCCGCGTCGGGGCGGGAAAAGCCCGGGCGAAGGCGCGGACCGTTCCCAAAGGGTTCTTGCGCTCGGGGACGGAGAGGGCGTCGAGAACCGTGAGGAAAAGGAAGTCAGACGAGTCGATGCCGGCGGAAGACTTCGGGTCGGCTCGGCCCTCGACGGGCCCGATGGCCGGGGGGACCAGCAAGACCGGGATCGGCGACACGGCCGCGATCGCGCGCCGGCAAAACTCCGACGCGACCCAGATCTCGTCGAAATAGTCGAAGCGGTCCTTCCAGCGCTCGGGGAAGCTCTCCGTCTCCCAGTACCAGTAAGCGACGTTCGCCCGGCCGCGGTGCAGCCCCGGCCCGAGCTCTTCGACGATCGCCGCGGCGCCGTCGGCGTTGACATGGTAGAGATTGGCGTCGTAGGACGCGCCCTCGCCCGCGCGAGCAGGGGCGCCCGAGACCTCCAAGCGCGTGATCGGGACTCCGGCGCTCTCGGCCGCGTCGGCCAGAGAGCGGGCCGACTGACCCAGGCCGCTCGAAGATCCAAAATAGCCGATCACGTTCAGGCCCGGGACCCGGCGGGGGTCGATGACGCCCGGACGCCGCGTCCCCTTTCGCCGGTCGATCCCGAAGTCGCGCCGGAGAGCCAAGC
>JBGPCK010000075.1:0-14766 GCA_041481715.1 Thermoanaerobaculia bacterium | reverse complement strand
TCACTCCTGCATACCCCTCTCCCGCCGGGAGAGGGGGAAGGCCCCTAATCCCCTCTCCCCCCGCAGGGGGGCGGGGGTGCGCGAGGGGTCTCCCCTCGCCTCACTTCAGCGCCGGCCGCGGCCGAAGGCCGCGTCTCGCGACGCGAGCGGCCGGCCGGGTGAGGGGGGAGAGGTTCTCTGCCCACGATCAAGGGGGGAGGGAGGCTCGTGTTGGTGACTTGGTGCGTTGGTGATAAAATGCCAGCTGGGAGTTAGAAATGCCTCGCCTCACGATCACGCTTTCGCCCGAACGTCATCGAGCGCTCAAGGAAGCCTCCGTGCGCCGCGGCAAGACGATTCGGAGTCTGGTCGAGGAGAGTCTCGACGCCTATGGACTGAAGACGACGAACCAGGCGGCGGCCCTCGTGGCGCGGGCCCGCGCGCGATCTGGAATGGCAGAGTCTGACGCGATCCGGCTGGCCGTCGAGGAGACGAAAGCGCGCCGTCGCCAGCGATGACGGCGGAGCCAGCCGTCATCGACACAAACGTCGTGGTCAGCGGCTTTCTCACTCGCCTCGCGGCATCTCCCACAGCGCGGATCCTCGACGGAATGCTGGCCGGGGGATTTCGCTTCCTGCTGTCGGTCGAGCTGCTGGCGGAATACCGAGCGGTGCTGCTGCGGCCGAAGATCCGCCGGCGCCATGGACTCTCCCAGACCCAGATCGATCTTCTCCTCACCGAGATTGTCGCCAACGGGGTTGTCCTCGACATCGAACCGCCGGCAGGCCGCACCGCGAGAAAGGGAGATGACCACCTCTGGCGGATCCTCGCAGCCGCGTCATCGACTCTGCTGGTCACCGGCGACCGACGGCTCGTCGAAAGGCCGGTGGGAGGATCCCGCGTCATGACGCCCCGCGAGTTCTCAGAACTACTCGGCGGGTGAGGACGCCTCATCCTCCCCAGCCCGGGGTCAGTCTTGTATTATGGTATTTTTAGCCTCGGTGGCCGGAGAATCCATTAATACACGACTGACCCTACGGGCCTAGGGGCTGAGCACCGCGCCCCGTTGGGCCAGAAGCTCCCGCATCAGCGAGCGGTGACAGCGGAGCTCATCCTCGCAGTAGCAGCCGACCGAAAAATCGGCCGTGTGCGACAGCGCGGTGAGCACGTCCCACACGCGGCTCGCCTCCGGCCGGCTCATCTCGGCCCGATAGCGCCTCGCGAAAGAGCGCCAATGGCGCTCGTCCTTCGCCCCCCGACCGGCCTGGAGCAGCTCCTCGGAGGGCGCGAGGTTCGGGAGCCACACGTCGTAGAAGTTCCGGGCCGCGAACTCGGCCTTCGGCACGCCTCGCGGCGGACGCCGGACGGTGCCGATCCTCAGCCCCTCGCCCCTGGCCCGCGGACTTCCGAGGCGCACGATGCGAATCGCCACAGTCGCTCCGACCCCCGGCTACCGCGCACCCAGGTTCGGTCGGACACAGGGGTCAGGCACGTTCACAGGCTCTCTTCCACAAAATACAAGAGTGCGTGCCTGACCCCTACACCGATTGACGCGCTCCCGGGCGGGCGCGCGTCGGATCCCACACTTCCTACTTCTTCGCGGGCGCTTCCGCCGGCTTGAGGTCGAACGCTCCGGTGCTCTCGATAAACACCAGGCATTCCGAGGCCTTGTCGCAGGCCGTCGAATGCCGGTAGTTCCCGCCGGGCTGCATCAGGTAAGAGCCGGGCCCCAGCCGGACTTCGGGCTTTCCTTCCGGGGTATGAATGAATGTCCCCGACAGGACCACGAGCTTCATGTCGTGGGTGTGCGTGTGGAGAGGAGCGCTGAATCCCGCCGGAAACTTGGTGAACCCGCCGTACGCACTCTTCGTATGGTCGCCCCACACATCCACGCTCTTGACTCCCGGAGCGCCATTCGGGTCGAGATCCACCCATTTCAGGTCGCCGGCCGGCATGATGACGGCCTTTTTTGCCCCCGCTTTCGAGGCGCTCTTCATCTTCTTCTCGTCGGACCCCTGCGCCAGAACCGCCGCCGCCAGAACGAACGAAACCGCAAATGCCAGAATGTTTCTCGCCCTCATCGAAATCCTCCTTGTTATTTGTAGCCTTGTAGTAGTGAGGCTATCACCGGGACAGGATCCGACGGCGCAGAGTCGACCCCGGAGCCCTTCCAATTCTCCACGAACGATCGTCAGGACATCCCAAGTTGATCGAAACTAGCTATTGGACAGCGTCAAATCGTCCGTACATGCTGTCCACGTTCGAACCGGACGGCAGTCTTTGATCGAGGCCGGCACGGTTCTTCTGTGATTGCAGGGGTAGAGGTGCTTCGGAGTGGTCATAGGCAGAAGGAGGTTCATCATGTTGGAACAAGAGGTTGAATTGACGGGAAAGCCGGGGTCTCATCCGGTCGGTACCGGAGCGGGAGCCGCTGGTGGTGCGGCTGGCGGCGCAGTTGTTGGCGCAGCCCTGGGTGGTCCCGTCGGCGCAGCCGTGGGAGCCGCCGTGGGAGGCGTGGCCGGAGCTGCGGCTGGACACACGGCCGCTGAAGCGGTCAATCCGACAGGAACGCCGGGTTCTCATCCGGTTGGTACCGGAGTGGGAACCGCTGGCGGTGCGGCTACCGGCGCGGTAGTTGGCGCAGCCCTGGGTGGTCCCGTCGGCGCAGTCGCGGGGGCCGCCGTGGGAGGCGTGACCGGAGCTGCGGCTGGACACAAGGCCGGTGAAGCGGTCAATCCGACGCCGAAGGGGGAATTGGCGTCAGAATTTCAAGACACTTCCCCTCTTGACCGGAAATCCCTACTCGGACTTTGAGCGAATCTAAAACGATCTGAAAGGCAATTGGGACGAGGTGAAGCGTTCGCTTGGGGTCAGTCATCCTTGTGGCGTTGTCTGTCGGCAGAGGTCGACCGACCTTCTCGGCGGGCGGCCAGGTCGTTCGTACCGATACCAGAAAAAGGCGTGACTGACCCCGAGAGCTTCTCCGCGGTCTCACCAAGAAAGCAGCTATCCTCATGAGCAGCCAACCGGAACCAGTTCACGCGATCGCGAGTCGAACTCTTCGCCACTGGACCATCAACAGCAACAGCCGGGAGTTTGTCGGGGGGTCCCAACAGCCAGCTCCGGCTGTGCCCTATTCGGAACAGCCTGACGACGGCCAGTTTCATCTCCTCGCGTCAAAGCTCGCCCGAGTCAAGTCCGAGCTCGCCCACCGCGTCAGCTGAAGTTGTCAGAACCCACTCTCCCCCTCGCATGGAGAGAGGCAAGGGTGAGGAGGCCTTCTCCCTCTCAGGCGGGAGAGGGGTGCGTGAGGGGTTCTTCTCCCTCTCCCGGCGGGAGAGGGTTGGGGTGAGGGGCCTCGCTTCACTCAGCGCCGGTTACGGCCGGCAAGGATGAGGGCAGATCCACCCTCCCTACTTCTTCGTGGGCGCCTTCCCCGCATCCGCCGGCTTGAGGTCGAACTTTCCGTTGCTTTCGACGAAGAAGACGCATTCCGAGGCCTTGTCGCAGCTCGTCGTGTGTCGGTAGTTCCCGCCGGGCTGCATCAGGTAGGAACCGGGCCCCAGCCGGAATTCTGGCTTTCCCTCCGGGGCTTGAATGTACGTGCCCGACACGATCACGACCTTCATGGCGTGGGTGTGCGTATGGAGGGGAGCTGCGAATCCCGCCGGCAACTTGAAGACCGCGCCGAACGCGCCCTTCGCGTGGTTGCCCCACAGGTCCGCGACCTTGACTCCCGGAGCGCCGGCGGGGTCGAGGTCGGTCCACTTGAGATCGCCAGCCGGCATGATGACGGGCTGGCTGGCCCCCGCTTTGGAAGCACTCTTCGTCTTTGCCTCTCCGGATCCCTGCGCCAGAACCGCCGTCGCCAGAACGAACGACGCCGCAAGAGCCAGGACGTTTCTTGCCCTCATCGAGCCCTCCTCTGTTAGTCGAAGCTTTGTGACGAGGCTAACACCGGACACTGTCGGGCGCTTCGCCCGTGAATCCTCCGCCGGCCTGCCCGACTACTTAGCGGCATGCCGAAGATGCGAGCGGTCCAGGTTTCCAGGCCCGGAGGAGCTCTCGAGACCGTTGAGCGCGAGATTCCAGTGCCCGGTTCCGGCTTCGTGCGCGTGCGCGTCGAGGCCTGCGGGATCTGCCACAGCGACGCTCTCACGAAGGAGGGTCAGTGGCCCGCGATCGAGTACCCGCGCGTGCCTGGCCACGAGATCGCGGGCGTGGTCGACGCCGTCGGCCCCGACGTCCCCGCCTGGAGCCCCGGCGATCGCGTTGGGATCGGCTGGCACGGTGGGCATTGCGGCCACTGCGATTCCTGCCGCCGGGGCGACTTCTTGACCTGCCGCCTCGGCGTCCGCATCCCGGGGATCTCCTTCGACGGAGGGTACGAGGACTATGTCGTCGCGCCTTGGGGCGCGCTCGCCCGGATCCCCGACGAGCTCACCGCCGCTGAGGCCGCGCCACTGATGTGCGCGGGTGTCACGACCTTCAATTCGCTCCGCCACGCCGGCGCGCTCCCGGGCGACCTCGTCGCCGTCCTGGGTCTCGGGGGGCTCGGGCACCTGGGCGTGCAGTTCGCCTCGAAGATGGGTTTCGATACCGTCGCGATCGCTCGCGGCCGCGACAAGGAACCTCTCGCGCGCCAGCTCGGCGCGCGTCTCTACATCGACAGCCGGGAGCAGGACCCTGCAGCGGAGCTCGTCCGGCTAGGCGGGGCGCGCGTGATCCTCGCAACGGTCACGAGCGCTGCGGCGATGACCGCGGTCATCGCAGGCCTCGGGATCGACGGCAAGCTCCTCGTGGTCGGCGCTCCGCATGATCCCCTGCAGGTTCCAGTCGGGCTTCTCATTGGCGGACGCCGCTCGACCGCCGGCTGGCCCTCCGGCCGGTCAATTGACTCGCAGGACACGATGGCCTTTGCCGCACGGACCGGCGTGCGGTCCCGGAATGAGCTCTTCCCCTTCGAACGCGCCGCCGCGGCGTACGACAGGATGATGAGCGGCGAGGCCCGTTTCCGCGTCGTACTGGCGGCCAAGGGTTAGAGCCGACCGCCCGCAGGGCGGAAGTAGGAGATCGAGGTCCTCCCGTCCGTACCCCTCTCCCCCTCGCAGGGGGAGAGGGCAGGGGTGAGGGGGATCCCTACCGGAGCCCCCAGATCACCCCTTCTTCTCCGCCCCCGCCCCGGCCTTAGCCTTCGTTCGAACGAACGCGTAGTTCACTTGCGGCAGCGAGTTGAAGCTCGCGGCCTTGGCGCAGGACTCCTTCGCCTTCTCCGCTTCGCCCTTGCCCTGGTAGGCCTGGCAGATGCGATACATATCCTGGGGATTCTGCTGATTCGCTTGCTGCAGCTCGGCAATGGCCCTGTCGTAGCTCTTCTCCGCGAGCGCGACGATGCCGTCGAGCTCGTGGGCGTTCTTCGCCTGAGCCGGATTCTTCGAGGCTTCGGCGCCTTTCCGAAATTCGTCCGCCTCGCTCTTTGCCGCCGCAAAGTCCTTCTTCGCCGCCGCGACGCGGGCGAGGTTGTAGTGGCCGACGAGCTTGGCGTTGTCCTTGATCTCTTGCGAGAGGTTGGAGCCCTCGACGAGCTTCACGCCTGCCTCGAACTCCGCCTTGGCCTGATCGGCCTTTCCCATCTCCAACAGAATGTTCCCCTTCAACCCGCGGTCGAAGGCCATCGCCGGAACGTCGCTGGTCTTCTGTCCCAGCGCATACTGCTTGTCCACATCCTCGAGCGCCTTGGCCATCTTGCCGCCGTCGACGTGCACAACCGTCAAGGCGAAGAGCGCGGTCCGCACCTCGCCGTCGGTCCGGGCCTTCTTGGTGAAGCTCTGGAGCTCTGCGGTCGCCTCATCGGGCTTTCCGAGGTACAGCAGATCCATGGCGATTCCCTGGTGCGCGTTGACGAAGTTCGAATCGATCGCCAGCGCCTTGCGGTACTGCGCGATCGAGTCGTCGAATCGACCCATCTTCAGAAGGAGCTCTGCGTAGGAATCGTAGGGGTTGGGGTCCTTGGGGATCAGCTCGATGTACTTCTGAAACGCCTTCTCGGCATTGGCGTAGTCGGCGTTTTGCCGGTAGGCGTAGCCGAGGATGTTGAAGGCGGTCGAGTAGCTCGGGGCGATCTCCGTTGCCTTCAGGTAGTGCTCGATCGCGTTCGAATAGTCCTGCTGGCCGAAGTAGTAGCCGCCCAGGTTGAAGTGCGCCCGCTCGTCATTCGGGTACGCCGCGACGAGCTGGTCCAGATACTCCTTCTGCTTGACCGCGTTGTTGTTCGCGCCGGCTTCCGTGGCAAGGATGAGAAGTTTCTCTCCATTGGACGCCTTGTCAGCCAGGCTTACGGCCTTGTTGAGATGATCGAAAAACTCGTTGCCGGTCGGCGCCGAGGTAGCGAGACTGAGCTCACCCCAGGCGAAATTCGGATCGAGCGATACCGCCTTCGCGAAGTGCGCGACGGAGTCCGTGATCAACAGTTTCTCTACCATGTCCCGCCCCTGCAGGAACTCGGCCTTCGCCTCGGCGGACGAAGTCGTCACCGGAATCTTTCCGCCGTCCGCCGGGGCCGGAGGTTTGGCCTCGCTCGCGACCGCTGGGGCCGGAGCCTCCTTCTTGGCGCACCCGCCGACCGCCAGGCCAGCAGCAACTCCCAAAATAAGGAAAAGACCGATGGATCGGTTCTTGCTCATGGCGTCCTCCTTCGCGAAGTGAAGAATCGAGGGTTCTTATCGAGAGGAAGGTACGAATGCGCCGTCGCAATGTTGCGACCGGCGGCTTCAGCGGCGCAGGTCAGATTCCCCGCTCCCCCGCCGACGGGGGAGCGGGGGTGTGCGAGGGGTCTCCCCTCGCTTCACTCAAGCGCCGGCCGCGGCCGAAGACCGCGTCTCGCGAAGCGAGCGGCCGGCAGGGGTGAGGGGGACGGCCGTAGGGGTGACGAGACGTTCTTACGGGACGAATGGCTTCTCCCCCCCTGAAGGGAGAGGGCAAGTGGGAGGGTCTCACGACAATTCACCTACTGGAAATGGTCCGACACCGCGACCTCGTCACTACCGATCGCGCTCGTGACCTGCGCAGGGGGCAGACGAATGCCGAGGTCGTTCTGTGGCAACTGCTTCGCCGCCGAAACCTGAACGGTCTGAAGTTCCGACGGCAACATCCCCTCGGCGGATTCATCGTGGACTTCTTCTGCGAGAAAGCGAGGCTCGTCGTCGAGCTCGACGGCGGTGGGCACGCCGAGGCCGGCCAGACGGGCTACGACGCCCAGCGCACCGTGAGACTCGAGCGGCTGGGCGTCCGAGTGCTTCGCTTCTGGAACCGGGACGTTCTCCTGAACGCAGAAGGGGTCTTGGAGCGGATTCTCGAGCGTGCGAGAGTCCCGTCACGTTGACCTCTTCCCCCCTCACCCTGCCTCTCCCCCCTGCGGGGGGAGAGGAGATGACTACGGCTCTTCTCTCCTCTCCGGCGGGAGCGGGGGCGCGCGAGGTTCTTACCCCTCTCCCCACGGGAGAGGGGCGGGGTGAGGGGGTCTTCTCCCTCTCCCACGGGAGAGGCTTTGCCGTACTTTGCGAACGAACCCTTGGAACCCACCCGGCCGGCCTTCGAATCGGCGAGCCCACGGCGCACGCGCTTGAGAGCCTCTTTGTTCTCGTACAGCCAGCGTTCGTCGGCCGGAATCTCCACGAAGGGCTCGAGCACGATCCTCCCGTCCGCCTGACGCCGCGCCCGATAGCTGCTGACTCCCTCGGCGAGCTTGCCGAGCGTGATGCGTCCCTTCGAATCTGGTCGGAGACGATAGAGGCCCTTCTCGTTCGGCGCTTCGCTCATGTGAGCAGAATACGGTAGGGTGGGAATTACGTCAAGTGGGATATCCCACATCCTTGTCGCTCTCCCCGTTGGAGGCAACCGGCGTGAGGGCGCTCAGACTCCCCAGGGTGCGCGAGGGATTCTTCTCCCTCTCCCCTCGTCGTAGGGGCGGGGCTTGCCCCCGCCTTCCTGGAACGGGCGGCCGCGAGGGCCGCCCCTACGAACGCACGCCGGCCGCGGCCGAAAGGCCGCGTTCTCGCGCAGCGAGCGGCGGGGGCGCGCGAGGGGTCTCCCCTCGCCTCACTTCAGCGCCGGCCGCGGCCGAAAGGGCCGCGTTCTCGCGAAGCGAGCGGCGGGGGCGCGCGAGGGGTCTCCCCTCGCTTCACTTCAGCGCCGGCCGCGGCCGAAGGCCGCGTCTCGCGAAGCGGCGGCCGGCAGGGGTGAGGGGGCGCGGACTACCGGGATCGCCGCGCCCCGATCCCTGTCAGAAGATCTACGTCGCCTTCCCGGCGGTCATCTTGCGGTAGAGCCACGTCAGGATCACCGCTCCGATGACTGCGACGATGATCGTGTAGATCATTCCCCCTGCGCCTGCGAACCCGAGCAACTGCATGATGAAGCCGCCCGCCAACGCCCCCAGGAGACCGATGACGATGTCCATCAGGACGCCCTTGCCCTCGCCTCCCATGAGCTTGCCCGTGAGCCATCCAGCAATCAGCCCGACGATCAGCCACCAAATGATCCCCATACTCACCTCCTCGACATTCTCGACAACAGAAGCGCCAGCGCGCCCGCACCAATTGCCTTAACGAGAGTGGGGTGTTGCGCGTAGAAGCCTGCGGCCTGGTCCATGATCGTCGGGTCCTTTTTCGCCGCTTGCTGGGCGAGGACCTCGACCGTCTGCGATGGGACCTGCTGCGCCTGCTGCGGAGTCACCGCTCCGCCGGAGAGGATCCCGGTTAGACCCGCCAGTCCGCCCGAGGCGCCGAGCGCCTGCGCGGCGTTGGGGCCGAGCGACGCGAGGATCTGGTTGAGCAAGCCCGCCTTCTGATCCGGACTGGATTGGTTGAAGAGGTTGGACACCATCTGCTCGAACGGCGGCGTTTGATCCGATTTGAACGCGTGAGAGATCCCATCGGCCAGCGTGGTTTGAGGCACCGCGTGCGCAACCGAATCGTATGCAGAGTGCACGTCGGCGGACGAGGCCGTGCCGGCCGCAAACTGATTCACGAGACTACCGAGGTTCTCGAGCAGCCCCATCGGAGACCTCCGTTCGCTTGGAATCCCGGCCTTACGCGAATCATATGCCCCGAACGTGCGCCCGGAGCGCTCCGGATCCGCGTCCAAGTGCGAAATTTGCTCCCCGCCCCGGCGGGTTCCCCTCTCCCCCTCCCAGGGGGAGAGGAGGTGCGCGAGGTCTGCTCCCTCTCCCGGCGGGAGCGGGGTGCGCGAGGGGTCTCCCCTCGCTTCACTTAAGCGCCGGCCGCGGCCGAAGGCCGCGTCTCGCGAAGCGAGCGGCCGGCAGGGGTGAGGGGGAGCTCTTCCCCAACTCTCAGGAGGACCGCTTCTTCCACACACGCGTATCGAATGCGAATGGAATCGGAGTCCGCACGACGATCTTGGAGAAGTCCGCGTGCCTCGGGTTCAGAATGAAGTTCGACTCCTGCGGCACGACGACCGACGGCACTTGAAGAACTGCGGTCTCGAGCGAGTCCGCCCACCTCGTTCCGAGAACGGCGAGCTCGAGAGACGCCGGGAAGCCGCGCCAGTTCTTCGGCAGCCTGTCCGCCGAAAGCGTCCGGATCGCGAGCTCATCGGGAATGACGGCCGCGATCGCGACGAGGTCGCCGGGCGCCGTCTCCGGGTCCACGTTGACCAGGTATTCGAGCGTCGCCAGCGCCAGACTCTCGGACGCATAGACGACGGGAGTCCCGCGAAGATTCCACCTGCCCCCCGCGAGGCGAGACCCCTCGCCGTCGAAGGAGGCGTGGCCTCCGCTCGTCAGCCGCCAAATCCTCAATCTCTAGCTATAAACGCCGTAGGAGATGCGCAGCAGGAGATCCTCGACCTCCCGAGCACCGACGTCCGTGTCGAGGCGCGTGAGCGGAGCCTCGCCGGCGAGGGCGCGATTCGGGGCCTGGAGCCAATAAGCGGCCTTTCGCGTCGATCCGAGCGTGTCCTCCGCGAACGCGCCGATCCTAGCCAGACGAACCAGACGGTCCGATTCGGCGGCGTGAAATCGCTTCTCGTGCTTTCGCCGGGCGAGAGTTCGAGCTGGAAGATCGAGAAGCCGCGTCATGACTTCGGTCTTGATCTCGAACCGGACCCGAACCGCATCGAAGGATGCGTACGAGAGACCGATTCGGGTCGCCTCGATCAAGTCCTCCGGCGTCCGGACCCGGATTCTCAGGACCTTCTTGCCACCGAGGGCGTCAGCGATACGAGATGGGGCGTTCCTGCGGGGTTCGGTCATATGGCATAGATTATACAGCCACATGGCATGAACCCCACCCCTCGCCAACTCCCTGGTTCGCAGCGCGAGGAGCCTCCCAGAGGGGGAGGAGCCTCGCGCTACAGGAGCGAGCGGAAGCGACGTTCTTGGTCTCAGCCCCGGTCGCAGCGCGAGGAGTCTCCCAGAGGGGAGGAGCCTCGCGCTGCGGGAGCGAGAGCGAGCGAGGGACCAGGCACGCGGTCGAGGCCGCATCCGGCCGAGCCGCGGGCCGGTGCGTCAGCAGGTCCCGAGCGAGCGGAAGCGACGGACTACCTCGGCAGATCCTCCAGCTTGATGCCCCGCCCTTTCCTGATGCTCTGGCGCGCCCGTTCGACTCTCTCGAGAAACCGCGAATCCGTTTCCAACCGGTAATCGAACCAGTCTTCCTCGGATTCAAACCCGACCAAGAGGCCGGCCGGCTTCCCGTGGCGCGTGATCACGATCTCCTCTTCTTCAGCGAGGCGGAGGTACTTCGAGAGGTCGTCCTTGACCTCGGAGAGAGGAACCCTTCTCATTCGCGTTCTGCCGCTTCTGCCAGCCACGTGTCTGCTCCTTCCTTGGTCACGATCGCAAGGACCTCCACTCGCATACCACCGACGTCGTAGAAGATTCGAGTGTCTCCAACTCGAAGGCGATATTGAGGGCGCTTCAAACCCCTCAGACGCTTGATTCGGCTGCGACTCTCCTTCGTTGGTTCGCTCCTCAGGTGCCTTTCGATCGCGTCTCTGACTTCGGCACGAACTCCCGCTCTGAGATTCCGCAGGTCCTCAACGGCCTCGGGCGCCAAGAGAATCTCGAATCTCATTCTGGCTATATTATAGCTATATTTCGAAGGAGCCCCGCGCCTTCTCTCTCTCCCGCCAGGTTCCCCTCTCCCCCGCGCCAGGTTCCCCTCTCCTCCGCGCCAGGTTCCCCTCTCCCCCGCGGAAGGGGGAGAGGGTTAGGGTGAGGGGGCGTTCGAGGTCTGCTCCCTCTCCCCGCGGGAGCGGGGGCGCGCGAGGGGTCTCCCCTCGCTTCACGTAGGCGCCGGCCGCGGCCGAAGACCGCGTCTCGCGAAGCGAGCGGCCGGCAGGGGTGAGGGGCCTCACCTCACTTAAGCGCCTGCCGCGGGCCGGCAGGCGTGAGGGGTGCTCGTGTCAGCAGGCGTCGTAGGTTACTTCGGCAACAACTCGGTCGTCGTGTTCCGGCGTCGTTGCGTCGCGAACCCTCGGACCCATTTTTGCGAGGCTTTCGTGTCGTACTTTTCGGCGTAGGCGGCGTCGATCGCATCCAGGAGGCGGTCTCCCCTGACCTGCCGCGCGCGCACGGCAATCCCTCGTTCGGAGACGGTGATCGTCCCGTGAGGTTGGCGAAGAAAGGCGCGGCGCCATCCTCCGGGCCTGTCGTTCCAGGGACGCACGAACACGCGGTCGCCCACGACAACGAACCAGATTCCGGTGAACCGATGGGGGTCGCTTCCCGCCCGAATACCCAGCATGCGAGCCTCGCGCAGCAGCGCCAAGACTCGCGCAGGAAAACGCCGGCGGGCGCTCGCCGGGTGCGTTTTTCTTCGAGGGGCTTTGATTCTCACCTGGAAGCAAGGATATGCGAGCGGGCGGCCGCGGCTATCCCCCCTCTTCTCCCTCCCCACCAGGTTCCCCTCTCCCCCGAGGACGGGGGAGAGGGTTAGGGTGAGGGGGTCCGCGAGGTGCCGCCTCTACGAACGCACGCCGGCCGCGGCCGAAGGCCGCGTCTCGCGAAGCGAGCGGCCGGCAGGGGCTCCCCCCTCACACTCTTGCAGCAGCCGCAACCGCCGAGCGTCGCGCCTCCCGACGCGAGCCTCCGGCAATCGGAAGACCAACTCAGCAAATCACCCCAGACCTCAAGCGTGCGGCGGTGGCGGCGGCTTGTGTAGCGCCGGCTTCGGATGCGGCGGCGGCTTGTTCACCGGCGGCCTCGGATGCGGCGGCGGCGGCACGGGAGGACGCCCCGCTGGCGGCCTCGGATGCGGAGGTGGGTGGACCCCGGGCGGCCTCGGATGCGGCGACGGACCATACCAGTGCGCCGGAGGAGGCCGTCCGATCCAATACGATCGCCGCGCATACCATGGCCGCGCCCGGTAGTAGGAATCCCAATAAGAGCCGATCGAAAACGTGACGATCGGCAGCCCGATCGTCGGACCATAGCCCAGGATAACGACCTGCGATCCCTGATACGGGTAGTAAAGATTTCCCGCGTAGATCCAGCCGCGGTCAGGCCCGACGATCGCATCGCACCACGTCCAGTCGTGCACACACCCCACGATCTGCACGCCGACGCCAGGTGGAAGCTGCATCACGAGCGGATAGTCGATGCTCGGCCCAGAGCGAAGATTGACGCTCTTCCTCGTCACGGCCGTCTGTGCCAACGCGGCCGAGGCGACGCACGCACCGAGAATCAGACAGCCGAGAAAGCGAGCCCTCATGACGCCTCCCTTCTTCCTACCCGAGTGTAGTCCGACAGCCGGTCGATGGAGGTGCCGTCCTTTCATGACCTCTTCCCCCTCTCCCCACGGAAGCGGGGGTGCGCTCTTCTCCCTCTCCCGGCGTCTCCTCTCCCTCTCCCTGCGGGAGCGGGGATGCCGCGAGGGGTCTCCCCTCGCTTCACTCCAGTGCCGGCCGCGGCCGAAAGGCCGCGCTCTCGCGAAGCGAGCGGCCGGCAGGGGTGAGCGGCTCGCCTCACTTCAGCACAAGCTGCGGCCGAGGGCCGCGTCCCTTCTGTTTAAGAGGACCGCCGGCCCTGCTCCTCCCGAATCATCTCCGTCCACAGGTCGATCGTCCCGTCACACGTCTCGACCCTCCCGACGAAATTCGGTCGGAATTCCTTCACGTACCGATCGCGGAGCGTCTTCGCGTCGATCAGCCCAGCCCCGGCGAGCCAGAGCATGTCCTGGCGATCAACATCGCTGTTTCGCTCGAGCTTTGTGAGCGCGAGATCATGGGCCTCCAGGACGTAGAGATGCAGCTTCTCGAGGCCGAACTGTGGCCACATTTGGACGAGGCGGCCTTCGTACTCCTCCGGGTAGGTAGTCACCTTCACCAGTTGCAGATAGACCTTGAGCTTCCGATGGAGCTCGGATCCCTTGCCAGCGAGCTCCTGCAGTGTGATCTCCGCGCGGCTTGGAACGGCGGCCAAGATGTCGATGTCCGAGGTTTCGCGCGACAGTCCAAACTGCATCGTGATGGCGAATCCCCCAATGCAGTGCAGATCAACTCTTCCCTTGAGCCGGTGGTCGATCTCTCGCAAGAAGGAGGCCCATGGCTCCGGGGGCTCGTCGGTGGTGCCTCTACGCGGCATAAGGCAATTGCGTCGCGTTCATGGTCGACAGGACGTTCCACCGGACGGCCTCCGGGGGGCGATGGTCGCGAAGCCAGGACCTCTCGGCGGACGGCATGCTGTCCCGCGTCAGAGTGGTCTCGGCAACCAGGCGAGACTTTTCGAGATCTTGCTCGACTTGCCGCAGGCGACCGGAGCTCGCCATCCATTCCGAAGTGCTCTCCGCCAGCTCCGCGGCCACCGTCACGAGAAAGCCGAGCCGGTTCTGGGCATCACGGGCCTTCACTCGCGGCAGCAGCCAACCCCAGTCGAGCTCCGGATATCGCACCAGAACCCAGGGCAGCGCCTCAGCGACCCGTGCATCGAGGCCACTCTCAGAAAGGGCCTCGAGTACAACTACGGCGGGATTGACCGGCGGGCTCGGCCGTAGATGGCTGTAGCCCGGATAGTCGAGAGCCGCGAGCTGATGCGGCAGGCGACTGGCGGCGTCTCCTCCGACTTCACCAGGCGGGGGAAGGGCCGTTGGCGGCAGCCGGTACAAACGAGCGGCTCGCCACGCAAGTCGCGGCGTCGTCTTCCTCTGGCCGCGCTCGAGCTGTGAAAGGTAAGGCTGGGAAACGCCGAGCCGCGCGGCCGCCTGGACCTGTGTCAGTCCCATGGCCCTTCGGACGTCCCTGAGATTCGAGTAGCTCATAGACATTTTGCGCTCTTACAACTCCGTCTCGTGCCTTGAGATTATTGCAAAAAATGCAATATTGTCAAGAGCCGCCTCCCTCGGCCCACTTCGCCCATCCTCCGGTTTACAGTGTCGGCATGTGCCGCAACATCCGTACCCTCGCCAACTTCGCTCCGCCGGCGACCGCAGCCGAGATTCGAGCCTCGTCTCTCCAGTTCGTCCGCAAGTTGAGCGGCGCCAACAAGCCGTCAAAGGCGAACGAGGCGCTGTTCAATCAGGCCGTCGACGAAGTGACCGCTGCCGCCGAGCGCCTGGTCCACGGCTGGGTCACCACCGCGCCGCCAAAGGATCGCGATGTCGAGATCCGGAAGATGATCGAGCGCTCGCGAGTCCGATTCGGCAAGGAGCCCAAACGCACGCCCATCGATCGGATTCGGTAGTCCGTTCAGGTAGGCGCGACTGAGGCGGTGGTGAGGGCGAAATCAGAGAATCAGGTCTGACTCCCCTTCCCTCCTCTAGACTTCTCCGC
>JBGPCK010000074.1:0-14837 GCA_041481715.1 Thermoanaerobaculia bacterium | reverse complement strand
GGGTCTTTTCATCACTCCCCTGGAACTTTGTCCGAGATTCCGGAGAACCCGATCTCAACGTGGTCGTCCGACAGGAAGCCCTGAAAGAACTGGCCGTCGCGATTCTTCCAGGCCTCCCAGGATTTCCTCTCCATGCCGACTAGCGTTTCCTTCAAGGCGGGATCCGCCGTTGCCGGCTTGCTCGAGGCTTCCTGGGCCATCAGAGCGCAAGGAATACCGGTCGCCAGAATCCAGACTGCGATTCTCTTCATAGACCCTTCCTCCCGCCGAAACTCTACAGGAGCGGCGCGGCGCCGGGTCTTGCAACTCGGGGTCAGTCTTGATTCGCTGACTTCCGCCGTCCGGCGGCCGACTCGCCTTCTCTAAGCCGTCATCCCGAGCGTTAGCGAGGACAAGTCCCGCCCTTACGCTAACAGGTGACTTCCACCAGTCATCGTCGTATGCGCGCGGCCTAGCTCTCGCGCCACCATTTCGCGGCGGGCAGATCCGTCACGCGTGACGGCTCCACCATCTGGCCCGGTCTGGGAATGACGATTGGGATGCCGCGCTGCGCCCCCGCGGCGAACACGCGCGCGGCGGGCTCGTTCCAATCATGAAAAGCCAGATTGAAGGTCCCCCAGTGGATCGGCAGGAGCAACTGTCCGCGCACGTCGATGTGGGCCTGAACCACTTCCTCGGGCGTCATGTGAATCATGGGCCATGTAGGACTGTACGCGCCCCCGCTCATCAGCGTCAGGTCGAAGGGTCCGTGTTCCCTGCCGATATCGCGAAAGCCGCCGAAGAACCCCGAATCTCCGCAGAAGAAGACCTTGTGACGCGGGCCAGCGATGACCCAGGACGACCACAGGGTCGAATCGCGATCGGTCACTCCGCGCCCCGAGAAGTGCCGGGCCGGCGTCATGGTGAATCTAACGCCATCGAGAAGGACCTGTTCGCTCCAATCGAGCTCGCGGACCTGCGCCAAGGGAATTCCCCACCTCTCCAGATGCGCCCCCACGCCGAGCGGCACGAGGAAGAGAGTGCCGCGAGCACCGAGCGCCTTGATCGTCGCCATATCGAGATGGTCGTAGTGGTCGTGCGAGATGAGGACCGCGCCGACCGACGCGAGCTCGTCGAGCGCGATCGGCGGCTCGAAGAAGCGTTTCGGCCCTGCCAGCGACGACGGGGACACACGCTCGCTCCACACCGGATCCGTCAATAGACGAAGGCCGTCGATCTCGATGAGTACGCTCGCATGTCCCATCCAAGTCGCGCGCAACCCGGACGCCGGCGGCGTGTCGTAGTCGAGCCTCTTGCGCCAATCCACCGGGATCGGGCGTCGCGGATAGCGAATCTGCCGCCCGCATGTGTGCATCCGAAGCATCCCCAGAAAACCGCCAGGCATTATCGTTCGGGTCGCCACCGAGTTCCCGAACCGGCCATCGCGCCATTGGGTCGATCGCCGAGCACGGCGCAAGCGCTCGCCGGACATTCTTCCGCCGAGCGACGCAAACCAGCCGGTCGCGCGAACCAGGGCGACGGCGGCCGCGCCGAGCACGGCGGCAACAGTGATGGCCGCGACGCGTGTCCTTCTCAAGCGTCCGCGATCAGAACACACCCGGATCCATCTCGAATCAGGCAGTCATCCCGAGCGGTGGCGACGCATCCGGAGCTCGGCAGGCCCTGAGTCAGTAGTGCGTGTGCAAGCGTGGGCCAAGCCCCCCGCCCCTACAGTGTCGCCTCCGCAGGGGCGGCACCTCTCAGCCGTGAGCGGGGCGTGGGGTCGAGAAGGACGAGCTCCGGAGCGCCCCGAAGGTGGGCGCTCAACGACGGGCCCGCGCGCTCGGCCAGCGGCGTCAATCGGTCCAGCACGGCGCCGTCCTCGACGAGGCCTACCCAGACCAGATAGGGCCCGTCCGTTCGTACCGGATGCCTCGGGAAGTTGTTGGGAGCGTCGAGCGTCACGAGAACAGCCGCCTCGCGGGCGCCCGCCGCGCGATAGGCCGCGAAAGTTTCCTCGGCCTGCCGGGCCAGGGACTCCACGGCTCCATCTTTCACCGCAAAGATGTGGAGCAGGACGATTCCCGCTGTCCCGCCTGCGTCCTCCCCGAGGTCGACCGCGGGCAGCACCGGAAGGCCGCGCCCCGGGGCGAGGGGGCGCAGAAGCAGCACGTTGTCGGAGTCTACGAGGCAGTCGTTCATCCTCGCGGCGTGCTCCTTCCACAGCACGCCGTTGTAGAACTCCCCTTTCATCTCGGCTCGGGCGTCGAGGCTGGGGTAGCCGCGCAGATAGACGAACTGCGAGTCGTTCTTCCGCTCGAGAAATTGGCCGAAGATGACCACGCCGAGCTGCTGGAAAGCCTCGGGGAAGTAGCCGTCGAAGCAGCGGGCGAAGCGATCGCGCTCTCCCGGTTTCATCACGTAGCGCGCGAGCTCGACCACGGGGAATTCGCGGCTCGTGAAGTCGTCCCGCTCGAAGTCCATGACCCAGTTCGTCTCCCAGGTCTTTCCGCCGTCTTCCGAGAAGGCCTGCTCCCAACGCGGCGTGGGCGCCGTCACGCGCGACCAGGTGAAGCGGACACGAATCGGCCGGCCCTCGAAGGTGTCCGATCCCTCGAAGACGCCCACGTCGCCGGAAAACCCGCCGACGACGGGCGGCTCGAGTGTGCCTCTGGGACTGTCCGCCCAGTAGATCGACCACTGCCGCTTCGCCCTGTCGAAGAAACGGAACGACATGCCGGTAAGGCCGCCGGCGAAGTCGGTCCGGAAGACGTCCTCGTTCCCGACGCCGCCCAGCAGCGGCCGTGCCACGCTGGACGCTTCGAACTCATCCCAGGTGGTCGACCCCTTCAGCCGCTCCCGCAACCGACGGTTGTGGACCTTCCACGAGCCGATCAGGAAATCGAAATTCCGAGAGTCACCGCCAGTCGTCATCTCGCCGCCTCTTGCTCTCCGAGCGCCCGCCTCATCCGGACCCGAAGCTACGCTTGATATAGGGCGTTTAACGCCCTAATTCGAATTAGACTTCGAGCAGCGACATGTCACGGCCAACCGCTCGCGTCCTTGCGATGCTCGAGTTGTTCCAGGCGCACGGCGGTCTCGCCGGCTCGGAGCTGGCCCGCCGGCTGAGAGTCGATCCGCGGACGGTCCGGCGTTACGTCGTGACGCTCGAGGAGCTCGGGATTCCGATCACGGCCGAGCGCGGTCGCGACGGCCGCTACATGCTCGTGTCCGGCTTCAAGCTTCCCCCAATGATGTTCACGGACGACGAGGCGCTGGCGCTCGCGGTGGGCCTGCAGGCCGCGCGCCGGCTCGGCCTGGCCGAGGCCGAGGTAGCGGTGTCCGGAGCCCTCGCCAAGCTCGAGCGCGTGATGCCGGCGGCGCTCAAGCGCCACGTTCGCGCGGTGGGCGAGACGGTCGAGATCAGCCTTTCCCGCGCCACACCGCCCGGCAACAATCTGGCCCTGAAGGCTCTGAGCGAAGCGGCCCAGACGGAGACCCGCGTCCACATGCGCTACCGCGCGCGGGAGGGCGCTGAAACCGAGCGCGACTTCGATTCCTATGGCCTCGCCTACCGCGCGGGCTGCTGGTACGCCGTTGGCTGGTGCCACCTGAGACGCGGCCTTCGATCCTTCCGGCTCGATCGCGTCGAGAACGTCCGGCCTCTCGACACGCGCTTTGCGCGCCCTCCCGGTTTCGACGCCTTGAGCCACCTGGCTCTCTCGATGGCGACGCTCCCGCGCGCCTTCGCAGTCGAGGTACTGCTGAAGACCGATCTCGAGGCCGCGCAGCGCGAGCTGTCCCCCACGGTGGCCGTGCTCGAGTGGACGGCAGATGGAGTGCTCCTCCGCGGCCAGGTGGACAGCCTGCCCTGGTTCGCCCGGGAGCTGGCCCGGCTGCCCTTCGCGTTCGAGATCCGGAAGCCGGCGGCCCTCCGCCGCGCGCTCGAGGCTGTCGCGCAGCGACTGCTCAAGATCGCCGAGTCCGGAGTCGGCGCAGTCGGGATTCCGCGCTTGCAGGAGGAGTGAAACATGGATGCCTTCTGGCTGGATCTTCGCGTCGCTCTTCGTCAGTGCCGCCGTAGACCGGGTTTCGTTCTGACCGTCGTCTCCACCCTGGCCTTGACGATCGGCGCGACCATCGCGGTGTTCGCCGCGGTGAACGCGGTGTTGCTGCGCGCATTGCCGTTCGCCGCGCCGCGGCGCCTCGTGTGGATCACGTCGGTGCGGCCCGACCTTGCGGCCGCGCCATTTTCGCTGCCCGAGTACATGGACTATCGCCAGCAAGCCCGAAGCCTCACCGGGATCGCCGCGTATGCGAATTGGAGCGCGAGCATGGAGGCCAAAGGCGTCATGGAACGGTTCCAGGGCGCCCGAATGTCGGCCAACGTGTTCGACGTCCTGGGTGTGGTGCCCACGACGGGACGCCTCCTCCGCGACTCCGACGACCGGGCGGATGCCGCTCCCGTGGCGGTCGTGAGCTATCGGCTCTGGCAGCGGCTCTTTGGAGGAGCTCCGGAAGCGATCGGGCGCAGCGTCCGGATCAACGGCGAGTCGTACGTCCTCGCCGGCGTGCTCCCGCGTCAGTTTCCCCTGCCCCTCCGAGACGTGGACGTCGTCGTTCCGCTGGTGCCGGACCGTGATCCCTACCGCCATGCGCGCAGCTCGACCAATTTCCTTCGGTTCATCGGCCGCCTGAAACCGGGAGTCTCCTCGGAGGAGGCGCAAGCGGAGCTGACCTCGATCTGTCTCTCGCTGCGCCGGCAGTTTCCCGTCGAGTACGCCCGAAAGGACGCCGTACGTGCGGCCTCCCTGCAGGACGCCCTGGTGGGAGACCACCGCCGGCCGATGTTCCTTCTCTTCGCTTCGGTCGTCATCGTCCTCGGCGCCGCGCTGGCGAACCTGCTCTGCCTCCTGCTCGTCCGGACCGGTGAGCGGTCGGCCGAGCTCTCCGTCCGCGTCGCCCTCGGCGCATCCCGCTCACATCTGATTCGGCAGCTCTCGCTGGAGGCCCTGCTGCTGACGTCGGTGGGCGGCGGCCTCGGCTGCGTGCTCGCCGCGTGGGCCGGCAAGGCCGCGTTGGCCTTGGCACCGGCTTCCCTTCCTCGCACGGACGAGGTGAGCGTCGACGGGCCGTTTCTCCTCTTCGCGCTGGGGCTGACCGCCGCGGCCGCGATTCTGTTCGCGATCGTGCCCATGGGCGCCGTCTTTCGAGCACGCGCCGGCGCGCCTTTTCCTATGGCGAGCCGAGGGGCGGTGGGTGATCGGCGGGACCGCGGCCTGCGCAACACGCTCGTCGTCGCGGAAATCTCAGCGGCCCTGGTCCTGCTCATCGCGACCGTGCTGCTCGTCCAGAGCCTGCTCCGGCTCCAACGTGTGCCTCTCGGGTTCCGCACGGAGGGAGTCTTTCAAGCCCGTATCACGCTGCCGCCGGCCTACCGTTCCCCGGAGGACCTGGCTCGTTTCTCCGAGCAGTTCGCGTCGCGACTGTCGAGCTTGCCCGGAGCGCGGGAGGTGGGGCTCATCTCCGTGGCCCCACTGAGCGGTCTCTTGTACGCCGTGCCCTTCTCGGTCGCGGGTCAACCTCCGCCGACCGAAAGAGACATGTCGAGCGCGAACCTGCGGGCAATTACTCCCGGGTATCTGGCCGCCGCGGGAACGCGTCTGGTGCGCGGCCGGAGCTTTTCCGAGACCGACAAGGCGGATACGCCTGCGGTGGCCCTCGTGAGCGAAGCGCTGGCGCGCCGATTCCTGGCGGGCGAGCCCGTCGGCCAGCGGCTGCTCATCGACGACAACACGACGGGGCCGAGACCCGTCGAGATCGTCGGAGTCGTCGAGAACGTCGCTCAAACGGCCCTCGACGGACCGCCGAGCCTCGACGTCTACATCCCCCTGCCGCAGATCCATCCCGAAGGCGTTTCCTTCCACCGAAACAACCAGTTCTGGATGATTCGGACCAGAACGGACCCGGGCGGCTTCCGGGTACCCTTCCTGAGGGAGCTTCGTGCCGCCGATCCGGATGCGGCGATATCAAGCACCGGCACGATGGGCCAATATCTCGATGCCTGGCTCGCTCCCCGCCGCTTCAGTCTCGGTCTGTTCGTCGCCTTTTCGGCGACGGTCGTTCTGCTGGCCTTGTCCGGGCTGTACGGTCTGATCTCCTACACGGTGAGTCAGCGGCGGCGCGAGATCGCGGTGCGGATGGCGGTCGGCGCGACCCCGCGCGACGTGCAACGCCTGATCCTGCGGCAGGCCGCACGGCTCACCATCGCCGGAGCCGCGCTCGGCCTGGGCATCGCAGCCGCCGCCCGTCCCCTCCTGGCGGGGATGGTGGAAGTCGAGTCCGCGGGCTTTCCGGTGTGGGTCGCGACGACCGGCGCCCTCGTGGCCGTCGTGACCCTCGCCGGGTGGCTGCCGGCGCGCCGTGCCGCACGGGTCGAACCGTCGGCGGCGCTGCGGGGAGAGTGACCGTCGGCGTCGCTTGCGATGGGATCTGCGCCTTCGGCGCACCGGCGAGCGGCTCGCGCGGATGCGCGCTCGACCGCTCGCCTGATCCCTCCGCCGCGCTCCGCCTCCCGCACCGCAAGGCTCCTCCGCTCGGTTACTTCGCGGAGACTCCTCGCGGTGCGAACCGGGGCGGGCACGAATAGCTCGGGGGACTCCTCGCGGTGCGAGTTGATGAATCAGGTTGGCCGTCTGATCACATGTGATAGCGTTTCGACACTCGCATCCGCCCACAACAAGGAACTCTTCGCAGGACAAACCTGGGAGAAAAGAGGAGATTGAAATGAAGAAGATTCTGGCGATAGGAGGTCTGGCCCTCATGGCGGTCGTGGCGGCGGCCCGTCCCCCCGAGGACGTTTCGCAGGCACTCATGAAGCTCGAGAACGACTGGGCCAAGGCGGGGCTCGCCGGCGACGCGGCCGGGCTCGAGAAGCTGCTGACTCCCGACTTCGTCTACACCAACCAGGATGGGGAGATGGCGACGCGCGCTGAGATGGTGGCGGGGGTGAAGTCTGGCTCCACCAAGTACGACACATTCACGGTAGGGGACATGAAGGTCCGTGTCTATGGTGACGCCGCCGTCGTGACCGGAAAGGCTTCCATCAAAGGCAAGGAGAACGGCAAGCCCATTGACGAGATGTTGCGCTTCACGGACACCTGGGTGAAGCAGGGCGGACAGTGGGTCTGCGCCGCCACGCAGGTGACGCGCATCCCGAAGAAGTAGGCCCCGCGCGGCCGGGCTGCCGACCTCGCCCGCCGGCCCGGCCGCATCTCCGTCCGGCGCATCCCGCGCCGCCTCCGGCGCGACGACTCATCGTGAGGGGTCGGACGGACGATGAGTCCTAGCGCGATCAGATCGATCGAATCGTTCAAGCCCTCAAGAAGCCTCCCCCTCGCGAAGTCAGCAAGTCAAGACTGACCCTCATCCCTCCTTCCTCTTGACTCGGTGCGCCGGCGGATAGAGACTCCCCGCGAAAGACGTCGGCAAGCCGCCGATAGAGGAGGATTCATGCGGATCAAGACGGTGTTCGTGTTCCTTGGCGTAGCCGCGCTCGCCGCATCGGCGGTCGCGCAGACAAAGGCCTCCGGCACGGCTCAATGCAAGGCCGATCCGCCCGCGCCCGTCGCGGTCGGAGACAGCGCCGGCCACTCCTTTGCCATCGGCAAGGCGCAGTGCACGTGGTCGAACTTCGAGATCGGGGGAGTTCAGTACAAGGACGGTGTCAGCGTCTCCATGGATGAGATCAACGGCGACAAGTCCACCAGCAACGGCTACCACACGGCGACCCTGGCCAACGGCGACAAGACAACGGGCCACTTCCACGGCACGGCAACCATGAAGGATGGCAAGTTTGTCAGCGGCGGCGGCACCTGGACCTTCTCGGGCGGCACCGGGAAGTGCAAGGGCATCAAGGGCAAGGGAACCTTTAAGGGTACGCCAAACGCGGACGGGACCGTGACGTACCAGGTCGACTGCGAGTACTCCCTGCCGTAGCGCTTCCGATCCTCCCGTCATCGCGGTCGCCTGCCCGCTGGCTGAAACGCGGCCTGCCGGCCGGTGCGCGGCGCAATAGCCGTGGGGGTCCAAAAGGACCCCCACTCTTCCGGCGTCTATTCAGTCCCCCGCGAAGTCAGCAAGTCAAACTGACCCCAATCCCCTCGGGACGGTCAATCGCCGCAACTCGTCGCGGTCGCCGCCGTAAGAGTGAGGGTGGCTCCCTGCGAGGGTCCTGCGATCGCGGGTGACGGAAGGCCCTTTCCACGCCGCAGGCGGGCGACAAACTGACGGAGGAAGGCCGAATGATCAGTCCCTCGCGAGCGCATCACCGCGCCGTCTCGTCGGGTATCGCGCGCCGGCTCGAAGGCCCACTCCTCGCTGCTCTCCTCGCGATCGCGATGTTGGCCAGTTGGGTGCCGGCACGGCGGGCGGCGCGCGTCGATCCGACAGACGCATTGCGGGCGGAGTAGCTTAACCGGTGGCTCGCCCCCGAATCAGGGCATCAGCGCAGTCCTGACCCGACCTGATCCCTGCGCCCGCAAGGCTTTTCACGCTCAGAGTGCAGGTGTGCGTGCCTGACCCCGTTAGACTCGCCTCGTCCGATGAAGGACTCCTCGAAGGCCACGACGCTTGGGAGGACCGCCGCTTCTCGCGCGGCTCGAGGGAAGGCTCTGCTGCTTCCCCAACAGGTCATCGCGAGCCCCGAAACGCGGATTCAGTACCGGATCGATAGCCTGCTCGGCCAGGGAGGGTTCGGCCAGGCCTACCTCGCGACCCGGATCACGGGCTCTCGCGCGGTCCCGGCCGTCGTCGCGATGAAGGCGAGCGAGCATATCGACGGCTGGCTCCGCGAGGCCTACTTCGGGCAGCTTCTCGAAGGGCATTCCCGGGCGATCCGCGTTTTCGACGCGTTTCCCTTGGCGCGAGCCGACGGCAGCGTCCTCTACTGTCTCGCGCTCGAGTACGCACGGCATGGCGACCTGCGATCCTTTCTCCAGCGCACCGGGAAGGGGTGGCCGGAGAGGACCGCGAGGCGCGAGATCGCGGGGATTCTCGAGGTCCTCGGAAAGCTCCATCGCGGTCAGATGCTCCACCGCGACCTGACGCCGATGAACGTCTTCGTCTGCGACGGCGGCAGCCTGAAGCTCGGGGACTTCGGCATCGTGAGCCACCAGAGCGATCGGCGCGGCATCGAGGCGCGCACGCTGAACCCGTGGGGCGCCCCGAGCGATATCCTCGCGGGCACGGCGCCCAAGTGGCAGGCGCGCGACGACGTCTATCAGGTCGGACAACTGCTGGGAATGCTCGTAAAGGGGACCGCGGCGGCGCGGATTCGCACCGGCGAGGTCCGACGCCTCCGCTGCACCGATCACCTGAAAGAGATCGTCTATCGCTGCATCGGCGAGCGCCGAAAGCGGTACGAGAGCGCCCAGGAGCTGATCGAGGCGTTGACCCATCCGCCCGCCGCCCTGAACGTCGGAAGGCTGCGGACACTAAAGGGCGCGCATCTTGCCTTTACCGGCATCCTGAGCAGGCGCCGCAGCGAGGCCGCCCGCGCCGCTCGCCGTGCTGGAGCGACCGTCCACGGCGCGCCTTCCGCGCGAACAACCGTCGTTGTCCGCGGCCGGCCGAACCCGCTTCAGGCTGCCGGCCGGGACGCGGGCATCAAGCTCATCCAGATCAAGAGGCTCCGCGAGAAGGGACACCGAATCACCCTGCTGAACGAAACGCAGTTCTGGCGCCTGGCCAGCCCAAGGAGTCCGTCCTGACTTGCTGACTTCCGCCTCCGGCGCAGCTCTTCGCGGCCGCGGACGAGCTCGAGCCGGCGCTGCATAGCCGGACCGAAGAGAGAGGCAATGCAAGACCGCCTCGTCCTCTCTCCCGTCAAGGGAAGAGAGCGCCAGAAGACCGGGAACACAGACCCGCCATCCTGCGTACAAGTGGATGGAGGTCCGTCGCATGCGCAGCTTCTCTCTCTTTCTGGGCCTCGCCGCCGTTCTGTCTCAGCCCAGCTTCGCACAGACGAAGATCCAGGCGACCGACATCGTGAACCACCCTTTTCCCGTCGATTTCGCCCCTCAAGGCCGGCTCGACCTGCGCGTCCGATCCGGCGACGTCCGTGTCGTCGGCACTAACCACGGCACGATCTCCGTTGACCTCTCCGGCAGCAGGGTTGACGACGCCCGCACTCGCGACCTGAAAATCGTCTTCGAAAAGAAGGGCGGCAACGCGGAGATGCGCATTTCCGGCGGCCCGAAAAGCGGCCTCACCATCACCGTCAGAATCCCGGCGAAGACCGATCTCCGCGCCCGCATTCCCTTCGGCGAAGTCGTCGTCGAGAACGTATCGGGCAACAAGGACGTCTCGCTCCACGCCGGAGATCTGACCGTCGAGGTCGGCGACCGGGCGTCCTACTCGCGCGTCGATGCGTCCGTATTCACCGGCGAGGTGGACGCCGCCGCCTTCGACGAATCTCATGGGGGGCTGTTCCGGTCGTTCCACCACGCCGGACAGGGTAAATATCGCTTGCAGGCCCACGTCGGCGCCGGCCAAGTCACCCTGCGGTAGGGGTCCCCCACCGACTCAGGCAATCAGGCGGTGGCTCGCCCCCGAATCAGTGCATCAGGGCAGTCTTGACCCGACCTTATCCCTGAGCGCGCAAGCCTTCCACGCTCAGAGCGCATGTGTGCGTGCCTGACCCCTTAGGATTTGTTGGCGATCGTGATCTTGAACCCGTCGGGATCCGTCAGTGAGATCTCACGCACGCCCCAGGACTGGTCCTGCGGCCCGTGGTCGAGCTTGCCGCCCTTGGTCTCGATCCGTTCCGCGAGGACGTCGACGCTCTTCTTGGTCATGCAGAACATCCGGAAGCCCTCTCCCTTGTTCCTGTCGCGCCCCTTTTTCCAGTCGTCCTGCCCGATCATGAACGACACGTCTCCAGCCTTGAGAGACACGCCGACGACCTTGCCAGCGTCCTTCCAGGTCTCTTCGACGGAGAATCCGAGAACGTCGCGGTACCACGCGAGGCTCTTCTCCAGGTCGTTGACCGTGAAGCTCGGCGACGTCGAGCTCAATGCCAGCGACCGCGATGCGTTGCTGGACTTCGTGGGCGTGGACTTCACATTACGGGGAGCGGTCTTCTTCGCGCGAACGGTTTTCGCCGTCTTTCTTGCAGCCATGTCTTACCTCCAGGCGGAGGAGGCTATGACCGCGGCGGCTCCGAGTCAAACTCCCCCCTCACCCTGCCCTCTCCCCCAGAAGACTGGGGGAGAGGAGTAGGCGCCCCCGAAGACCGCAGGATGAGGAATAGGCGCCCGGAGTGTCAGGACTGACCCAACTCGCTCCGATTCGCGGTCAGGAAATGTCGGAAGCCCGTCTCCGGAGGGGTCTTGCCGAGTTGCCGCAGCATGTGGACCACCTGGCCGCGGTGATGGGTCGAGTGGGTCAGGATGTTCTGGATGAGCTCTCCCAGAACGTACGAGTCTTCGTCAACGGGGCACGGCGCAAGGAGCTTCTCATCGGTCAGCTCGCGGGCAAAGGCGGCTTTCTCTTCCTCGTGGCTCTTCCAGCTCGCCACGATCGACGGAAGATCCGGAAAGTCCGTTGGCGAGAGATCGGGACTGAACGATCCCTCCCGCCAGAACCGGAGCCAGCGACGCTCTCCCCACAGGAGATGCCGCAGGGTCCCTCGGATCGAGGCGAAGCTCCCGCGAAGATCCCGGTTGAGCTCTTCACCCGACAGCTCGCCCGCCGCCTTCAGCAGCCGCTGATTGGCCCAGCGGTTGTAGGCAAAGAATGTCCGAATGTCCCGAACGTTCATCCCCGCCCTCCGTCTTCAACCATACAAGAACGCGCCCGGAGTCCAGCCTCGTTGCTCGTTGGCAGCCCGCCCCAACTCAGCAAGTCAGGACTGCCCCCTCCACTCGCATCGCCTGTCCCATCGCTGCGAATCCCCGTCTCGCCCTCGCCCCCTCGAAAATCAACGTATCAGGCCTGACCCCGTCCTCCCGCCGTCCTCCCCCCGCGTCCTGACAGGCTGGACGTCGACGCTACCCTGTAGGCACCTCCCGAGGAGCAAAGCGACGGGGATGAGGGGCTGGCCTGAAGGAACAAGATCCCAGCCGTTACGTATGAGAATCAGGACATGGACTCGACCAAGAAGACAGCCCGACTCGCGGGAGTTCTCTACCTACTGAGTAGCATCCCCGGCGTGTTCGCGCTCCTTTACGTCCCCGACAAGCTCATCGTGAGGGGAGACGCGACGGCGACGGCTGATCGCATCCGGGCCTCGGGAACCCTCCTCCGAATGGGCATCGGGGCCGAGCTGCTCAGCTCTACCCTCTTCATCTTCGTCGCGTTGGTCCTCTATCGCCTGTTCAAGCCGGTGAGCGCAGGACCCGCGCTGTGGATGTTGGTTCTGATCCTGCTTTCGACCCCGATCTCGTTTCTCGGCATCGTCAACGAAGTCGGCGCGCTAAAGCTCGCCGGCGGCGCGGGCGGGGTCGACTTCCTGTCGGCTCTCGACGCGCATCAGCGCGACGCCCTGGCGTACCTGTTCCTCAATCTGCACGGCCAGGGGTTCCTCGTCGCACAGGTCTTCTGGGGCCTCTGGCTGTTTCCGTTCGGGATCTGCGTGATCCGATCGGGGTTCATCCCGCGCATCCTCGGCATCCTTCTGATGATCGCGGGTTGCGGCTACATCGCCAGCTCGCTTGCCGAGCTGGTTTTCCCGCAGTACGCGCACGCGGTCGGCCAGGTGACGATGATTCTTAACGCTGCGGAATTGCCGATCATCTTCTGGCTCCTGATCTGGGGGGCCAAGGCGCAACCGATCGCCGCGCGAGCTTCCTAGACCGGCTCCCGCGAGACAGCTCGCGACCACCCGAGTATCAGAGAATCAGGACTGACCCCACATCCCCATCTCGACCCAGTCGAGTTCCTCCTCCAGCCGGTGGAAGGCGTCGTCGCCGATGTCGTCCCGGGTTCTCATGTCCATGACGGCGCGCCGTGCCGCGTCCAGAGCGCGCCCGTGGATCTCCTCTTGTGTTGATCCCGGGACGTCCGGTCGTTCCGCGTCCGCGCTCCCGCGGCTCAGATGCGCCGCGAACTCCTGGCGGACCGCCTCGGCCGCGGGCGAGCTGTCCCCGTCGATTGTCGACAGCGCGGCTTCGAGCGCGCGCTCGCGCGCGGCGTCCACTTCCCGTCCGACGGGATCGTCATCCTCGAGGCGGAGCGCCCGGATGAGCGTCTTGAGCGTCAGCCCCTGCACGACGAGCGTGCCGATGACCACCGCGAACGCCGTCAGCACGATGAGGTCTCGGTACGGAAACGCCCCGCCGTCCGCCTTCACGGGCAATGCGAGCGCCGCCGCCAGCGTGATGATGCCGCGCATGCCCGCCCACGAAACGACCAGGCCGCCGGCGAACGTGGGGGGCTGCTGCCCGGGCCGCGTCGGGTGGAACCCGAAACGGCGGTTCTTCCACAGGACAACGCCGCTGTGCAGGAGCACCCAGGCGATCCGCGCCACGATCACCGTCAGGAGAACCAGGCCGGCGACGCGCAGGTACGTCATCCGCACGTCGGGATCGAGGCCGGCCAGGATGGGACGGACCTGCAGGCCGATGAATACGAAGGCGAGGACGTTCAGCAGGAAGACCGAGGTATCCCAGACCGCGTACGACGGCAGCCGCAGCCGCGCGGGCGTTCGCGCCGGCGCCGTCCGCGCGACTGTAACGGCAAAGCAGAACATCGTCAGGACACTCGAGAGGCCGAGCCGGTCCGCGAGGATCCAGACGCCGAACGCCGTGATGAATTGCAGGATGATGGCAGTCGGCACGTCCCGCACTCCGCTCGTCAGCCACAAGACAGGCCACGCGAGCACAATCCCGGCGAGAACGCTGCCGACGAGGACCAGCAGCAGCGTCGGCGTCAGGCTCCCGATGGAAAACGACTTCATCGCGACCGCTCCGACGGCCAGCCGGTAGATCAGCAGAGCGCTCGCGTCGTTCAGGAGGCTCTCGCCCGAGAGAATCGTCAAGATCCGATGCGGCGGCCGGAGCTGCTTCAGGACGGCCATCGCCGCGGCGGCGTCCGGCGGCGACACGATCGCCCCGAGCGCGACCGCCGCCGCCCAGGGCATTGCTGGCACGACCGCTCGCGCGACGACGGCGACTGCGGCCGTCGTCAGGACGACACTCACGACGGCCAGACTCGCCACCGGAACCCAGAGGTCCTTGAGATCTCGAGGCGATGAGTCGTAGGCCGCGTCCAGGAGTACCGGTGCGACGAACAGTGCCAGCGCCACCTCGGGGTCGATCGAGAACGCGGGCGCACCCGGGACGAACGCGAGGACTGCGCCGCCGAGCGCGAGAAAGGCCGGATAAGGCGCGCCGACCCGCCGCGCGACGGCGGCCAGGACGATGGCGACGAGCAGAACGCCGAGGAGTGATTCGAAGCCCGTCATGAGGGAGAAGACTACAGTCAGGAGCCTCGGAGAGGCGACATCCCAGGAGGCACCCCGCTCCCACCTGCGAAATCAATAAATCAGGACTGACCCTCGCACGTCGCTTCTGAAATCAGAAAATCAGGTCTGACCCCACAATCTCACAACTTGACGCAGACGTTCTTCGCTTCGGTGAAGAAATCGAGCGATTCGAACCCGCCCTCGCGCCCGAGGCCGCTTTCCTTCATTCCGCCGAAGGGAACCCGAAGATCCCGCAGGAGCCACGTGTTGACCCACACCGTCCCGCTCTCGATCGCCGCGGCGACCCGATGGGCCTTCTGGAGGTCCCGGGTCCAGACGCTCGCCGAAAGTCCATAGCGCGTGCCGTTGGCGTAGACAATCGCCTCCTCCGGAG
>JBGPCK010000073.1:0-14982 GCA_041481715.1 Thermoanaerobaculia bacterium | reverse complement strand
GCGACCGGCCTGGTTCCTCCGGAGGCGACGACGGAGCTCTTCTCCATTGCGGACGTACTCGTGCTCCCTTCGGTCAATTCGACCGAGTCCTTCGGCCTGTGCCAGGTGGAAGCCATGCTGTGCGGCGTGCCGGCGGTCGCCTCGAACCTGCCCGGCGTGCGTCAGCCCGTACGCATGACGGGAATGGGCGAGATCGCCGCAATCGCGGACTCGAGCGATCTGGCCCGGCAACTCGAGAAGGTGCTCGAGAACCCCGCGGGCTACCGCAAGGAGCGCCAAGAGATCCGCCGGACCTTTGACCTCGAGCGCACCGTCACGCAATACGAAGAGATCTACCGGCAGGTCGCCGGGGCGGCCGCTTGACGGACGACGGGCTTTCCGAACGCATACTGCGAGCGCACCTGCGCGAGATGCCGTTTCACCGGGTGATCATCCGGTCGATCGAGGCGCGCATCCTGGCGGAGGTCCGACTTCCGCGTCCCGTCCTCGACGTCGGCTGCGGCGACGGCCACTTCGCTTCGGTGCTCTTCCCGGAGGGAACCGACGTGGGTCTGGATCCGGGCCTCTCCGACGCCGGCGAGGCGCAACACCGCGGCGTCTATCGGATGGTAGTCGGGGCCGACTCGGGCACGATGCCGTTTCCCGACGCGGCGTTCGCCTCGGTCGTCTCGAACTGCGTGTTCGAACACATTCCCGAGATCGAGAAGACGATCGCGGAAATTGCGAGGGTCCTGCGGCCGGGCGGCGTTTTCGCTTGTACGCTGATCTCCGACGGTCTTCCGCGGCTGCTCACGCAAGAGCGGACCTGGGCGCGGCTCGGGTTGAAACGCCTCCGAACCGCGTACGTCGAATGGTTCAATCGCAAGGCGGTCCACTACCACTTCGATTCCCCCGCAAGGTGGACCGAGCGCTTCGAGGCCGCGGGACTCAGGGTCCGGCGTTGGCGCTACTACCTCTCTCCGGAGGCGACGCGCGTCTTCCATCGGGCGCACTACGTGAGTTTTCCGCACCTGCTGGCGCGCAAGCTGACCGGCCGATGGGTCCCCTTCCCGGCCTTGACCGACAACGCCTTCTGGGTTCACCGCTACCGCCGCTTCGTCGACGAGCCGCCTCCCGCCGAAGGCTCCTGCATCGCCTTCGTGTGCGAGAGGGCTTCCTAGCCGGTCGGGCGCCGCTCTCCCGTCGCGGGGTGTTCTTCGCGCGGGAAATCCCGTAAACTACAGAGAATCCATGCGATTTCTCATCACCGGGGGCGCGGGCTTCATCGGGTGCAACGCAGCCCGGAGACTCGCCGAGTCGGGCCACGAAGTCCTCGTCTTCGACAACTTCTCGCGCGCCGCGGCGCCTTTCAACCGCGAATGGCTGGAGGAGAAGGCGCCGCGCATCCGATTCGTCGCGGGCGACGTGCGGCGTCCCGAGAACCTTCGGGCGGCTCTGTCCGATCCGTTCGACGCCGTGCTCCACCTGGCCGGCCAGGTCGCCGTCACGACGTCGATCGTGGATCCGGTGGCCGACTGGGAGGCCAACGCCGTCGGCACCTTCAACCTGCTCGAGGCACTCCGGGCCCGCTACGGAAAAGATCCGAGCAAGGCTCCATTGCTGCTGTACTCCTCGACCAACAAGGTCTACGGCCACCTCTCGAGCGGTGAGGTGCTGCGCGACGGGCGCTGGGACCTGGCAGAGCGCCCCGACGGTGTCTCCGAGGAAGAGTCGCTTTCCTTCGAGTCGCCCTACGGCTGTTCCAAGGGCGCCGCCGACCAATACGTCGTGGACTATCACCGCAGCTTCGGCCTCCCCACCGTCTGTTTCCGCCAGTCGTGTATCTACGGCATCCGGCAGTTCGGCGAAGAGGACCAGGGCTGGGTGGCTTGGTTCGCGCTGGCGGCGAGCTTCGGGCTGCCGATCACTCTTTACGGCGACGGCCTGCAGGTGCGCGACTTGCTCTGGGTAGACGACCTCGTCGACGCGTATCTGGCTGCCGTCGCGCGCAAGGACAAGGTTGCCGGCCGGGCTTACAACGTCGGCGGAGGGCCGGCGTTCCGTCTGTCTCTCAAGGAGCTCGTGGACCGACTTGGGTCGAAGCTCGGCCGCGCGGTGCCGGTTACGCACGCGGCCTCGCGGCTGGGCGACCAGCGCGTCTTTTACTGCGACATCCGCCGGGCCGAAAGGGAGCTCGGCTGGAAGCCGCGCGTTTCCCCCTGGGAAGGTGTCGACCGCCTGCTCGAGTGGATCGCGTCCAACCGCACGGAGATCGCGAACTTCCTCAACCGCAAGGGCATCCCCGTAACCGCTTGAGCTTGAGCGGACCCCTGACCGGAGACGCGCGTCTGACTCGACCAACCGCCCGCGCGATTCTCCTGCTCATCCTGCTCGCGGGGGCCTTCCTGCGCCTCGAGCATCTCAATTGGGACGAGGGGCACCACCTCCATCCCGACGAGCGTTTCATATCGATGGTCGAGGAGAACCTCGCGTTTCCGAAGAGCCCGGTGGGCTACCTCGATTCGAAGCATTCACCCCTCAATCCCTACAACCGAGGCTACGACTCCTTCGTCTACGGCACGCTGCCGATGTTCGTGACCAAGGCCTTCGCGGTGGCCCTGCGACGCGACGGCTACGACGGCTCGTACCTCGTCGGGCGGGGGCTGTCGACGGTCTTCGATCTTGCGACGGTCTGGCTCGTCTACCTTCTCGCGCGCCGATTCGGCGGGCGCACGGGGGGGCTCGCGGCCGCGAGCCTGCTCGCCTTCTGTCCGCTCGGCATCCAACTCTCGCACTTCTGGGCCGTGGAGACTTTCCTCGCGGCCTTCGCGACGGCGACCCTGCTTGGGTGCGTGCGCCTGGCGCAGGGAAAGTCCGGCCCCGCGGGAGATGCCGCGACGGGACTTGCGCTGGGTCTCGCGGTCGGCTGCAAGGTGACGGCGCTGGCGCTCTTTGCCCCGGTCGGGATCGCGTTGCTCGTTCGACTCGCCGCGATGCGCGGACAAGAAGCCGCATGGTTCGGCGCGGCGCTCGCCCGCGTGGTCGGCCGCGGAGCTCTGGTCCTGTCCGCGGCCCTCGTGGCGATCCGCCTGGCATTGCCCTATGCCTTCCTCGGCTGGGGTCTCGACCCGCGCTACCTGCGGGACCTGAAATCGCTCGCCCTGCTCTCGAGCAGCGTCGCCGGCTTTCCTCCGGCCCTGCAGTGGGCGGGGCGCACGCTTTTCTTTCCGCTGCGCAACTTCGTGCTCTGGGGCGCTGCGCCCTTCTTCGGCGTGACCGCGCTCGCGGCTGTGGCGTGGGCGCTCTTGGCCACTCGGCGCCGGCAACACCGCGCCCTCCTTCCGCTCCTGGCCTACGCGATTTTCGTCGGCGTCTACCACGGGCTAGCACTCGTGAAGTCAATTCGCTACTTCTATCCCGCCTATCCCGCCCTCGCGGTGCTCTCGGGACTGCTCCTGGCGCACCTGTGGAGAGCCGCTGCGGGACGGCGAAGCCTCCAGGCGGCGCCGGCGATCGTCCTCGCCGGTAGCTTTCTCGCCGCCCTCGCCTTCACGTCCGTCTACCGCCAGCCGCACACGCGGCTGGAGGCCTCGCGATGGATCTTTTCGCGCGTGACGCCGCCGGCCCGCTTCGCCAACGAGGCCTGGGACGACGGACTGCCGATCCCGATGCCGGGCAGCGAGATGGCTGGCTACGCCGGGCCCGTCCTGAACCTCTTCGACCCGGACTCCGCGCAGAAGGTCGAGAAGCTCGTCCAGACGTTGAAGGACGCCGACTGGATCGCCGTCACCTCCAACCGCGTGTACGCCAACGTGACGCGGATTCCGTTGGTCTATCCGATGACGACCGCCTACTACCGAGCGCTCTTCGACGGGGCGCTCGGCTTCGAGCGTGCGGCCGAGTTCGTCTCCTATCCCTCGCTCGGCCCGCTCGTTTTCGACGACGACCGGGCCGAGGAGCAGTTCACCGTCTACGACCATCCGCGCGTGCTTCTGCTGCGCAAGACGCGCGGCTTCTCGGCGGAGCGGGCCCGGCGCATTCTCCTCGCCGCGATGCCGGTCCCACCCGCGACGATCTGGGACTGGGAGAAGTGGCCGCGCCCGCGCCGGAAGGTATCCTTGCCCGTCATCCCGTCCCACCGCGCCGCGGTCGCGGCGGTGGCGCCCGAGGCCGACCGGGAGATCGGATCCTTTGCGGCCGCCCTCATCTGGTACCTGGCGCTCTGTGCCGTGGGCGTCGCGGCGCTGCCTCTGGCCTGGGTCTTCTTCTCGCGCCTCTCGGACAGGGGCTTCGGCTTCGCGCGGGTGCTGGGTCTCTGCCTGGCAACGTATGCCGCAAACCTCGCGGTCGCCAGAGGAGGACTCGCCAACGGCCGCCCCACGGCGTTCCTGGCGTTGCTCGGGCTCGCGGCGGCGGGTGGGTCGGCCTTTCTCCGGCGCCGTCGCCAGATCCTCGCGTTTCTCTCGCACAACCGGCGCGCGCTGTGGCAGAGCGAGGCGGCCTTCACGATCGGTTTCCTGATCTTCCTCGGCTTCCGGGCGTTCAACCCGGAGATCACTTGGGGAGAGAAGCCGATGGATTTCTCGATCCTGAACATCCTGGTTCGCACACGAACGCTGCCCCCCTCCGATCCCTGGTTTGCCGGGGCGCCGCTCGGCTACTACACGTTCGGCCAGGGAGTCATCGCATTTCTGTCGCTTCTGACCGGCCTCTCGACACGCTACACCTTCAACCTCGCCTTCGGCCTGCTCGGCGGCGCTCTCGTCCAGGGCGCCTTCTCGCTCGCGCGCAACTGGTCGGGAACGCTTCGCGGCGGCGTGGCCGGCGCGGTCTCCGTGGCGCTCATCGGGAATCTTTCGGGGCTTCGCGAGTGGCTGGCCGTCCGCCGGCCGCAGCACCTGCCGCTCGACTGGAACTATTTCTGGGCCACGTCCCGCGTGATCAAGGACACGATCAACGAATACCCGCTCTGGAGCCTGCTCTTCGCCGATTTGCACGCGCACGTGCTCGCCATGCCGCTGCTCCTTCTCTTTCTGGCGCAAGCTCTCCAGTTCGTGCGGGTTCACGCCGATCGAACGGCACTGCCGCGTACGCGCCTGCTTTCGGGCGTCTTGCTCGGTGTCTTCGCGGCAGCCGAGGCGCTGACCAACGCCTGGGACGCTCCGCTTCTGGCGGGTCTGCTCGTGTTGACGGCGCTCGTGGCCGGGCTCTCCGGCGGCGCTCCCGCGCTCACCGCGGCCGTTCGCGCCGCCGTCGGGCTCGGCGCGGCCGGCGCTGTCGCCCTCGCCGCCGCGTTCCCGCTCTGGCCGCCGGGAGGAGGCCTGCCCGCGTGGGGCCGCAACCTCGAGAAGGCTCCCTCCGGGCTCGACGTCTCGACGGTCTTCGGCCTCTTCTTTTTCCTTGCGGCCGCCTGGTGGCTCGCCTCGGCCGGCGACCGATGGCACTGGCCTGCAGGACGGCGCGCCGCGATCCCGATCGCGGGCATGCTGGCGCTGGCGCTTCTCTCGCTGCGCTCCGCCGACCTCTTTTGCCTGACCGGCATTCTCCTCTTTGGGGTCGCGTTCTTCGCGCTGGCGGAGGTCCCGGAAGACCGGCTCGCCTTTGGACTCGTGGGAAGCGCCTTCTTCCTGGTCCTCTTCACACAGCGTCTCTACATCTACGACCGGATGAATACCTTCTTCAAGCTCTACCTCGAGAGCTGGCTCCTCTTCGCGGTCGCGACCGCCGTCCTCGTCTTCCGCGATCGCGACCGGCGCGGCTCTTTCAAGCGCTGGCCCGTGGTACTGAAGGGTGCCTTCGCGCTGCTCGCCGCGATGGCGCTCTTCACGTCCGTGACCGCCGCGCGCGGAGCGCTCACCGACACACGCCCCTCGCGCAAGACTGAGACCGATGGACCCACGCTCGATGGCCTGCGGTATCTGGAGAAGTCCGCTCCGGGCGAGTATCGCGCGGTCCTCTGGCTCCGGCGCACGATTCGGGGGACCCCGGTGGTGCTCGAGGCGCAGGGCCCCTCCTATCAGGACTTCGGGCGCGTCTCGATGCTGACGGGGCTGCCTACGCTGCTCGGCTGGGAGTATCACGTCCAGCAGCGGGGCAACTCTCCCGACGAGATCGCCCGGCGACGCGCCGCGGTGGCCGCAATTTACTCCAACCCGAACGCCGACACGATCGAAGGGTTGCTTCGCCGAGATCACGTCGGCTATGTCTTCGTCGGTCCGCTCGAGCGCAAGACCTATCCGAGCGCGGGCCTGGCGAAGTTCGAAGCGGCGCGCACCCTCTTCCAGCTCGCCTACGAGAACCCGGAGGTCCGGATCTATCGCGTTGTCGGAGGCGATTCGCAGGATGTCATCGAGCCCAGGCGCGAGGAGCTCCCGGCCGCCGCGTCCCAGCCCCAGGCCACCGAGATCGTCGAGCCGGAGGAACCACCGATCATTTCCGACACGCCGGCCTTCGGGCGCCCTCCCTTCTCGGGCTTGAAGGAGCCGCGGGGAGCCACGGTGGACGAGCGCGGACGCCTCTGGGTCGCCGACTTCGGCAACTCGCGCTTGCGCCTCTTTGACGCCGAGGGAGGCTACCTCGGCGGCTGGGGAGGGCGCGGCGACGGAACCTATGCCCTTCGCGAGCTCTGCGCGGTCACAGCCCGGGGCAACGACCTGTACGTCGCCGACACCTGGAACGGCCGCGTCGAGAGCTTTACGCTCCAGGGAGGCTGGAAGGCCACGGCGCGAGAGCTCTACGGTCCGCGCGGGATCGCCGCGGCTCCCGACGGGTCGGTCTGGGTCGCCGACACCGGGAACCACCGCCTCGTTCTCTACGACGGAAGCCTCGCGAACCCGCGCGTCCTGGGGAAGAAGGGCTCCGGGCCGCTCGAGTTCGAATCGCCGGTCGGGATCGCGGCCGGGCCCTCCGGCCAGATCTACGTCTGCGACACGGGCAATCGCCGCATCCAGGTGATCGGCCGCGAGGGGCAGTTTGTCCGCGCGATCCCCGTGGCCGCCTGGAAAGGTCCGGTCGAGCCCCAGGTCGAAGTCGACGCCGGAGAGATCCTCTACGTCACCGACCCCTCCGGCAACGCCGTTCTGGAGTTCGATGCCTCCGGGCAGGTCCGGGCGCGCCGGGAGAGCGACGATTCCGGCAAGAAGTTCTCCATCCCGACCGGCCTCGCACTCGACCGAAAAAATCGTATCCTTTACGTGGTCAACACCGGGGACAATTCCATCTCGAAGACGAAACTGCCCGAAAGGAAGGGAGAATGATGCGTTCGAGCCACGATTTCGGCGCAGGGCGGAGGCTCATCGCCTCGCTCGCGATCGCCGCCCTCGCGCTCGGCTGTCGCAAATCGGAGAAGCCGGCGGCCTCCATGACCGCCGCGGGGCCGGCGGCCGCGACACCGGCGCCGAGCGCCGAGGCCGGGCCCTCGATCCGGGACACGCCCGAGGCCAACCGGCCGCCTTTCTCCGGACTGCGCGCCGCGCGGGGCGCCGCGGTGGACGACCGCGGTCGCCTGTGGGTCACCGACTTCGAGCATGCGGCGATTCGACTTTTCGACGCCAGCGGGGGTTTCCTCGGCGGCTGGGGAAGCCGCGGCGACGGTCCCTATCAGTTGAAGGACCCTTGCGGCATCGCCATCCACGGAGACGACGTCTATGTCGCCGACACCTGGAACGGCCGCGTATTGCACTTCTCGCTCGCGGGCCGCGCCCTCGGCAAGGCCCCGGGAGACTTCTACGGGCCGCGCGGCATTGCCGTCGCCCCGGACGGGAGGGTTTGGATCGCCGACACCGGCAACGAGCGGATCGTGATCTGCGACCGGGATCTTACGAATCCGAGGCTCATCACCAAGAAGGAAGGCAGCGGGCCCGAAGATCTCTCGAGCCCGGTGGGCATCGCGACGGGAGCCTCCGGCCGCGTCTACGTCGCCGACACGGGTAACCGGCGCATCCAGGTGCTCGACGCGGATGGCAAGTTCCGGACGCGGCTCCCCTTCAAGGGGTGGGGTCCCAACACCGAGCCCTACCTCGCGGTGGACGACGAGGAGAACATCTTCGCGAGCGATCCCGCAGGGCAGGCCGTCGTCATGCTCGACAAGAACGGCCGGGAGCTGAAGCGATGGACCGAGGACAGCGCGGGCCGCAAGTTCGCCAAGCCCACGGGCCTGGCCCTGGACCGCAAGAAGGGAACCCTCTACGTCGTGAACACGGATAGCGACACGATCGCGACTCTGAAGCTCCAGAAGTGAGCTCGCGCGAGGACGCCCCGATCGCGACGGAGCCGCCGGTGAGCACACCTGCACCGCCGGGCGGCAAGGGCGGCGGCTGGCGGGCGGTCTTCTTCGCGATTCTGCTCGCCGCCGCCGCGACGCGCTTCTGGCGCCTCGGCGAACGGCCCCTCCACCACGACGAGTCGATCCACGCCTACCAGTCCTACACGCTCTCCCAGAACGGGGAATGGCGCTACGACCCGGCCTATCACGGTCCCTTCCTTTACTACGCCAACGCCGCCGTCTACAAGATCTTCGGCGCCTCCAACGCGACGGCGCGGTTTTTGCCCGCGGTGTTCGGCGTCCTGCTCGTCGCCTTCGCCTGGCCCCTGCGGCGGTGGATCGGCGACGCCGGCGCCATGGCATATGCGGTGCTGGTCCTCCTGTCCCCGCACCTGACTTACTTCTCCCGTTTCATCCGCGAGGACCTCTACTCGCTCGTCTTCACGTTCGGAACGATTCTCGCCTTCCGCCGGTTCCTCGAGACCGACCGGGCTCGATGGTTGACCGCGGCGGCCGTCTTGTTCGCACTCGCGGGCGTGACCAAGGAGAACGCCTACATGACGGGCGTCCTCTTCGTGGCCTTCGGGCTGTGGACGCTCGCGGCCCGCGCGATGGGCGGCGGCGCCGGCGAAACGGCGAAGAAGACGGTCGCCTGGGTGCGCGGGCACCTGCCTGCGCTGCTCACGGCGGGGATCGTCTTCCTTTGCATCTGGGCGCTGTCGTACTCGGCCTTCGGCCGCTATCCGAAGGACTGGCTCGCGATCCCGAAGGCGGTCAAGTACTGGATGGGGCAGCACTCGATCGCGCGCATTCCGGGGCCCTGGTATTACTACTTCCCGCAGCTGCTGTACTACGAGGCGGCGACGGTGCTCGCCGCGGCGTTCGCCTGGCGCCGATGGAAGCGCGACCCGTTCCTCGGGTTCGTCGTCTTCTGGGCCGCGGGGTCTCTGGCGATCTACGGGTGGGCGCGCGAGAAGGTCCCCTGGCTCACGGTGCATCCGCTGCTGCCGCTCACCGTGCTCGCCGCCGTCGGCCTCGCGAATCTCTGGCGCGACCGCAAGGAAACCGTGCCGCGCCTCGCCCTGGCAGTCATCGCCGTATTGCTCGCCGTCAACGCGAGCGCCACCTATCTGGCCTGCTTCCGCTACGGTGCCTACGACCTCGAGCGGGAGCCCAAGCATGGCGAGTACCTCGCCTACGTTCAGACGACGCAGGACCTGATTCGAAATCTCTCCGTGCTCGACCGGGTCCGCGGGCGCGTCCCCGCCGGGCAGCCCCTCATCACCGTGGCGGGCGAAGCCTCGTGGCCGCTGACCTGGTACCTGCGCGACACGCCGACGACCTGGACGTCCCGGATCGACCGCGCCTCGACACCGGTCATCGTGGCCGACTGGGACCCGGAGGGGACGCTCCAGAAGCAACTCGCCGACAAGTACGACGCCAAGCGCGTGCCGATCCGCGGCTGGTGGTTCCCGGAGCACTGGGCGGGAACGCCCGAGAAGCCGGAAAGCCGCCCGACGGGGCGGGACGCCGTACGCTGGTGGCTCTTCCACGAGCTCTGGAGCCCGATCGGCTCGCAGGACGCGACCTTCTTCGTGCGAAAGGATCTCGCGGGCCAGGGGCCGCTCGAGCCGCTGCAACTGGCGATCCAGGACACGACCGGCCGCGACTATCCCTCCGACGCGGCGTTGATCTCGCCGGAGCGCGTCCTGGCCTCCTCCGGCGCCGGCGACGGGGAGCTCGCCGAGCCGCGCGGCCTCGCCGCCGACGGGCGCGGCAACCTCTATGTCGCCGACACGAAGAACAGCCGGATCCAGGTCTTCGACGGGAGCGGGAAATTCCTGCGCGCCTTCGGCCGAAAGGGAGGCGGCGACGGAGAGGTGAACGAGCCGTGCGGCATCGCCGTGGACTCCGACGGCGAGGTCTGGGTCGCGGACACCTGGAACCACCGCGTCGTGCACTTCTCCGGCGAGGGTCAGTTCCGCGCGGCCTTCGGCGACCCCGACAAGAGCCTCTTCGGGCCGCGCGCCCTGGTCTTCTCGCGCGGCTCGCTCTTCGTGGCCGACACCGGCAACAAGCGCATCGTGCGCTTCGACCGTGACGGGAAGAAGTCCGGCGAGTTCGGTGAGGCCGGAAATGGTCCGGGCCAGTTCGTCGAGCCCGTGGGCCTCGCGGCCGACGCGTCGGGCAGGCTCTATGTGGCCGATACCGGCAACCATCGCGTCCAGGTGTTCGATCCGGAAGGCAAGTTCATCCGGCAGTTCCCGGTGCAGGGCTGGAAGGACTTTTACACGGAGCCCTATCTCGCGGTCGGGCCGGGGGACACGGTGATCGTGACCGACGCGTGGGGCGCCCGCGTCGCCGTCTACGATTCGGGGGGCAGCCTGAAGAAGTCGTTCAAGGCCGCAAGCGACTTCAAGCAGCCGACGGGCATCGCCTTGGACGGCTTCGGCAGCCTGATCGTGTCCGACCGCGGCACGAATCGGATCTTCGCGTGGAGCCTCGGAAACGTCATCCGCTGACCGGCGCCGGGCGTGCCACGCTCGCGACGCGCTGGATCTACTATTTGTCGTCGATCCCGACGCTGCTCGTGCGGGTTCGCAGCCGCGTCCGCATGCTCGCGATCTTCCTGGGCGCTCCCATTCGAAAGCCCGTGACCCTCGAGCTGGACACGGGCTGCCGCCTCCGGGTCGAGACGAGGATGGACGTCTGGACCGTGAAGGAGACGTGCCTCGACCTCGTCTACGAGACCCGGGGCGCCGTCCGCGACGGCTGGACCGTGCTCGACGTGGGCGCCGGCCTGGGCGACTTCGCCACTTCGGTGGCCCGCCGGCATCCGAGCGCGACCGTCCTTGCCTTCGAGCCTCTGCCTCACAGCTACGCGCTCCTCGTCGAAAACGTGGAGCTGAACGGACTGACCAACGTCCGGACGTTTCGCGAGGCCGTGTTGGGACACGAAGGGGTCACCTTCCTTTCGACACCGACCGGGCTGTCGGGACAGCATCAGACGTCCGAGCGGCCGGCGGATGAGAAAAACATCTCCGCGCCATCGACCACGCTGGCGCGGGCCCTCGAGCGGGCGCCGGGCGGCCGCTGCGACTTTCTGAAGGTCGACTGCGAGGGGGGCGAGTACGACATCCTGCTCACCGCCGACGAGCAGACCCTTTCGCGGGTCGGACAGATCGCGATGGAGTACCACGACGAGATGACGCCGCACACGCACGGAGAACTGGTGGAGCGCCTCGGGCGTAGCGATTTCGACGTCTGGACCACTCCGAGCCCGGCCCACCGGGGACTGGGCTATCTGTATGCCGTGAACCGGCGCGAGCCGCGGCCGGCCGGCTGAGTGGCGACCGAGCCGGCCTCGCCCGTCTCCCGGCAGGGGTCTGCCTCCGGGGCGGCGCCTGCCCGGGGCGTCCTCCTCTTCGCGGCTTGCCTCGCCTTCTACGCCGCGACGCGCTTTGTCGGCCTGACCCGCTTTCCGATCTTTTTCTTCTGCGACGAGGCCGTTCAAGCCAACGTCGCGGAAAAGCTGTTCCATCACAACTTCCACGACCGCGAGGGCGTCCTTCTGCCCCCTTACTTCCTGAACGACCAGCGTTGGGCGATGAGCTTGAACATCTACCTGCTCGTGCCGCCGCTCGTCGCCTTCGGAAAGTCGATTCTGACGGTTCGCGGGACGTTCGCCGCGGCGGCGGTTTTCGGGGCGGCGGCCTCCGGTCTCGCGCTGCGGGCCGCCGGAATCGGCCTCTGGTGGAGCGCTCCGCTTCTGCTCGCCGTTGCCCCGGTCGATTTTCTTCACTCCCGAATGGCCCTCGAGACGACTCCGGCCTTCTACGCGGCCTTCCTTTGGGGATATCTGTTCTATCGATTGCGTTCGCCGCGCTGGATCTTCCTCGCGCTCCTCTTCGGAGCCGCGACGTTCTACAGCTACACCGCCGGTCAGGGCATCATGCTCGTGCTGGGTGTTTTTCTGCTGGTCATCGACGCCGGGTATCATTTTCGACAGTCCCGGAAGCTCCTCGCTGCCGCGCTCCTCTTCCTGCTCGTGCTCGCCTTCCCGTTCTGGCGGGAGCACCGCCGCCATCCCGGCACCACGCGCGAGCAGCTCCTCGTGCTTCACTCGTATTGGATTGCGCCGACTCCGCTCTCGGAGAAGCTCGAGACCTTCGCGCACGAATACGCGTCGAGCTTCGACCCTCGTTACTGGTTCCAATCGAACGGCGCGGAGCTGCTCCGGCACCGAATGGACGAGATGTCGTACGTCCCCGTGGCGCTCGTCCCGTTCATCGCGATCGGCATTCTCGCCTGCCTCGCCCGGTGGCGCGGCTCCCCCGGGCGCCGAGTGATTCTGCTCTCCCCCTTGGCCGTGCCGTTTGCCGCCGCGATGCACAGCCGGCAAATCCTGCGGGTGCTGCCGATGATCGTGCCGATCGTTCTGCTCGCGGCCGTGGGAATCGAGGAGGTGTTCGGCCTCCTGCGGCGCTGGATCTCCGCTCGAATACTGGCCGCGGGACTCGCGGGGGTGCTGACGGTTTCCGCCGCGAGGCTGACCGCCGTCTCGCTTCGAGATGGATGGAACTGGTTCTCCGACTACGGCCTCTATGGACTCCAGTACGGCGCGAAGCAAATCTTCGACGTGATCCGGCAGTCCCTCCGGCAGTCACCCGACACGGAGGTGCTCTTGACCTCGAGCTGGGCAAACAACCCCGACGAGTTCCTCGACTTTTTCCTGAATCACGAAGAGCGCCCCCGGGCGCGGATGGGCGGAATCGAAACCTGGCTCCTCTACCGGACGCCCCTGGAGGACCGCTATCTCTTCGTCCTGACGGCACCCGAGTACGAGAAGGCGCGCGGCAGCCCGAAACTTCGCGTGAAGCCCCCGGAGCGCGCGATCGCTTACCCCGATGGACATCCCGGGTTCTACTTCGTTCGGATCGCCTACTCGCCCGAGGCCGACGCGATCTTCGCCGCGGAGCTCGAGGAGCGCCGCAAGCCGAAGGAAGACCGGGTCGTGGTCGAGGGACGCAAAGTGCTCGTGCGCCACTCGCTCGAGGACATGGGACGGGCCGAGGACCTCTTCGACGGGCGGTTCGATTCGACGTTCCGCGGCCTCGAGGCGAATCCCTTCGTCTTGGAGTTTTTCTTCGATCAACCGTGGCCGATGTCGGCGATCGACTTGACGATCGTCCGGATGGACTGCGATATCCGGATCGAGGTCGCGCCGGCCGATGGCGGGGAGCCGCTGCTCCTGACGCGCCAGGTTCGGGGCCTTCAGGGGGACAAGAAGGAGGAGTTCCCGTTCCCCAAGGGCGCCGTCCGCGCGGGGAGAGTCCGCGTCGAGATCCTTCTCCCCTTCTTTCAGGGGCCCGCCCACGTGGAGATACGGGAAGTGGCGTTCCGCTAGCGGCGGGTCGCGAGAGCCCCGATAGCGGCCTCGGTCGTAGGGGCGGGGCTTGTCCCCGCCCGCGGGCGGCCGCAAGGGCCGCCCCTACAGACCCAACGGGCGTCATGATTTGAGTTACGCGACACTACCGGACGCGCACCAGGCAACCGAGGTCCCGCCGTGGATCCCAGGGATCCGGCAGCGCCACCGCATGCGCGATCCCCCACCGGGCTCTCGACAGACGTGAGAACGGGGCCCATTCCGGCGAGAAGAGATGCAGGCCGGGTTCGGGACGCCCCTCCTCCTTGCCGGGGTCGCGGTTGCTCCAGCGCGTGCCCGGCAGCAGGTATTCACAGAGCGGAAAGGTCGAATCGATGTAGGGCAGCCCCTCGAGGTAGATCCGCTCTCCCCGGTAGCGGGGCGCGCGCAGGACTCGCGCCGCACTGCGCAGGAAGGCCGCCGTTGCCTGGCCGTAACCCGGCGAGGGATCCCACCAGGGAGGGAATCCCCGAAAACTGCCGACAAGAATCCCTCCCACAAGCACGGTGCCGGCGACCAGCTGCCGGAAACCTCCCGGCTGCCCTGGACCGGAGAGGAGCGAGAGAAATCCCGAGACCGCGGCACCCCCCAGCACGGCAAGCGCGGGAAAGAGGCTCGAAAGACGCTGGGGCGCGGGAGCGGAGTCGGTCAGCATCACGGCAGCGAGGTTCCCCGCCACGAGCAGCCCGAGGAGGAAAGCCGGGAAGAACCGGCCGCGGCCCACCAACCAGCCGAGTCCGGCCGTCGCAAGGGCGGGAAGGAAAGACGGGGCGACGATCGGATAGCCGGTGAACCAAGCCCAATGGGACTGCCCCGAGAGGAGGTCGACCGTACCCGCCAGGAACTGCTCCTTCAGGATTCGGGAAGAAGAGCCGAGCTCCTGCACCTTCGGCCCCCACCAATCGCTCCGGAAGATGACGGTCTGGTTGAAACGCGAGTTCCAGTCGTTGGGGTGGCGTGCGGCAAATCGCAGGTTGGGCCCGGCGGCCAGCGCGAAGCCCGCCAGAAGCGCCAGGGCGAGCAGACCGCGGCGCCGGCGCGCGGCGGGAGAGAAGATCAAGAGCGGCGCCGCCAGGAGGAACGCAATCGGCACGACCCGGCCCCCGACATAACCGTAGAGCGACAGCCCCGCCGCCGAGGCAGCCAGGAACCCGAGCGGTGGCGAGCCCGTTTCGAAGACCCACAGCGCGAGCAGAAGGAAGACCATGGCCAGCAGCGCGTCGAGCACCATCACGCTCGCCAGGCGCGAGAAGTGAACGTGATGCGGCGCGAAAGCAAGGAGGGCGCCGGTCGCCAGAGCGCCCCAGGGGCCGGC
>JBGPCK010000072.1:0-15075 GCA_041481715.1 Thermoanaerobaculia bacterium | reverse complement strand
CGACCGCACGCGCCCCCTACCTCGCCCTGCGGCACCGCGACTATCGCCGGCTGCTCCTGTCGCAACTCTTCTCGCTCGTCGGTTCCCAGATGCAGGTCGTGGCCATCAACTGGCACATCTACTTGCTGACGCGCTCGCCGCTGGCGCTCGGATTCGTGGGATTGACACGCGTCCTCCCGATCGTCCTTTTCTCGCTTTGGGCCGGCGTCGTCGCCGACCGGCGCGACCGGAGGCGGGTAATGCTCGCGGCGCAACTGGCCATGACGGCAGTGGCGCTGGTGCTCGCGGGCTTCACGTTTGCCAACCGCGAGACGATCTGGCTGCTCTACGGGCTCAACCTCCTCTCGGCGAGCGCCGTCGCGTTCGACGGGCCCGCGCGCCAGGCTCTGATCCCCCGTCTCGTGCCGGCCGAGGACCTTCCGGGCGCGCTGTCGGTGAACCTCTCGGTCTTCCAGGCGTCGCTGATCGGGGGGCCAGCGATCGCAGGGTTGATCATCGCGGGTCATGCGGGATCCATCGGCCCGGGGCGCGGGCCGTTGGCCGCCGCGGGAGCGCCGGTTTCGACGTCGGGCCTCGGCCTGATCTACCTCTTGAACGCGGCGTCCTTCCTCGCCGTGATCTTCGCGCTCATCACAATGCGCACCTCGGGAGCGCCCGAGAAGGGATCCGACGCCGAGCATCCCTGGGTGGCGCTGAAGGAAGGCCTGCGCTTTGTCTTCTCGACGCCGTTGATGGTCTGGACGATGGGCCTCGATTTCCTGGCCACCTTCTTTTCGGGCTCGATGTCTCTGCTGCCCATCTTTGCGGACCAGGTTCTCCACGTCGGCGCCAAGGGTTACGGAGTGCTCGCCGCGGCGCCGGCCATGGGAGCGCTCGCCGGCTCGATCGTCGTCTCGATCCGCCCACTTCCCTCCCGGCAGGGCCGCGTCTTTCTCATAGCCGTCGCGGCCTACGGCGCGGCGACGATCGTGTTCGGTTTCTCGCGAAGCTTCGGCCTGACCCTCCTGGCACTCGCGGTGACGGGTCTTGCCGACGCGATCTCGACCGTGATCCGCCAGACCTTGCGCCAGTTCCTGACGCCCGATCGCCTGCGCGGCCGAATGACCTCCGTCAACATGATCTTTTTCATGGGCGGACCCCAGCTGGGCGAGCTTGAAGCCGGCCTCGTCGCCTCGCTCTTCGCCTCGGCCGCCGTTGGCGTCACGGTATCGGTCGTCTCCGGAGGCGTTCTCACGGTGCTCCTGACGGGCCTCATCGCCGCCGCGGCGAAAGACGTGCGCCGCTACGACTTCCGAGACCACGCCAAGAGCGTGCCGAGATTCCCGGTGAAGGAGCCCACGCCGGGCCGAGCCGGCACGCCGATCGGAAGCTGATGGTCTCCTTCGCTTCTGAAGGGCTGGTGCTGAACCGACTCACGGTCGCTCACCGCAAGGTCGTCGTGTGTCGCGAGGTGTCGCTGCGCGTCCCAGCCCGGACCGTCTACGCTCTTCTCGGGCGAAGAGGCGCCGGCAAATCCTCGCTGATCGCCTGTGTGGCGGGTCAGAGAAAACCCTCGGCCGGACAGGTCCTCGTCGCCGGAGCCGACGCATGGAAAGAGCGCCGGCGGCTTCGCAAGATCGTCGCGTTGGTTACCCCGCAGCGCACAACGCCGGCGAACGAGCTCTTGAGCCGCGCCGTCGCTCGCGAGCCCCGTCTCTTGCTTCTCGACGGGTTCGATTTCGGATCGGGGGCGTTCCAGCAACCGGCGCTCGACCACCAGATCCGCACGGCGGCGGCGGGCGGGGCCGCGGTTCTGCTCGCCACGGAAAGCGCCGCGATCGCGGGAAGCATCGCGGATCGCGTCGGCATCCTCCGCGACGGCGCCCTCGTCCTCGACGACGATGTTCGATCACTCCTGTCACGCTTCCGCCGGATTCGATACCGCAACGAGATGACTCCCACCCGCACCGAGTACGGCACCGAGCTCGACCTCTTTGAGGCCGTACGTGTTCGCGTGCGAGGATGGGGGGTCGAGGCCGTCGTGGCGAACTTCTCGGAGGAGCTCTTCAAGCGTTTGCTAGGCACCGACGGCGTGACTGAGGTCGACGCGGCTTTCATGACGATCGGGGAGATTTTCGACGCCGCATCGCCGGCAAGAATCGAACGGGCGTAAGGCCGCACCCCCGGTTCCAGCCGCAGGCCTCCCTCTGCTATCGTTCCGGCCCCGTGGCGACAGGATTCTTCAGGAAAAGCGGCGAGCTGACGTGCGACGGCGTCTCGCTCGAGGACCTTGCGCGGAAATTCGGCACGCCGCTCTACGTCTATAGCTGGGCGCGGATCGAGCAGAACTACCGCCGCTTCGACGACGCGTTCTCGGAAGTCCTGCATCTGGTCTGCTACGCCACGAAGGCCAACTCGAGCCTCGCGATCCTCAAGCGTCTGGCCGCCCTCGGTTCCGGCGCCGACGTGGTCTCGGGAGGCGAGCTGCGGGCGGCACTCGAATGCGGGATCCCCGCCGACCGGATCGTCTTCTCGGGCGTCGGCAAGACCGAGGAGGAGATCGCTCAGGGCGTCGCCTCCGGGATCCTCTCCTTCAATGCCGAGTCGGAGCGAGAGATCGAGAAGATCGACGCGATCGCTCGGAGCAGGGGCACTGTCGCCCGAGTGGCTCTGCGAGTCAATCCGGACATCGACGCACGCTCGCACCCCTACATTTCGACGGGCCTCCGGCAGAACAAGTTCGGCGTCGGCATCGCGAAGGCGCACGGCATTTTCGAGAAGGCGCGGCGCCTTGCCGGCGTCCGGATGACCGGCGTTCAGGCGCACATCGGCAGCCAGATCCTCGAAGCGGGCCCGCTCGCCGAAACGGCGCGAGAGCTCGCGGCGCTGGCGGGCTCTCTCGCGAAGAAGGGTTTTTCCATCGAGAACGTGGACATCGGCGGCGGGATTGGCATCGGGGAGGACGCCCTCGCGCCCGAGGCGTACGCGGACGCGGTTCTCCCATATCTGCGCGGCCTTCCCTACCGAGTTCTGGTGGAGCCGGGACGCGCGATCGCCGGGCCTGCGGGGGCGCTGATTACGCGGGTCCTTTACGTCAAGCGAGAGCGCGACAAAAACTTCGTCGTCACGGACGCGGGCATGAACGACCTCATCCGCCCCGCGCTCTATCAGGCTATCCATCCGATTGAATCGGTTGCCCCCTCCAGAGGACAAATCTTCACGGCGGACGTCGTAGGCCCTGTCTGTGAAACGAGCGACTTCTTCCAGCGAGACGCCGAGATTGGAGAGCCGCGGGAAGGCGACCTTCTTGCGATTCGCGACGCGGGAGCCTACGGCTTTGCGATGTCGTCAAACTACAACTTCCGCCCTCGTGCCGCCGAAGTGCTGGTCGAAAATGGCACACCACGACTCGCTCGCCGTCGCGAAACTTTCGAGGACTTAACGCGGCTCGAACACGTATAAGATTCGCTCGATTCAAGCTATTCGAACGATTCGAGTCATTGAAGGGAGAGATTCATGCGATTGCGTTCCCTGTTCTTCCTTTTCGGTATCGCTCTGCTCGCCGCTCCCATCGTGCTCGCCCAGACAACAGGCTCGGTCTCCGGCGTCGCGCTCGACGGCAACGGCGCGCCGCTGCCGGGCGTCCTCGTGACGATCTCCGGGCCACAGATGCCGCTCGGACGTTCGGTGACCACGCGCTCGGACGGCGTCTTCAATTTCCAGAACCTCATCCCCGGTACGTACCAGCTCAAGGCGGAGCTGCAGGGACTGGCCACCTTCCAGCAGGAGGTCATCGTCGGGCTCACCAAGGACACCGAGGTGCGCCCCATGATGCGCGCCACGGCGAGTGAGGCCCTGACCGTCACCGCGGCGACGCCCCTGGTCGACACGAAGTCGACAGATCTGTCTCAGGTGACCACGCGGGACACCCTCGAGAAGCTGCCGCTCGAGCGCACGTTCAGCGGGACGTTCGTGCTCGCCCCCGGAGTCATCGACAGCGGAGTGGCAATCTCGAACACGAACGTCGGCATAAACGCCGGCGGAGGACGCCAGGACAACACCTATCTCTACGACGGCGTGAACGTGACGAACCCCTTCTTCGGCGATCTCTACCAGGACTTCGCGGAGCTCGATATCCAGGAGGTCAACATCACGCGTGCCGGCGTCTCTCCCGAGTACGGCCGGACCGGCGGATTCGTCGTCAACGGCGTCACGAAGTCGGGAACCAACGACCTCCACGGCGACGTTCGGGTGGAGTATCAGCCCGCCTCGTTCGTCGCGGACAGCAAGGACCCGAACCTGCAGACGAAGACCGAGCGCTTCCGGCCGGGAGTCGGCGTCGGGGGGCCCCTCTGGAAGGACCACCTGTTCGCCTACGGCTCCTTCAACTACTACCGCGCGAACGAGACGGACCGGGTCAATCCGACCGGAGCCCTTCCGGACTCCGCCTTGACCATCGACGAGTACTTCCTGAAGTTGACCGCCACTCCGGCCTCGAACCAGCTGATCGACGCCTCCTTCCGTTACCGCGGCATCGACCAGACCAACGCCGACATCAATCTCGACACCGCTTCGACCGGCGACATCCCGAAGGAGATCGATCGCGTCGGGGTGCTCTCGTGGTTCTGGACGGCCACCCCGACTTTCAGCCTGGAGGCGAAGTACAACCACAACGACTACCCGAGTGGCGCCGCGCCCGCCCTCGCGATCGGCTTCCAGCCCGCCTTCGATGCGGCAAACCCGGCCAATGTGGGCTACTGGTGCCCTCCCGGCAGCATCAGCTGCTTCGGCGTCAATCCGCTCGCCATCAACGACGACAGCTTCCGGCGCGACGAGTACCGCCTGACCGGGACCTATCTGGCCCGGTTCGGGGGAGCCTCGCACGAGGCGAAGGCCGGTCTCTACTACAGCGACAATAAGGAAGACTTGAAGCGCATCGCCAACGGATGGGGCTCGATCACACGGTCAACGAGCTCGAACTGCGAGAAGGACGCCAATGGAGACACCGTTCCCGGGCAGACCGCACCCTGCTACCGGGCGCGCTTCTCGCCGGACCAGCCGGCGCAGATTTCGCGGGGCCGCACGCTCGGCATCTTCGCGCAGGACCAGGCGACGTGGAACCGCCTGACGGTCAATATCGGCGTGTTGCTCAACAAGGACACGTTCATTCCAAATGACAACGGCCAGTTCACGTTCGTCCGGGGCGACGTCACCGTTCCCAACGACGACCTGCTCCCCTGCACGGATCCCACGCACGACCCGAGAGCCTGCACTTACAAGGATCAATACGTCTTCCCGATCTCCAAGCAGATCCAGCCGCGCGCCGGCATCGCCTACGAGGTTGATCCGAACGCCCACGACAAGGTCTACGTCAACTACGCGCGGTACGACAACATGGACAACCAGTCCTTTGCGCGGTCCGCGGCGCCGATCCGCCTGTTCCGCACCGACACCTACTTCAATTTCGTCACAGGCGCGCAAGGCTTCTCGACCACGCGCTCCAACAACACCGGCAAGATCGTGGAGCCGAACATCGACCCCACTTTTACCGACGAGCTCTCTCTCGGCTACGCCCGCCCACTCGCTCCGGGATGGTCGGCGGAGATCTCAGGGATCCTCCGCTACACAAAAGACGTGATCGAGGACTTCGGCGTGACGGACCGCAACAATGAAGTCGATGGGCCGAGCGATTTCCGCTACGGCAACATCCCCGGCTTCCGTAAGTACAAGGCGATCACATTCCAGGTCCGCAAGGCGTACGGCCAGAATTGGACGATGGACGTCTCCTACACGCTCTCGCGTCTGACGGGAAACTGGGACCTCGACTACGCGACGCAGCTTTTCTACTCGTCCTCCTACATCGAGGACGGCCCTTTCCTGTACGTCGAGACTCCCAACCGCAAGGGCACCCTGATCGGTAATCGCACGCACGTCGGAAAGGTCTTCGCGACCTACCGGCTCCCGACCAACACCAACATCGGCGGGTTCCTGCGCGTCCAGAGCGGCCGGCCCTGGGAGATGCGCGGCATCGACCCGGTTTACGGGACCGACTACGTTTACCTCGAGAAGGCCGGCAGCCGGACCATGCCGACCTGGACGAATTTCGACCTTTCGGTGTCTCAGGACATCCCGATCGGGCCCTCGACACTGCGAATCGAAGGCCGCGTCTTGAACTTGTTCAACAGTCAGCCTGCACTCACCGTGGATCAGGACGCCTGTACCGACACTTGTACTTCCCTTCCGGTGGATCCCTCGATCGCAAACCCGAACCTCGGGCGGCCGACGTCCTACGCTCAGCCGCGAAGGTTCTTCGTCTCGGCGATCTTCTCCTTCTAGCCTCGTTTCTCAGCGTCGTTTCGGCCGGGAGCCTTCGCGGGCTCCCGGCCTTATCATTTGTGCCATGCGAAAACACTCGAGCCTCGCCGCCGTTCTGCTGTCGCTCACCGTTGCCGCCCGCGCCGCATCACCCCCTCCGACACTTCGGATCCCAGGATCGCCGGATCGAGCGATCGCACCGGAGTCGCTGCTGGGCGCGGACCGCCAAGATGCCCGCCTGGAGGATGCGCAGGGCAACGTGACCGTCTACCACGGCCTCTCCCTCCTCGAAGTGCTCGAGAAGAATGGCCTCGACACGAAGAGCATGGCGGCGCAGCGCCGGCTCGCGCCGTCGGTCGTCGTCGTGGCCGCGCGCGACGGCTACACGGTCGTCTTTTCGGTCGGCGAGCTGATCATGCACCGGGCCGATTCCCGCGTGTTCCTCGTCGCGGAGACCGGCGCCGGACCGCTGCCCGAGAACGAGGGGCCCGTCCGCCTGATCGTCTACGGCGACCGCGCCCGCTCCTCCTACGCCCTGGCCCGAATCGATCTCCGGTCTCTCGCCGAAAACCCCCCGGCAAAGAAGTGAGAGGGGTCAGGCACGCACTCATGCACTCTCAGGGGGGATGACAGGGTCAGGCACGCACTCATGCACTCTGAGGGGCATCGCCCCGCGCCTCCCAGGCAGTTCTCAGTCGGCCGCGCGCACCCGTTCTAAGGACCGCGCGACCTCCGGCTGATCGGGCTTCAACGCCAGCGACCGCTCGAGCAGGCGAATGACCGCATCGCGGTCGGCGAGGCACGTCTCGAAAAGGGCCAGGTCGTTCAAGGTCTGCGAATCGGCCGACGTCGCCTCGAAACGCGAGAGAGCCCCGACGGCGCCACGGCAGTCCTTGCTCCGGTAGAGCAGGAGCGCGCGTTCCCGGGCGACGGTCTCGTCGTCGGGGTAGGTCTTTGCCGCCCGGTCGAGCAGCGACCTCGCCGCCTCGATCTTGCCGTGACTCTGATATTCGCGTGCCCAGCCCGCGATCGCGACCGACGGGTCGCTCTTCAACGCCGCCAGCGAGCGGAAGAGCCAGTCCTCGGCGGCGCGCATTTCCCCCTTCTCGCGGTACAGCACGGCGAGGTTGAACATCGGCGAGTAGTAGTCGGGCCGCAGCTTCAACGACTCGTCGAACGCCGCACGGGCGGCGGTGAAGTCCCGGCGCGTTTCCCGGTAGTACATCCCGAGGTTGTTCCAGGCGCCCTCCGTCATGCCGGGCCGGTCGCCGCCGATCGGGGCCAGCGGCGCCGCCTCCCCCGGCGAGAGGTAGCCGAGCGCGAGGAGCTTCTTCGCATATTCGGTCGACTGCTCTGCCGACATCGCCGTAGCGGCGACCCGACGCACCGTCAGGCCCGAGATCTCGTCCTTCTTCGGAAGTACCGTAAGACCCGAGAACGCCGCCCCGATGGGCGAGCCCGGCATCCGGCGGTCTGCCGGCAGACTCTCCAAAGCGAGCACCGTCGGAGCGACGTCGAAAAGGCTCGCCCGGCTCCGACCCGCGGAACGCCGAACGCCTTTGCCCCACGCCGCGAGGACGCCATTCGGACGGTGCCAGAAAGCGGCCGTGCTCCAGTTGCCCGAGGCGAGGCCGCAAGGCCGGTCCGCGCCCCACTTGAAGCCGTGATCCGAGTGCACGAGGAGCGTCGCCCCGTCCTCCTCGGCGCGGCGCATCCATTGGCCGAGGATCCGGTCGATCACGGCGTAGTAGGTCTCGACGACGCGCCGGTACTTGGCGAAGTCCGCCCCCGACACGGACGGACAATCGGGCTTGGGCGGTGTAAACGGCGCGAAGACGTGGCCCACTTCGTCGGTGCCCTCGAAATAGATCGCCGTCAGATCCGGGAAGACGCGGTCGTAGAGGTCCCGCGCAACGCGCTGCGTCACTCGCGTCGCGCCGAGGATGCGCGAGAGGGCATCGATCGGATTCGTCATTCCCTCGCCGCTGGAGAGTGCCTGAGAAATCTCGGAGGCCGGCGCATCGAGATAGGGCGCCAGATCTTCCGCCGTCACATGCCCGTCGCGCGCGGCCACCTGGGCCACACCGGGCTCGAGGGACGCCGGGAAAGCGGCGCCCGAAAGCGGCAACCGGTCGAAGAGGATCGGGCTCGCCCGGTCGGTGACGAAGAAACCGCCGACTTCTTCCGCCGGATGCGTCGCCCACCAGCCGACGACGCCCACTTTGCGTCCCGCTGCCGAGGCCAGGTTCCAGACCGCCGGCACGGCGCGCGAGTATCCCGAGATCGGGACCTTGCGGCCGGTCTTCGCTTCGACTTCCTGGAAATCCAGAACCCGATGGACGTCGGGCGTCATCCCCGTCGCCGCCGTCGTCCACAGAATCGGCGAGATCAGCGGGTGGTAGCTCTCGAGCGAGGCCGAGAACCCATCGGCTGTTAGCTTCTTCCAGTTCGGCATCGCGCCTTCTGCCGAAAGCCGGTCGAGCAGCTCCCAGTCCAACCCGTCGAGCCCGATCCAGAGCACCGGCGCGCGGCCGCCGGGCGAGCGCCTGCCGCGCAAGGTGACGTCGGAGGACTCGACGGCCGGAGCCGGCCTCTCGGCGGCGCGGGCAGTAGGCTGCGGCTGGGTTGTCTCATTGCGCCCGCAGGCCGCGGCGAGCGACAGCCACGTCAGAACGAGTGCGAGTCTCTTCAACGCCGGCAAGCTAGCACACGGAGCCGGCGATGCGGACTTCAGCGCAGGCGCCGAAAGGCCTGTGTCTTCACGGCGATCCAGACCCGCCGCCCGGCGGAGAGCTCGAGCTCCGAGACCGCCGCCGTGGTGACGTGAGCCCGCCACGCCAGACCGCCCGCAGTCACTCGAACGATTGCGTCTCCATCGATCCGGTCGATGCCCTCGACGGCTCCCTCGAGCACATTGCGCGCCGAGACGTGCTCGAGCGGGTGGGTCGACAGAAGCACGTCCTCGGGCTTGATCGAATAAACCGACCGCCCGAGCGGCGCTCCGGAAGAGACAGGGACGACGAGCTTTGCCGCGCCCGATATCGCGAGCCGTCCCGTGCCCGGAGCCTGCGCGTCTGCCTCGAGCACGCCGTCGAAGAGATTGTCGAAGCTCGCCAGCGGGTCGACCGACTCGAGCCGCCGCGACGCCAGGACCTCGGCGGCCGGGCCGATGGCCTCGAGCTTCCCCGCGCGCAAGAGCAGCGCCTCACGCGCCAGCAGCAGCGCCTCGCCGGCGTTGTGTGTGACGTAAAGAAACGGAGTCCGCATCTCGTCGCGCACCCGCAGCAGGTAGGGCAGGATCCGTTCCTTCATCTCCACGTCGACGGCCGCGAGCGGTTCATCGAGCAGCAGCAACCTCGGCTTCGTCGCGAGCGCTCGAGCGAGCGCCAGGCGCTGGCGCTCTCCTCCTGAAAGCGTGGCGGGAAAGCGATCGAGAAGCGAGCCGATCTCGAGAATCGTGATGATCTCTTCCTGCGTGCGGCCGTCCAGCCGCCCCGGCGCCACTCCGAACAGGAAGTTCCCCCGCCCGTCGAGATGCGGAAAGAGGAGAGCGTCTTGCGGGACGTATCCGATCCGCCGGCTCTCCGGAGGAAGCGACACGCCGCGATCGCTGTCGGAAAGCGTCATGCCGTCCACGACGACGCGCCCGCGGGCGCCGCGGCGCAGGCCCGTGATGGTCTCGAGAAGCGACGTCTTGCCCGATCCGGAGGGGCCCAGGACCGCGACTGCCTTGCCCTCCAGACGCGCCGTCACCTCGAGACGGAAAGCCGCCAGCGAAAGCGAAACGTCGAGCTCGATCATGCGGCCCGGATGCCACGGCGGCGCCGCTCGAGAAACTCCGTCGTCCACACCGCGGCAAATGCAACCGCCGCCGTGAGTCCGACCAGGCGCAGCGCCGAGGCGTCCTGGCCGATCTGCGTGCGGTGGAAGATCGCGAGGGCCAGCGTTTGGGTGCGCCCCGGAATGTTGCCGGCAACCATGATCGTGGCGCCGAACTCTCCGAGGGCGCGCGAGAAGGCGAGCAGCACGCCCGCGGCAATCCCCCGCCAGGCCAGCGGAAGCGTGATGCGGGTGAAGACGAACCACGGCCCTCGGCCGAGTGACCGCGCCAGGCCCGGCAGCCGCGGGTCGATCTCCTCGAAGGCGGCGCGCGTGGGGCGGACAAGCAGCGGGAAGGACATCACGGCGGTGGCAAGGGCGACGGCCTTCCACGTGAAGAGAACTTCGACCCCGGCGCGGTCGAGCAGCCGTCCGAGCGGCCCCGAGCGGCGCAGCAGCTCCAGGAGAACGAGACCCACGGCCGTAGGCGGGAGCACAAGCGGAAGGGTCAGCGCGGTCTCGATGACGCTCTTGCCCGTAAAGCGTCGCCGCGCCAAGACCCACGCGGCGCCGATCCCGAAGGGCAGGATGACGAGGGTCGACACCGCCGCGATCCGCAGCGTCAGGAAAAGGATCGAAAAGTCGGCGGTCAACGGTTCTCTCTCCCGCCAATCATGCCGGAAGTCCAGGTTTGACCCCCCCGGCCCGTGGGGTTAAACTGCGCGGCCCGCGGTGGGTGTAGCTCAGCCGGTTAGAGCGCCAGACTGTGGATCTGGATGTCGAGGGTTCGAATCCCTCCACTCACCCCAAGTCGGCCGTTCTTTGCGCCCGTAGCTCAGTCTGGATAGAGCGTTAGCCTCCGGAGCTAAAGGTCGCGCGTTCGAATCGCGCCGGGCGCACCAATTCTTCCGAGGACCTAGCGGACCCCTCCCCCGCCTCGGACCCCCGATTCTCCGTTTTTCTCCGTGTTTGCGGAGCGGGACCACGTCAGAGGCTTGCCAGCCTCCGCCGCGATGCGCGCCTCGACCTTCCGGAACGCCTTCTCGCTTGTCTTCCTCGGAGGCGATGTCGTAGCGCAGAAAGGTCGAGATCGTGCGATGCCCAGAAATGCTCTTGTTGCCCGCGCTGCCTTCGGCAGCTATGGACCGCCGCCATATGGCGCACTTGGCGCCCGCTTGAAACAAGCCGTAGACGTTCTACGTACAGGGTAGTAGACGGTCTACGACAATGACCAGGACCTCCGACGATCCGCGCCTTGAGCTCCTCCAGGGCACCCTCGACATGCTCATCTTGCGGACCCTCCGGTGGGGGCCTCGGCACGGCCACGGGATCGGCCAGGCCATCCGCCGGCAGTCGGAGGAGTTGCTCAGGGTCGAGACCGGCTCGCTCTACCCGGCCCTGCACCGGCTCGTGAAGCGGGGATGGCTGAAGTCCGAGTGGGGAGTGAGCGAGGCGAATCAGCGGGCGAAGTTCTACCGTCTCACACCCTCCGGAAGGGCCCAGCTGATCCGCGAGCAGGACCGCTGGTCCCGGCTCGTCCGCGCGATCGGCCAAATCATGAACCCCGTACCGGCCGGCGAGGAGTAGCCATGCGACCCGACGACCGCGACTTCGAGGACGAAATCCGCAGCGCTCTGGAGCTGAGCATTCGGGAACGGATCGAGCGTGGCGAGGATCCACAATCCGCCCGGCAAGCCGCCCTCGAGGAATTCGGGTCCATGGCGGCCGTCCGCGACTCGATGCATCGGGTCTGGCACAGCCGCTGGTCCGACGCCATGCTGTTGCTCTTCCAGGAAATGCGAATCGGCCTGCGTTCTCTTCTGCGCACCCGGGGACTGGCCATCACCGTGGTCGTAACGCTCGCGCTCGGCATCGGCGCCAATGCGGCGATCTTCAGCGTCGTTCGGAGCGTGCTCCTGCGTCCGCTCGTCAATCGGGATGCGGATCGGCTGCTCTACATCCGCCAGACCGCCCGGGGCATCGGGACGGAGGACCTCACCTTCTCGATGCCGGAGATCGGCGACCTCGAGTCGCGCGTGAAGTCGATCTCCGCGTTCGGCGATTTCTCCACCGTCGACTTCACGCTGATCGGGTTCGGCGGGGAGCCTCGCGTCGTGACGGCAGGCGTGGTCAACGGATCGTTCTTCGACGTCATGGGGCTTCGCCCGGCCCTCGGGCGGCTGATCAATTCCGGCGACGACGGGCCGAAGGCGGCGCCCGTCGCGGTTTTGACTCACCGGTTCTGGACGACGGTGCTCCACGCCGATCCGTCCGTCGTCGGCAAGGTCATTCGTCTGGGTCCCGGCAACGCGACGGTCGTCGGCGTCCTCGAGCCGTCGGTGCCCTACCCGGCCGAGACGGAGATCATCGCGAATATCGTGACGAGTCCGCACCACCTCGGGGCGACGATGCAGAAGGAACGCTGGCACCGTATGACAGAGCTCTTCGGGCGGCTCGCGCCGGGCGCCACGCTGGAAGGGGCCCGAGCCGAGCTGAAGGCCGTCCACGCGTCGATGGTGCACGCCCACCCGGAGTCGTACTCCACGGGCGCCCGGGTCGGGCTCGAGGTCAAGACGCTCCGCGACCAGCTCGCGTCGCCCGCACGGGCGATCCTCCTGCTGCTCCTGGCGGCGGCGGCGGTCGTTTTCGTGATCGCGTGCTCGAACGTCGCCAACCTGATTCTGGGCCGGTCGGTCCGCCGCGAATCCGAGCTCGCGGTTCGCGCCGCGCTCGGCGCCAGTCGGGGTGCGCTCCGGCGCACCCTGCTCGCAGAGAGCCTCGTCCTCTGCGTCGCGGGTGCCGCGCTCGGCCTGCTGCTCGCGAGGCCGCTCGTGGCCGTGGCGGCCCGCTATGCCGCGCGCTTCTCCGTCCGCGCGCTGGAGGCCACGGTGGACACCAGCGTGCTCTGCCTCGGGGCGGGACTCGCGCTGGTGGCGGCGGTGCTCCTCGCTTACGTGCCACGGCTCCCCTCCTCCGACCGGTCGAGCGCTGTGGGCCCCGCCGCCGGCAGCCTGCGGATCACACCGGGCACGAATCGCCGTCTCAAGATCTTCGCGACGACGCAGATCGCGTGCTCCTTCCTGCTGCTCGTGGGCGCCGGCATGCTGGTCGCGGCGTTGAATGCGATGTCGACGGCGAACACCGGCTATGACATGCGGCAGGTCCTGGCGGTCGACGTCCCGCCGCCCGCGCCCGGCGCCGGCGGCGAAGCAACCGAGAACTTCTTCCAGGAAGCCACGCGGCGGATCGGCGCGCTGCCGGGTGTGGAGGGCGTCGCGTCCGGGATGGTCGTGCCCTGGCGCGACGCGTGGAGCTCCATCCTGAAGCTCCAGTTCGGGTTCGAGGGGTACCAGCCCGCCAGCGGCGAGGAGAACCCGACATGCATGTTCCGGCCCGTCTCGCCTCGATTCTTCGCTGTGCTCGGTGTCCCGATCGTCGCGGGCCGCGACTTCACGGACCACGACCGTCCAGACGCCGAGTCGGTCGCTATCGTCAGCCAGAGCGTGGCGCAGCGACTCTTCCGGAACGGCGAAGCGGTCAACCGGCACCTGTGGCTCGACAGCCGCACCGGCATGGAGTCCCGGCCGAGCCGCATCGTCGGCGTCGTCGCCGACGTGGACGACGAGAACGTCGTGCAGGTGCCGACAATGACGGTGTACCTCCCGTGGCGGCAGTTCGGGGAGCCGAGCCGCCTGTTCGTCCGCGCCGCAGCCGATCCCTACGCGCTCGTCCCGGCCGTGACGCGTACCCTCCACGACATCTCCACCGACCAGGCGGTCGAGCGGCCGGCGACGCTCGAGGACGTTCGCACCCAGGTGCTGACGCCGCAGCGGTTGAACGCGTTCGTGTTCTCGGCATTCGGCGGCATCGCGCTGCTCATCGCGGTCGTCGGCGTCGCGGGCGTGCTGGCGTTCTCGGTGGGCGCTCGGACCCGTGAGTTCGGCATCCGGCTCGCGGTCGGATGCGAGCCGCGCCAGCTCAGGACCGGTGTCCTCGGCGAGGGCGCTGCGATCGCCGCCGCGGGAATCCTGGTCGGCGGCCTCGGCGGGATCGCACTGGCCTGGGTCGCGAGCCGGCTGTTCGGCGTGGCTCAGATGCCGGGCGTGCTCCCGATCGCCGGAGCGGCTGCGCTTCTAGCGGCCGCGGCGATCCTCGCGTCGCTCTTGCCCGCCGTCCGTGCGTCGCGCGTGGACGTCATCCAAGCGCTGCGATCGGAGTGAGGACGGAGCCCCGCGTTCGTCCCGCGGCGAATGGAACGAGAGGGTCGGGGGATATTCCGTAGGAGGTTGATATGCATGACACAAAGGAGCGGCTGTCTCTATTGTGGCTCTTCGCGTTATTGAACTACCTGTATGCGGACGTTGTTGCCCTGTTCGCTATTGCTGGCCGTCCAAATTCATTCGAGCCTCTCCCCCAATGGGCTCTGATGGGTTCAGCGGTCTTGATGGAAATACCCATCGCCATGATTCTCGCGTGTCGACTGCTTCCGTTTAGAGCGAACCGGGTAGCGAATATCATCGCGGGTGGCGTTTTGACCCTTGTCAACGGTTTTCTGACCTTCGTTGCGCCTCTGCTCGGATGGGGTAGACCGCCCGCTTTTCCTGAGTACTTGTTCTTCGCAACGATCGAAACTGTTTGCACCTTGGTCATCATCTGGCAGGCGTGGACTTGGTCAGGGGTTGAGACTGTCCGCACGTCGTAACTGGTGAAAAATCTGTGTTTGGAAGACGCGAACCCTCTGACAAGGCTCGATCCCGCCGGTCCGGCGACCGCTATCGGCACTTTTCCTCTCGAGTCGACTTTGAGATGACGCTCCTGAGCCGGCGTTGATTCGCCAGATTCTCCGTGTTTTCTCCGTGTCTTGACGACAACGGACGGAATCTCACGACCGGTACGATGCGCTAACTCGTTGAGAAATCTACTGTGCGCTGTCGTCCGGTGTCGTGGGCTCCTCCCCGTTCT
>JBGPCK010000071.1:0-15132 GCA_041481715.1 Thermoanaerobaculia bacterium | reverse complement strand
GGTCGAGGCTCCCTTTCCTTTTTCGGTTTCAACCACGTCTTGTCTCCTCTCAGACCTTGTGCAGGTCCGCGATGAACTTGGCCCGGCTGCCCACCAGATCTTCCTTCTTGAGACGACTGCCGCTCAACGGCTTGCCCCGGAGGCTCTTCGTGACCTGCTTCTGCTGCCCGGTGAAGGGATCGGGCCGCGACTGCGGAGCCGGCCGGATCTTGCCTTCGCCGGTGACCGCCGCGCCGCTCTTGTCCTCGGCGTAGCCCGGCAGCAGGTCGGCCTTCCCGGAGGAAACCGTGGGCCCGCTCACCTGCTGGCCTTTGACGAACGTCACAGCATAGAGGGTGTCGCAAGTGGCGCACTTCGTGTTGCCGCTGAAGTTCCAGAACGGGTAGGGATCGAGGAAGTTCTTCGTGGAGCACTTGGTGCAAGTGAGCACCAACCCTTGTTTGATCATTTCAAATCACCTCCGCCTCTTCCATCTTGGCCAGTTTGTCCTTCGTCCACCCGAGGAGCCGGCCGTACACCTTCTCGTTGTCGGCGCCGACAGGCTTGAGCGCCCACTTGATACGCGGCGGCGTCTCGGACATCTTGAAGGCCGGACCCTGATGGTGGATGTCGCCGTAGAAGGGATCGTCGATCCACTGAACGGAACCGCGCATCTTCCAATGCGGATGCTCGGAGACTTCCTTGGCGTTCCAAACGGGCTGGTTGTTGATGCCGGCCTTATCCAGCAGCGTGGCCACGTCTTCCTTGGTCTTGTCTTTGGCCCAAACCTCGAGCGCGTCGTAGAGGATTGTCTGGTTCTCCGCCTTGACGCGGTCGTCGTGCTTGGCGTACGTCGTGGCGAGGTCTTTCTTTCCAATGACGTCGCAGAGCTTCTTGAAGTCCTCGTCCGTGTGAGCGCTGACGAGGATGTAGCCGACTTCGGCCTCCTGAGGGTTCTTGGAATCCGGATAGGAGGACTTGCCGCACTGGATAATCCCGTGCACGGAAAGCTCCGTGTCCCAGTTACCCCAGCGTTCCCGCCGGATACCGTACCTGCCATAGAGCGGCAGGGCGGACTCGAGTTGCCGCGTGACGCCATGAACTTGCGAGTACTCGATGAAGGTCCCTTCGCCGGAGACGTTGTCCCGCCAGTAGAGAGCCGCGAGGATCGTGACGGCGGCCATCATGCCGCCCCAGTAGTCCGCCAGCCAGATCGTGTGCTTGGCTGGCGTCCCACCCCGGTCCGCGGCTTCGCCGGTGATCCCGAAGGCGCCGCCCATGGCCTGACCCAGGATGTCGTAAGAGGCCCGGACGCGTCCCGGCCCCCAGCCGCCGAATCCCCCCAGCCACTGGTAGACGAGGCGGGGGTTGACCTTGGACATGTGCTGATACCCGATCCCCCAGCGGTCGAAGGTCCCCGGCCGGTAGTTCTGGACCATCACGTCCGACTTTGCCGCGAGCTCCAGCATGGCCTGCCTCGCCTCCGGCCGATGGAAGTCGAGGCTGACGAACTCCTCGTTGGGGTTGGCCCCGAAGAAGCCCAGGCCCGTGCCCGCCTCCGGAACCCAGCGGGAGAGCGGGTAGAGCAACGGCTCGTTGAACGGAGTCGTGTGACGCATCGGCTCGCCGCGTCTGGGCGCCTCGATCTTGATGACCTCGGCTCCCAGCTCGGCCAGATAGCTCGCGCAGGAGGGACCGAGGATGTACTGCGTGCAGGATAGGACGCGATAGCCCTTCAGCACCTCCGGCTTACCGGCCGCTGTCTTGTGGTCGAAGAGCTGCTGACAATAGGTTTCGAAATCGGGTGCGGTTGCCATCTTGTGTTCCTCCTGCCTAGACCACGCCGCGCTTCTTGAGCCCGGCAACGTCCGTCGGCCCAAGTCCCAGCAGCTTCAGGTAGACCTCTTCGTTGTCGTATCCGAGCGGCCGGCCGATCCATTTCAGGCGGCCCGGAGCCTTATGCGCCAGGAAGGGCGTCGTGCCGTAGAGGACCTTTCCGTAGAGCCGGTCATCGATCTGGTCCACGTGTCCGCGGTACTTGAAGTGAGGGTCCTCGGCGACCTCGTCGATGTAGTTCACGCCGCCGGAGGCGACCTGCTGGGCGAGCAACTCCTTCATGGCTTCCGCCCGGGAAAAGTCCTTCTGCCAATCGGCGAGAACCGTGTAGGTCTTCACCTGCTTCAAGTGCGGAAGCCGCGCCACGACCACACGCAGGCTCTTGTCATCCAGGATCTCGTCCTCCAGGTCGGAACGCGTCTGGCCAACCGTCCGCCAGATCCGGTACCAGAGGCGGTCGTGTCCTCCGCCCACCATGAAGTAGCCGTCCTTGCAGGGGTTGACGGCGTAGATATTGATCGCGAGGTCCCAGTTGCCGTAGCGAGGCCGGATGCTGCCGTCGAACCCGTACCAGGCCCAGTTGTAATCCAGGATCCGGATGACCCCTTCGGCTGCCGTCGCTTCCACGAACTGGCCTTTGCCCGAGACCTTGTCGCGATACATGAGCGCGGCCAGGATTCCCATGGCTGCCGATGTGCCGCCGACGTGGTCCGCCATCCACATGGCCGAGCGGGTGGGCCGTCCGCCGAACTCTTTCGGGAGGCCCGTGCCGTGGACGAACCCGCAGGACGCCTGCGCCGTCGGGTCCAGGTTGCCCGGCTTGTCCTTGGACGGTCCCCACTGGCCCTTCTGCCCCACCCAGGTATAGACGAGCCGGGGGTTGATCTCTTTCAGCTGTCGATAGCCGATTCCCCAGGCGTCGAACTGTCCTGGCGGGTAATTCTCGATCAAGACATCGCAGTGGACGACGAGCTTCTTCAAGAGCTCGCGCCCCTCTTCCTTTTCGAGATCGAGCGTGATGGACTGCTTGTTGCGCATCTCATGGAGGAAGTGGAGGCCGATCGGCTCGCCCGTCTCGACGTCCTTGAACATGTACTCCTTGCGGCCGAAGGGCGTCTGCCAGCGGAGCGGATCGCCGGCCGGGGGCTCCGCCTTGATCGTGTCGGCGCCCAACTCCGAGAGCATCGACGAGCACCAGTTGCCGATGATCATCCCCTTGCTCAAATCGAGGACCCGGACCGTCGTCAAGCACTCGGGTTTCTTGAAGTTCTCGCTCTGCCGGAGCTGCACCTCCAGGGAAAGGGGATACTCCTTGGCCTGGTCCGTCAGACCCGCGTAGACCTCGTCCGGTGTCGGGATCGGGACCGCCGGCCAGTCGAGGACTTTGTGTTTCGGAAACGTCGCGTCAGCCATTTGCACCTCCTGTTGGTCGTGGGAAAGCCTTTTCCCCGCGGAGAGGGCGCCGCCTCCGGAGGGAAACTCGAAAGTATGTCACGCTCGTGAAGGCGCCGGTCGCCATCCTGATGAAATCGATCATTAGCCGCGCACCCGCTACGCGTTCGCCGTCGCCGGAGGCGTCGGCCGCCTCGCCATGAGTTCAGCCAGGAGCGCGACGACCGCCAGGACCCCGGCGGTGTAGAACGCCGCCTTGTAGTCTTTGTTTATGTCGAACAGCTTGCCGCCGATCCGCGGCCCGATGATGCCCGCCACTCCCCAGGACGTGAACAGCAGGCCGTAGTTGATGCCGGCGTTCTTCGTGCCCCAGAAGTCGGAGGTCGTGGAGGCATTCACCGACAGTTGCGTGCCGTAGCACCAGTAGACAACGAAGACCATGACGTAGAGCAAGGCCACATTGCTGCCGGTCAAGTAGAGAATCGGCATGGCGACCGCCGAGATGCCGATCATCAGCCGCAGGACGTTCAAGCGCCCGAGGGCGTCGGACATCCAGCCCGAGAGGATCCTGCCGGAGGCGTTGCCCGTGGCGCCGATGACGAGAGTGAGGGTGGAGAGCGCCGCGCCCGCAATACCCACGCTCTTGGCGAACGGGACGAGCTGGCTGATGACCATCAGCCCCGCCGAGGTGCCCAGCGCGTACGCGATCCACATGAAATAGAAGGCGGGGGTGCGCAGCATCTGGCCCGGGGTGAAGTCATGGGTGGTCGCCGCCGCCTTGGACGCAGGGGCGGGCGTCCAGCCCGGCGGGCGGTACCCGGCCGGAGGATTCTTGAGCAGGAACGCTCCGAGGAGGGTCATCACGAAGAAGACAGCGCCCAGGACGGTGAATGTGGTGCGCCAGCCGTACGTCGGGATGAGCCACAGGTTGGCCATGGGCCCGAAGATGGCCGACCCGCCGCCATAGCCGGCCACGGCCAGGCCGACGGCCAGGCCGCGCTTGTCCGGGAACCACTTCGCCATGACCGGGATTGGAGTCGCGTAGCCGAAACCGTTACCGATTCCGACAATCACACCGAAGCAGAGAATCAGGTACGTCAGGCTGTCGGTCTTGGCGCAGGCCAGGAAGCCCACGGTCAGAAGGATGCAGCCCACCATCGAGACCTTGAACGGACCCAACTTGTCCTGCAGCCGCCCCGCGATGATGAAACTGATGGCGAACACGACGACGGCCCAGGTGAACACCATGGAGGTGTCCGCCCGCTTCCACCCGAACTCCTTTTCCAGAGGCGCGACGAAAACGCTCCAAGCGTAGAGCGATCCCAGCGCCAGATTCATCATGAGTCCGCCCACCACGCGCCACCATCGACTGATGCTCACTTCGGCGGCCCCCGGGGATGTTCCAGCAGCACTTGCCATTTTTAGAGCCTCCTCCCTTTCGGTTCCGACCTTCTCTTGAGCCTCCCCCGCTTCGGTTCTCGACCTCCGATCGACGCAGTTTCAGTGGCGGAAGACCTGCATCCGGATTGCGGACTGACCCTGGCGATGGCGTTGTTGTTGCGTCGTACGGAGCCTGTTTTGATGCGAAGGCTATGACGAAGGCCGGGGCGAATCAAGTAATGCAAACGCACCATCGAGCAAGTTGGGTTTTTCCGGGACCTCCGCTGTGGAGTCTCTGACCCCGTCGACGTGGGAGACGCCCCGCTTCCAGACGGAGAGGGAGCGGCCGACTGCGCAAGAAGTGAGCGGAAACACCCCCGCGGCCAGTGCAGAGCAACCCGAAGGGCTCCTTCCTCCGTAGAGACCACCCGCTCCAGGACAACCTCCCCGCGATCGCTGACGGAGACCGGGACGATCTTGATCACGCCCCTTCCGGGGATCACGACGACGCGTCCCGGCTCGTCGACTTTTCCCCTCCCGGGAGTCGAGGCGAAGATCTTGGACCAGGCGGGGGTGAAGGTCGGCGGCGGGTACCTCGCGATCACGCTCCCGTGGCCCGCGATGCTCCGGACGATCTGGGGGGACGACAAGAGAGACACGACAGGCCTAGCCCAACCGACGCAGCATCTTCTCGACCCCGCCCACGTGAGTCTCTTCCCGGAAGACCATTTGCCGAGCGTACTCTTCGAGGAAGAAAGAGCGCTCCTCGACGAGCTTCAAGTGTAGGCAACGACCCCCGCCAGCCCGGTCTCCAGAATCTGGTTCAAGACGGCGAGAACCGCGGTGCGGTCGAGTTGCTGCTCTCCCATGGGTCCTCCTCGGGTGTTGATCTTGGCCTCTTCCCTGCCCTCGCCTGGTCCCGACCGCCGTTACAATGGGAGAGGAGTGACAAGGGCCGAAGGCATTCTGGACGGCCCGACTCTCGGCCGGCTGAATCGCTGGCGAAAGGCGCGCGCTCTCTTTGTCCGTCCGGACGGGAGGGAGGCCGAACACGCCGTTTCGCGAGCGCTGGGCCGGCTCTGGGCTCGGGGACAAGTCTATGGCCGCGCGCGGCGGCTGGTTCTCGACCGCTCGGCCGAGGCGTTACTGGCGCAGTTGGCGGAGGGCGTGGGTGTCCTGGCCGACCAGGTCCGCGTGGCACCCGAGGATCCGGCCCAGACCAAATGGGACGCGGTGGGAAACCTCGCTCCGCTGTCCGCGGCCGCTCGCCAGGTGCGGGCACTCTGGCTGGCGGACGTGCTGCAGTCTGGGGAGCTCTTCGTCGAGTTCCAGCCGATCTTCGAGCTTCGCACCGGAGAGATCCTGGGCGCCGAAGGACTGCTGCGCGGGCGCTCTGCCGGCGGGACCGTGCATCTGGCGGCGGAGATGTTCCCGGCGGCGCAGGCGCTCCGCATCGAGCTTCCCTTCGAGCGTTTCTCCTGGGTCTGCGTTCTGGAGGCGGCCCGGGACCTGCCGGAAAACGTGATGCTCTTCCTAAACGTCAACCCGCAGCTTCTGACCGGGGGAGCCCACGGGCTGCACGGCCTCGGCCAGGAGGCGGAGCGGGTCGACTTTCCTTATACGCGGCTCGCGCTGGACTTGGTCGAGATCGAGCGCCTGGAATCGCTCGAAGCGCTTCAGTCCGCGCTCGACGTGCCGCACGACCTCGGCGTGGCTGTGGCGTTGGACGACATCACGTCGGGCTACGGGACACTCCGTTACTGCGCCGGCCTCTCGCCCCGATGGATCAAGGTCGACTATGGGATCACCCGCGGGATCGGCAGTGATCCGCGCCTGCGAGCGGTCTTGAAGCTGCTCGCCCAGGTCGCTCGTGACGCTTCGGTGGGGCTGATCGCCGAGGGAATTGAGCGCGGCGACGATCTCGACGTTTGTCTGGAGGAAGGGGTGTTCGCCGCGCAGGGCTACTTCCTGGCGCGTCCCGCGACAGAGCTGGCGCAGGCAACGGCGGAATTTCGCGCCTGGCGCGCGGCCCATGTCCCGGCCCTTCCACCCCCGGGGCCGTGACCGGGGAGAGGACGCTCGAGTCCCTTCGGCTCGACGTCTGGCTGGATGTCGCCTGCGTCTTTCCCACCCGCTCGCAGGCCAAGGAGGCATGTGAGGGAGGAAAGGTGGACGTCAACGGATCCCGCGCCAAGGCGCACCGGGAAATACGGCCGGGCGATCGCCTCACGATCACGATGGGGCAGGGAAGGGAGCGAGAGCTTCTCGTCCGGGGGCTGGCCGAGCGCTCCATCCGGAAAGCGGAGGCGCGCAAGCTCTACGAGGACGTCACGCCGCCGGTTCCGGCAGAGATCGCCGAGACCCGGCGGCTCGACCGCCTGCTCGCGCCGAAGGAGGACAGCGGGAGGCCGGACAAGAGAGAGAGGCGCGCGAGAATCCATCGGAAGAGGCGCTAGCACGTCGCTCCGCGCTTGCGCAGGATCTGCGCCTGACGGCGCACCGGCCCGCGGCTCGCCCGGATGCGGGCTCGACCGCGGGTCTGATCCTTTCCTCGCTCTCGCTCCCGCGGCGCGCGCCTCCTCCCCTCTGGACTCTCCACCGTTTGTCAAGGTTGGTTGGCGTCATGCGGCGATGGGGTTGGGGGCGTGGGCCCGTGTTGCGTCGTAGAGGGTTTGGTCACGGAGCATGGCAACGAGGATGGCGAGGAGACGATCAGCGACACCGCGCAGGGCGCGGCCGTGGCTGTGACCGATCTGACGCAGGGTCTGATAGTGGTGTGTGGCCCTGGGATCACACTGAGAGCTAACCCGAGCCCAGTGGTAGAAGGCATTGTTCAGACGTTGGTTACAGCCGTAGCGTCTGCGGACAGCCAACCGTTTGCCGCTCTGACGGGTCACTGGCGCGATACCGCCGAGGGTGCGCAGGGCGTGGTAATTTCGTTGGGCAAGAAGCTGCGAAGCTTCGGCGAGCATCGTGGCGGCGACGACTCTTCCGGCCCCTGGCAGAGACAGGATGATTTCGACGTCGCGATGCTCGCACCTTTGTTCTTCCTCAGTGATTCTTTCGTCCAGTGCGGTCCCAACGGCTTTGGAGCAGAGTTTGAGCTGAGCCATCAGCAGCTCCAACCGTGGCAGCAGCAGAGCGATATGAGCGGAGGTGGCCTCGGTGACGCCGGGGGCGACGGACAGAGGGGGCGTCTTGAGCTCGGTACGGACCTGATCGGCCGTCCACTTTCGGATGCGGTACTGATGGAGCAACCGCTCGATGCTGCCGCGGCGCAGCCTTTGAGCTTTGGCCGGGGTCGGGGCCAGCTTGAGCAGAGCCCAGAGCCAGGGCTGGTCCGCGGCCGGGCAAAGGCGCAGCAGCTGCGGATAAAACCGCAGCAAGAGGTCACGAAGCTGGTTGGCCAGCCGGTTGATCTCCGTTTTGAGATCTTCTTCGATGCGGGTCAGCTCCCGGATCCGGATGGTCCAGGCATCGTCCAGATGGAGTCGGCGGAAGGCGGAAAGATCTGTCCTGAGCGAATCGGCCAGCACGAAGGCGTCTCGCCGGTCATCCTTGGCTCCGGCCACCGTGTGGCGATCGCGGAAGCGGTCGAGCTGCTTTGGATTGATCGCGAAGACATGAAGGCCTCGCTCGACCAGGGCTTCGACCACAGCCCCGCGAGGCACCTCAATGGCGACGGCGATCGAGGCCGGGTCACCGCCGGCCAACCCGATCAGTCGATCGATCATCGCCGTGATGGCCTCGGCCCGGTGCTCGACACGGCGTTGCTCCAACAACCGTCCCTGCCTGTCCACCACGCACACCTGGTGAGCCTCCGTGGCCCAGTCGATCCCGACCAACAACCTGTAGCCCGACTCCATGCTTCCTCCTTTCTCATCGGCCAACCGTGGTCTCCATCGGTCCCTGTACTGGCGCTCGAGGCGCAACTCCCCACTGGATGTCCAACCACGGTCCACTCCGCCGAGGCGCAAGTCCAGAGGCGGCGCTCGAAGCGCTGGGAGACTTTGGCGCTCCCGGCACAGTGGCCGAACTCGAAAAGAATCTCATCGATGGGCCCGTGCTACCGGCTGGAGAACGGAGAAGCGCACAAGCCGAACGGTACAGGGAGACTTCGCGCGCCGCGAACGAGGGCCCAAGAGACTCTTCTTCGCTCGGATGCAATTGCGTATCCTCTCGTTCGTAGGGCGGGGCTCGCCCCCGCCCGACTCCGATATCTTCCCAGTGGTGCAAAAGATGGATCGGCTCATCCTCGCCTCCTCCTCGCCTCGGCGAGCGGAGATCCTTACCCATCTCTGCATTCCTTTCGTGGTCGACGCCCCGCGCGTCGAAGAAGAGATCCTTCCCGGCGAGACCGCCGAGCGCGCGGCGGCCCGACTGGCCGATCAAAAGGCCGCCGAGGTCGCGCTGCGTCATCCCGCCTCGTGGGTCCTCGCCGCCGACACGCTCGTCGTCCTGGATGGCGCGATCCTCGGCAAGCCGCGGGACGAGCAGGACGCCCGGCGGATGCTGCGTCTTCTCTCCGGGCGCCGGCACCGCGTGGTGACGGGCGTGCGGCTGCGCCGGGGAGCCGAGCGGGGCTGGGGGCTCGTCGAGGAAAGCCTGGTGACGGTCGCCCCACTCTCCGAGGAAGAGCTCACGTGGTACGTCGCGACCGGCGAGCCGCGCGATAAGGCAGGCGCCTATGCCGTCCAGGGCCTCGGGGCGCGCTTCATCGAGGCGGTGGAAGGCTCCTTCACGAACGTGATGGGGCTGCCGGCGCGCGGGGTCTACCGGCTCATGAGGGACGCCCGAGTTTCCGCTCTCGGTCTTCTCGCTCTTTCTTCCCCCTGAGCTTCATCTCATACATCCGCGCGTCCGCCTGCGCGAGCGTCATGGGAAACTCGGCGTCCATTCGGTGCGTCGCCCAGCCGACCGAGAGGGAAGGCTGCACTCCCTCCGTGCCGGGGATCGCCGGCAGCCGCCGCGCCAGCTCCTCCGCCTTCTGCGACGCCGAGCCCTCGTCGGTGCGCGGCAGCAGCAGGAGGAACTCGTCTCCTCCCCAGCGGAAGACGAAGTCCGACTCGCGCACGCAGGAGACCAGGTAGTTCGCAACGAACTTCAGAACGTCGTCCCCGACCGCGTGCCCCTTGACGTCGTTGATCTCCTTGAAGCGGTCGACGTCGGCCAGCAGGACCGAGAGCGAAATGCCGTAGCGCCGCACGTTGGCGACTTCGCGGCGGATGACGTCGTTGAAGTGATGGCGGTTGTAGAGTCCCGTCAACGGATCGCGGATCCCCATCTCTTTCAACTGCTGATCGGACTCGACGAGCTTCTGCATCTCCGCGGCGAGCCGCGACTGGCCGGTCTCGAAGAGCAGGATGATGATGCCCACGGAGACCATCATCTCGAGCAGCATCGCCGCAAAGCCCGCGTACTGGAGAGTCCCGGGCATCGCGGCCACGTCCCGGAAGCGCAGAAACGCCGCGCCGATGATCGCCTGCTCGACGCCCCAGGCCAGGAAGGCGGTCGAAAGCAGCATGCGGCCGGCGGCCGACGCCGGCATGATCGCGAAGGAGACGGCGGCGACGATGTAAGCGGCCGCGAGCACCAGAGCCATCGGGGCCGAGCGGCCCGTGACCGCATCCGCCTCCACGGCCGTCCACCAGGCGATCGCGACCACGGGAACGATCCACAGCAGCTCCATCGGCCCTCGCCCGGACCGTTCGTCGCGGAAGTGCCGCACCCCGCGCAGAAGGAACACGACGTGGGCGAGCAGCGCCACGTGCAGGAGGAAGACGAACGAGCGGCGCTCCCCGACATTGGGCACGAGGTACGTCAGGACGAGCCCGACAGTCAGGAAGGCCCAGGAGGCGATCCAGTCGAGGAAAGCCGGCCGTCGGATCTTCTTGTAAAGAAGCACGAACAGCAGGAAGAGGAGAAACGTCCCTGCTGCCTGGACGAGCAAGGAGAACTGGTGAACCGGCATCGAGTATTGGCGAGCTCTTCGGTTTTTTCTTGAGTGAGGAATCTTAACCCGAAACTTCGTGGGAGGATCGAGGGCGATGCAGGAGATCGAGGGATCCGGCGGGCACGCCGATCCGATCACTGTCGTCGGGCCCACGATCCGGGGCGCGCAATCGGCGGTCCGCTCCCTTCTCGGCCGCTGGGGCCGGGCACCGCTCGTGGCGATGTCTCTGCGCGCCTTCCTGACCCGCCGGGGCGGCTGCTCGATCCTCCTCTGCCCGGAAGGGCGCAAGCTCGTCGACGACCTCGCCTTTCTGCGCCGCGTGCGCGCGCGAATCCTGTGGCCGCCCCCGGAGGGCGACCTGCGGGCGGCCATCGCCGGCCTGCGCGGGGAAGATCTGCCGCCGCTGCCGAGCCTCCGGCCGTCGCCGCGAGGCCAGCTGCGCAAGAGCGCTCTGCTGCTGGAAGGAGCCGTCACCGGCGAGCGCGCGCGGGCGGCTCTCGCCTCCGAGACACGCCACTGGATCGTCGAGAGCCCGTGCGCCGTTGCCCTGACAGCGCGGCAGCTCGAAGCGCTCGCGCGGCGAGGCGTGCAGTGGTCCGCCCTGCAACCCGTGCGCGTGGTCGCCCTGCTCGCCTCGCCGGCGCTTGCCCGCGGGCGTCGACAGTGGCGGCACCTGCTGCCTCGCCGGACGAAGGTGTGCGTGTGGCGGGGCGGAGCGCTGAGTCCTTAGTCCTTGGTCCCTGGTCCTTTGTCCTTGGTCCGGAGATCCCGTGCGAGCTCGCCGACGGTCTCGGCAGCCAGCGTCGCGTCGGCCTCGTAGCCGCCGTGCCGGACCGAGAGGGTCACGGTCTGGCCCGCGGCGATCGCGCGTTGACTCGCCGGCTCGAGCGGGAAGCGGATGTAGTGAACGGCCGAGATGCGGTCCTCACGGCTCTGGCCGGCCGCGAACCGGGCGAAGGCGCGCTCCCCTCCCGCCGCGAGCAGGAGCCGTCCGGGCTCGTCCAAACCGACGAATCGGTCGAGCGTCGGCTGAACCTGCGCAAGGTCGGTGACCTCGATGAACAGCGTCGCGGAGAGCTCGTTGCTGCCCGGCAGGAGCTCGTTGTACACGTCGATTTCCTCCTGGACCTTGTCGGGCCGGACGATGCGCTCGACGCGCAGCATCTCCTGGATCTGAAAGCGCACGGTGTCGCGGTTCTCGAAGAGCAGCGTCATCAGCGGCCCGAGCGCGACGCGGCGACGCTTCTTGACCTCGATGACCCTCTGCCGGAAGTCGGGCCGCGAAAGCTCGTACTCGTGGAGGTTCTGGATCTCGTCGAGGGCAATCGGTCTCACAATATAAAACTTGTATCCCGAGGAATTCTCAATTCTCAATTCTCAATTCTCAATTCACGACTCGTAGCTCAGTCCGTACGCCTCCGCCAGGATCACGACGGGGTGTTTAGCCGTGCGGCCGGTGCCCTGCCGGATCTGGATACCGGCGAGCGGGCAGTCGGTCGCGATCGTGTCGGGCCGGCGCTCGGCGACCTCGCGGAACACCGGTTTGCCGATCTCCATGGAGAGCGGGAAGTACTCCTTCTTCATGCTCCAGGTGCCGTCGTGCCCCGTGCACTTCTCCACCGTGACGACCTCGGCGCCGGGGATGAGCTTCAAGAGGTCCCGCGACTTGAAGCCGATGTCCTGGACCTTCAAATGACAAGGGACCTGGTAGAGGATCTTCCCGGGGCTCCGCGCGAAGTCGAGCGCGAGCTTCCCCTCGGCGTGGCGGCGCATCAGGTACTCGCACAGGTCCACGGTCGAGTCGGCCACGTGGCGCCCCTCTTCATCGTGAGCGAGCAACGGATACTCCTTGCGCAGAGTCAGGCTGCAGGTCGGACCCGGAACGACGATCGCATAACCCGCCCGCACGAACGGGAGCAACGAGGCGATGTTGGCGAGCCGGCACTCGCGCGCCGAGTCCACATCGCCGCTCTCGAGGTACGGCATCCCGCAGCACCGTTGCGCGGGGACGGCGACCTCGCAGCCGTTCTTTTCGAGAACCGCGACGGCGGCCCGCGCCACCTCCGGGGCGTTGTAGTTGAGCGAGCAGGTCGCAAAGAGGACGACCCGCTCTTTCCCCGCGGCCGACGCGGAGCCCGGGGCGGGCCGCGTCGCCCCGCCGCGGCGCTCCCACCAGGAGAAAAACGTCTCCGATGCGTACGTCGGCAAAAGCCGGTCTCGATGAACGCCCAGGGTCTTCTCCAGGGCGATGCGGGCGAGGCGGCTCTCGTTGACCGAGTTGACCAGGGGAGCGATCGCCGTCGAGATCTTGCCGACCGCGTCCGCGGAGGCGAGGACCCGCTCGCGGAGGCCTTGCTTGCCGTCGTTCTTCACCCGCGCGGCGCGGTCGCGGAAGATGACCCGCGGGACGTCGACTTCCCAACGGTGAGGAGGGTAGTAGGGACAGTGAGGGATGCAGAGCTTGCACTCGTAACAGAGGTCGGAGAAGTCCGCCAGGTCCGATCCGGTTAGCTTTTCGGCCTCTCCGTCCACTTCCGGGCGGTCCAGGGCCCGGAAGAGAACGTCGAACGAGGGACAGAGGTTGTAGCAGCGGCGGCAGCCGTGACAGATGTCCGCGACGCGGCGCATCTCCGCATCGACCGCCTCGAGGTCGTAGAACCCATGCGCAGACGGATCGAACAGAACAAATCCTCCAAATCCCGAACCAGTCCGGCTGAGCCCGCTGTCGAGTCTAGCCTCTGGCTGAAAGCTGAGAGCTGAGAGCTGTCAGCTTTCAGTAGCTTCCCAGATTATCCAGCCCCTTCTGGAAGCGGCCGGCGTGGGACTTCTCCGCGCGCGCGAGCGTCTCGAACCACTCGGCGCACTCCGTGAACCCCTCCTCGCGGGCCGTGCGTGCGAACCCGGGGTACATCTGCGTGTACTCGTAGGTCTCCCCCTCCACAGCGGACTTCAGGTTGGCGTCGGTCGCTCCCATCGCGAAGCCCGTCACGGGATCACCGACTTCCTTCAAGAAATCGAGATGTCCGAATGCGTGCCCGGTCTCCGCCTCGGCCGTGTCGCGGAAGAGCCCGCCGATCTCCGGGTAGCCCTCGATGTCGGCGCGGCGCGCGAAGTAGAGGTAACGCCGGTTCGCCTGGGATTCTGCGGCGAAGGCACGCTTCAGATTGTCGTGGGTCCTGCTTCCGTTCAGTTGGGGCATCGCTTCTTTCCTCCTGCCTTTCTGCCGTGCCGGCAATCCCGGCAGATTCCGAGGAATTTCAAGATGCGCTCTTCGATGTCGTGGCCCCGCGCCCCCGACCGCCGCTCCTCCCCGTGGGCGCGCCGCCAGCTCGAGATCGAGCAGCCGCCCTACCCGTAAACGACGGGTCGAGAAACGCGGCGATCACGCCAAGTCGAAGCGATCGAGGTTCATGACCTTGTTCCAGGCCGCGATGAAGTCATGGACGAACTTCTTCTCCGCGTCCGAGCTTCCGTAGACCTCCGCGAGGGCGCGGAGTTGGGAGTTTGAACCGAAGACGAGGTCGACACGCGTGCCGGTCCACTTGACTTCGCCCGTCTTGCGATCCCGGCCTTCGAACACGTCGGGGTCTTTCGAGACCGGCTTCCACTCCGTGCCCATGTCGAGCAGGTTCACGAAGAAGTCGTTGGTCAGCGTCCCCGGGCGCCTGGTAAACACGCCATGCTTGGTCTGCCCGACGTTGGCGTTCAGGGCTCGCATGCCGCCGACGAGCACCGTCATCTCGGGCGCGGTCAGCGTCAGGAGCTGCGCCTTGTCGATCAGCAGCGCCTCGGACGGCACGGCGTACCGGGCCTTCTGGTAGTTGCGGAAGCCGTCGGCGATCGGTTCGAGCACGGCGAAGGATTCCACGTCGGTCTGGTCCTGCGAGGCGTCCATGCGACCCGGCGTGAAGGGAACCGTCGCCTGGTGGCCGGCCTTTTTCGCCGCCTGCTCGATGCCTGCGGCGCCGGCCAGGACGATCAGGTCCGCCATCGAGACCTTCTTGCCTCCGGCCGCCGTGCCGTTGAACTCGCGCTGGATGCCCTCGAGGGACTTCAGCACCCTCTCCAGTTGTGTGGGCGGGTTGACCTCCCAATCCTTCTGCGGCGCGAGCCGAATGCGCGCGCCGTTCGCGCCACCACGCTTGTCGGAGCCACGGAACGTCGAGGCCGACGCCCACGCGGTCGAAACCAGCTCCGGGACCGACAAGCCCGATGCCAGAACCTTTGCCTTGAGGGCGGCAACGTCACGCTCGTCAATCAGCGGGTGATTGACCCGGGGAATCGGGTCTTGCCAGATGAGCTCTTCGGCCGGAACCTCGGGGCCGAGGTAACGCGCGCGCGGGCCCATGTCGCGGTGGGTCAGCTTGAACCAGGCGCGGGCGAAGGCGTCGGCGAACTGCTGCGGATTCTCCAGGAAGCGCCGCGAGATCTTTTCGTAGACCGGATCGAAGCGCAGGGAGAGGTCCGTGGTCAGCATGGTCGGCGGATGCTTCTTGGACTTGTCGTGCGCGTCCGGAATGATCGCCGGGGCGCCCTTGGCGACCCACTGGTGGGCACCGGCGGGGCTCTTGCTCAGTTCCCATTCGTAGCCG
>JBGPCK010000070.1:0-15449 GCA_041481715.1 Thermoanaerobaculia bacterium | reverse complement strand
CCGCTCCCCGGGGCGAGTCTCACCGTCGTCTCTCCCCCGGCCAGAATCGCCTCGCCCGACCGCAAACGTTTCGCCCGCCTCGCGAATCGGACGCCCGCCTTCCGCGCCTCGCCCGACAACCTCGCGCGCACGAAGAGAGGACTGAGCCCAAGACGCCGGGCCTCTCGAGCGGCGGCCGCCAGACCCGTCGCGTTTGACCCGACGACTCGAACCAAATCCCTCTTCCGGCCGCGGATCGTAGGCCCGGAGCCCACGGCGCGCGGGCGGTTGCCCGGTACGTCGGAGAGGACGAGCGTCACCAGACGCGCTCGGGTCGCGCGTCCGAGACGGCCCCCCTTGACCGCGGAGAGACGCGTGCGCAGACGATTCACGTCGAGAATCGAAGCGCCTCGTGCGGCGAGGCGCGCTACGGCACTGCGCTTCTGCGACAGCGTCAACCCCCGACGCGGCAGCGCGAGGAGCGACGAGGCCCCTCCCGAGACCAGGCAGAGGATCACGTCCGGCGGGCCGAAGCTTTCGAAGAAGGCGAGGGCCTGCCGGGCGGCGGCAAGGCTCGACCGATCGGGCTCGGGATGGGAGGCGTAGGCGACCTCGACGCCCGAGAGAGCCGGATAGGGAAACCCTCGGGGCAGGATGGCCAGACCTCGAGAAGCAAAGCCTCGGGCACCGCGCAACATCCCCGCCGCGGCCTTTCCGACCGCGAACACACCGACCTCGCGCGCCCCGCGCAGGGCGTCCCTCACCTCCGGTTCCGCGAGCGCTCGAGCGACCCTCTCCCGCGGATCTACCCCCTTCAGGGCGGCCCGGTAAAGATCCGCCAGAAGCCGCCGTCTCTGCCGACCGTTCATCCGCCGTTCATTCTTCCTGCGCATATGATGCGACACCGGTTAATTCGACCGGACGGAGGTGATCGAATGAGGAAATCATTGACTCGGATCCTGGTGGTGGCCCTGGTTCTCTCCGCTGCGACATTCGCCCTGGCAGCGGACATGGGCACCTGGACGGGCTGGATCACAGACACGGCCTGCGCCGCCAAGGGCGCCAGCGCCAGCCATGCGGAGTGCGCGACCAAGTGCGTCAAGGAGAAGGGCGCCAAGTGGGCCCTCTACAACGAGGCCGACAAGAGCGTTTGGGTCCTGTCGGACCAGGACGGCGCCGCCAAGATGGCGGGCAAGCAGGTCACGGTCAAGGGAACGGCCGACAAGGACAAGAAGACGATCACGGTTTCCTCGATGGAGCCCGCTCACAAGATGTAACTCTTCGGTTCTGGAATTCCAGAGGGCCCCGGGTTGCCGGGGCCTTTTTGTTTTCGAGACGGACCGCGCGTTTCTGTCAGAATAGCGGGGTCGAGCCGACGTTGCCGACCACACTCAATGAGCGCCAATCCCTCTCCCCTCCCGACGCGACCCGACGAGTATCCGCCCGCGGGCGGGGAGCACTCCTGGGCGAAGGCTTCGCGGGAGCTTCGCCATAGGCTCACGCAGGCGGTGCCGCACGAAGTTCTGAGAGAGCTGCACCGCAAGAGCCCGGCCCGGCACTTCGCAATTGCGATCCGCCAGTTTTTGCTGCTCGGCGCCGCTTCGGCCATCTCCTGGAAGTTCGAGCAGCCCTGGATCTGGATCCCTTCGGCGCTCGCGGCCGGCTGGACGGCATTCAACTTCACGGTGCTGCTTCACGAGGTCGTGCACCGCGCCGTCTGGAACGGCCCGCGGCCGAGGGCCGAGCGCCTGCTCGGCATTCTCTATGCCGTGCCGTCCGGGATCTCGGCCCTGCAGTTCACGCGCTGGCACCTCACACACCACGCGGAGCTCGGCGACGAGACGGCCGACCCGAAGCGGCACTATCTTTCTCCGAAGATCAACAAGCCCTGGTACAAACTCCTGTACTTCACGCCGGCTCTCTTCCCGATCTATTTCCGCGCGGCTCGCAAGGAAACGGCGAGTTACCCCGCGGCCCTGCAGAAACGGATCGCCGCGGAGCGGATAGGGACGATCGCTTCCCACCTCGCCGTGATGGGCCTGCTCTACGGGATGGCCGGCTTGGGGGTGCTCGCGCGCGTGTACCTGGTTCCGTACTTTCTCGTCTTCCCGATCGCCTTCGCCCTCAACCGGCTCGGCCAGCACTATGCGATCGATCCGGAGAACCCGGCCAAGTGGGGCACGGTGATGAAACCCTCCCGCTTCTGGGACTTCTGGTACCTCTTTTCGGCCTACCACCTCGAGCACCACTACTTCACCGCAGTGCCGCTCTACCACCTGAGGCGCCTTCACTTCGCGCTGCGCCCCTTCTTCGATTCGATCGGCTGGAGGCCGGTCACCTACCGGCGCCTCCTCTACGCTTGGATTGTCCAGAACAAGGCGCCGCACACGGACTGGCATCTGGAAGGGTGAAAGAGTAGTCGGGTCGTCGGGTCCCCGCAGAAGGTCCGCCGCGGCGCTCCCCTCCCCGACGAGACGGCTCCGGCTTCCGTATGATCTGCCGGTTGGACGACACGGCGGACATCAACCGACTCATCGCCGAGCTCAACACGGGTGCGCGCCCGGGGACCACGGCGGACCCGACACGCCTCTCCCGCTGGCTCGAAGCGCTCCACGAGCGCGGTGGCAGCGATCTGCTCCTGGTGGCCGGGGCGCCCCCTTCGGTGCGCGTGGACGGCGCGGTACTGCCCCTGCCCGAAGGGCCCCTCTCCGGCGAAGACATCGAGGAGGCGGTCCTGCCCATTCTCAACCCGTTGCTGCAGGCGCGATTCCAGCAGGGCGGGATCGCGGATGGGTCCTACAAAGTGGCCGGCCTCGGCCGGTTCCGCATCAACCTCCACCGCGAGCGCGGGCGGGCGGCCGCCGCGGTGCGGGCGCTGCCCGCCAGGCCCCCGCGCCTGGCCGCGCTGGGGCTTCCGGCCGGAGCCGAAACGCTGACGAGGCTGCCGCGAGGCCTCGTGCTGATCGGCGGTCCCACCGGATCCGGCAAGACGACCACCCTCGCGGCGCTCGTCGAAGAGATCAACCTGCGCGATCCCCGCCACATCGTGACGATCGAGGACCCGATCGAGTACGAGCATGCGCACCGCAAGAGCCTCGTCGAGCAGATCGAGATCGGCACCGACGCCCCGGACTTCCCGACGGCCCTTCGAGCGGCGATGCGGCAGGCTCCCGACGTTCTGGTCGTCGGTGAGATGCGCGACCCCGAAACGATGCGCATCGCGCTTGCCGCGGCCGAGACGGGACACCTCGTCTTCTCGACGGTCCACACGGGCGACGTCGCTTCGAGCGTCTCGCGCGTGGCCGACTCCTTCCCCCCCGAGCGCCAGCCCACGATCCGCCAGGAGCTTTCAATGGCGCTGGCGGCGGTCCTGACCCAGACGCTCCTGCCGCGCAAGGGGGGCGGGCGCGCCGCGGCGGCCGAGCTGCTCCTGGTCGGCTACGGCGCGCGTCAGCACATCCGAAGAAACGCTCTCCAACACCTCCACCAGGAGATCACTCTGACCCGGCGGCTGGGCTCATCGACCTTCGAGGAATCGCTCGCGCGTCTGGTGCGCGACGGCGACGTGGAGCTCGAGGAGGCTCGAGCCCGGGCGGTCCATCTCGAGGATTTCGAGACGGCCCTGCGCGGTTCGCCGTGATGAGGAGCGCGTGATGCTCGCGTTGCTCGCCCTGACGCTTCAGGCCGCCACTCCCGCTCCTTCCGCACCCGACCCGAGGCCCACACCGTCGACCAGCGTCACGATCGAAGTCGGATCCGTCCGCGCTCACGTCTCCTGCGAGCCCGAGCGCGACAGCTCGGTCTTCTGCGCCCCGAGGCATCTGGAGATCCTCCGGGACGGTCAGCCCGCCTTCGAGGAAGGCTTCACGGGCGAGAGCTCCTATCTGCTGGGCGACGGAGGCGAGCGCAAGTCGCTCGAGGTGGTGGACCTCGACGGGAACGGCGAGCCGGAGGTGCTCCTGAACCTCTACTCCGGCGGTGCCCACTGCTGCTTCTCGACTCGGATCTATTCCTTCGCGAAGGACCCGCCGCACTACGCCGCGCAGAGCCACGACTGGGGAAACCCCGGCTACCGCCTCGAGGATCTGGACCACGACGGAAAATTCGAGTTCGTCAGCGGCGACGACCGGTTCTCCGACGCCTTCACGTCCCACGCGGCGTCGCGCCTTCCACCCCGGATCTGGCGCTATGCCGCCGGAGGGCTCCAGGACGTGACCCGCGCGTTCCCTTCCCTCCTCGAGAAAGACGCCACGGATTGCTGGAAGGCGTTCGGCGAGCTTTCACCAAAGGACCCGACGGGCGACTCTGTGCGGGGCGTCGCTGCCGCGTATGTTGCCGATGAATATCTGCTCGGCCGGGGCGCCGAGGGCTGGAGGCGCCTGATCGACGGCTATCAAAAGCCCGACCGCAAGAAGTTTTTCGCCAAGCTGACGGTCTTTCTCGACAAGAGCGGCTACACGTCGAACTGACGCGAGCCGCGCGGGGTCAGACCTCGCGGCGGAAGAGCACGCGCGTGAGCACTCCGCAAACGAGCGCGAAGGTCAGCAGGAACACCCACTGCGGGTAGGCCGAGGACGGCGGGCTTCCGCGCAGCAGCAGATCCCGCAGGGCGTTCAGGCCGTACGTCAGAGGATCGATCCTCGAGATCGCCCGCAACCACGGGGGATAGGACTCGACGGGATAGAGCGCCCCGGAGGGGAAGAACAGCAGCGCGTTGATGATGCCGAACATGCCGCGTAGAACGGAGACGCTCCGGGCACGGGCGAAGAGGAGGAACCAGACGGCCGAGATCGCAAGCGACGTCAGAAACACGGTCGCCGCCCCCGCCGCCACGGCCCCGCCGCCGGCGACGGTCACCGGCGTCAGGAGCAGGATCGCGGCCAGCACGAGCAACCCGGCGAGCGACGCGACGACCGTGCCGGCGAGCACATTGCCCGTGACGAGCGCGCCGGTCGAGATCGGCGTGACGAGGTACCCCTCGTGGTAGCCGTACATGCGGTCCTCGAGCACCTGCAGGCCGCCGGAGACCATCGAGCCCATGAAGATCGATAGACACACGACGGCCGGCCCGAGATACGTCAGATAGTCGAGGTACGGGTAAGCCTCGAGCCGCGCGGCATCCACCACGCCTTTGCCCTCTTCGCCGCGAGCGATCTCGTCCCAGATCTGACGAAAGGCCTGGTCGAGCGCATCGAAGGAGAACCGGTCCGTGTTGTCCCCGACGAAGGCCGGGCCCGGCCCCTTGGGAGAAAGGCGAAACGGGAGGATCCACACGCCGCGATAGGCGCCGCGATGCAGCCCCCGCAGCGCCTCCTCGCGGTCATCGAGAAAGACCGCGTCCACGAGCTGCCGCCCGGTCTCGAGCGCCATCACGCCGCGGCGGCAGGAGGCGGAGGCGGCGTTGCCGGCCTCGTCCACGACGGCCACCGGGATGTGGCGCAGCTGGCGGTTCAGGGAATTCCCGAGCACGAGCAGGTAGACCAGCGGAAAGAGCATCGTCGAAATGATCAGCACCGGCTGGCGCCAGAGCGTCAGGTAGGCACGCTGGCAGATCGCCGCGATCCCGAGCACCGCGAGCCCGATGCCGCGCGCGGGCTTCGGGACTCCGTCGGCCCGTCTCATTCGGCGCGCAGTCCCCGCCCCGTATAGGAAAAGAAGACGTCCTCCAGGGTCACGGGAGCGATGGTCAGCTGGAGGATGCGCAAGCCGCGCTCCTCGAGAAGCTGCGCCGCGAGGCGGCCCACGCCCTCCCCGGGGCGCGACTGAAACTCGACCGTGGCGGGCGCGATCGTGCGCCAGTTTCTCGCGCCCAGCGCCAAGACCGCTTCGCGGTCGGCCGCCCCAAGGACGCGGTCGGTCTCGATCTCGGTCCGCTCCCCCGTTTCGAGCGAGTGCTTCAGCGCCGCCGGCGAGTCCTCGCAGAGGATGCGGCCCTGATCCAGGATGGCCACGCGGTCGCACAGGAAGTCGGCCTCGTCCATCGAATGGGTCGTTAGGATGATCGAGAGCTCTGCATCGGCAGCCTTCAACTCCCCCAGCATTTCCCAGATGGACCGGCGGCTCTGGGGGTCGAGGCCGGTCGTCGGCTCGTCGAGGAAGAGCACGTGCGGCGAGTGGAGCACGCCGCGCGCGATCTCGAGCCGCCGCCGCATCCCGCCCGAGAGCTCGCGCGTGATCTGACGCCGCCGCTCGGTCAGCCCCACCTGGGCCAGGCGCCGGTCGATCATCCGCTTCAAGCCCCGGCCGGCCAGGCCGTACATCTTTCCCTGGACCGAGAGATTCTCCTCGACGGTCAGGTTCTCGTCCGTCGTCACCGCTTGCGACACGGTCCCGATGAGCGCCCGGACCGCCGGACGCTCGGTGACGACGTCGCGCCCCCGGATTCGCGCCGTGCCCGACGTGGGTGGCAAGAGCGTCGTCAGCATCCGGATGAGCGTCGTCTTCCCTGCTCCGTTGGGGCCGAGGATGCCGTAGGTCTCCCCCGCGCCGACCGAGAAGGAGATCGCGTCGTCGGCGGCAATCTCGCCGAACTTCTTGGTGAGCTTCTCGACCTGGATCGATGCGCGGCGCTGCTCGGGCGCCGGCCGGACCGGCTCGTCCAGGAAGGGGGGTGCGTCGAGAAGCGGTTCGAGGGCCCGGCTGTCCCGAGGGGTCAAGTCTTCCCCGCTTCGACGACGAAGGTCTGTCCGGCGATCACCGCGGCGCCCTGCGGGGCGAGGCGCACGGAGAAGGTCTTCAGGTCCCGGCTCTGGAGCCCCCAGTTACGGCGCGTCGCGAACTCCGACCGTGGCTTGACCGACACGATGCGCGCCGGAAACGGCGCCTGCGGTTGGGCCTGGGGCCAGACGCGCACACTGCCTCCAACCGGGAAGGTCGAAAGGCGCTCCTCGGGGACCTCGACGCGCAAGTAGGGCGTGCCGGTCTGCAAGGTGACGATGGCCTGCCCCGCTTCCACCCATTCCCCTTCGCGGTGGTGGCGCGTCAGCACGATGCCGGCGGCGGGGGAGGTCAGGGTGCCCTCCTTGTCGAAGTGCTTGACCTTGTCCGCGCGCACCGAGAGGGTCTTGTCCTGCGCCTCGAGCTGATTTCTCTCGGTATCGAGCGCCCGGATGCCCGCTTCGGTGGCTTCGCGGCGGTGGTGCAGCGACTCGAGGTCCGCGGCCGGCGCGATCCCCTCGCGCACCAGGCGGCCGACTCGTTTTTCGTCGCTCGTGATCTGCGCCAGCTCCGCCTTTGCCTTCTCGACGTTCTGCCGGCGGGTCAGCTCGCGGGCCACGAGCTCGGCGCGCTGACGCTGGTAGTCGGCCGCATCCTCGGCCAGGCCCGGCTGCTCGACCCGCGCGACCACGTCCCCCGCGGCGACGGACTCTCCCTCGTCGGGGATCCTTGAAACGACGCGGCCGGCGCGGGAGAGGGACAGGTCGAGTGTCTGATCTTCGGCAATCGCGAGGAGCCGAACCCTCGTCCCGCTGTCATTTTCCTGGCGGACCAGGGCGCCGTATCCCCAAGCCCCCGCCACCGCGATCGCAATCGCCACCCCGACCCAGGCCACCCTTTTCATTGCTGCCTTTCGCCGGTACAGATCTTAGCGCCAATCGGGCGCAAGGGCTCGGCCCGGGGTAGTGGTCTAGTAGACCACTACCCGGCCCGGACGGGCTCCAGGCTTAGGGCTCAAAGTCGGGAATCGAAGCGCGTCAACTTTAAGCGTTCAACTTTAGACTTAGACTGGTCCGATGGACGGCCCCCTCGTCGGCATCATCATGGGCAGCAGGTCCGACTGGGAGACGATGCGTCACGCCTCGGAGACCCTCCTCCAGTTCGGTGTCTCGCATGAGTGCCGCGTCGTCTCGGCCCACCGGACCCCGGACTGGATGGCGGAATACGCCTCCGCCGCGGCGGGCCGGGGGCTTCAGGTGTTGATCGCGGGAGCCGGGGGCGCCGCGCACCTGCCCGGCATGACAGCCGCCCACACGACGCTTCCGGTTCTGGGCGTGCCCGTCGAGAGCGCGGCGCTCAAGGGACTCGACTCGCTTCTATCGATTGTTCAGATGCCCGGGGGCGTGCCCGTGGCGACCTTCGCCATCGGCAAGGCCGGCGCGACCAACGCCGCTCTCTTCGCCGTATCGATCCTGGCCGCCAAGCTCCCCGATCTCGCCGAGCGGCTCCGGCTCTTCCGCGCGGAGCAGACGCAGAAGGTGCTCGGAGAGACCCTGCCTTGACGGCGGCGGTGCTCCCGGGCAGCACGGTCGGCGTGCTGGGGAGCGGGCAACTCGGGCGAATGTTCGCCATCGCCGCGCGCCGGATGGGGTACCGCGTCCACACCTACTCGCCCGACTACGACACGCCGACCGGGCAGGTGGCCGACGTCGAGGTCGCGGCGCCCTACGAGGACCTCGCCGCGGTCCGAGCCTTCGCCGAGAACGTCGACGTCGTGACCTTCGAGTTCGAGAACGTTCCCGCGCAGACGGCCGCGGCCGCCGCGCAAGTCGTCCCCGTTCGTCCCGATGGCTCGGTGCTCTTCACCACGCAACACCGGCTGCGCGAGAAGACGTTTCTCGCCAAGGCGGGCTTTCCGGTCACGTCTTTCGCGGAGGTTCGCTCGCTCGCGGATCTGGAGAACGCCCTGCGCCGGATCGGCTGTCCCGCGGTGCTCAAGGCCTCGACGATGAGCTACGACGGCAAGGGGCAGTCGCGCATCGATCAACCCGCGGACGCGGCGAAGGCCTGGGAGGCGCTCGCGGGTCGCGAGGCGATCCTCGAGGGTTTCGTGCAGTTCGAGAAGGAGGCTTCGGTCGTCGTCGCCCGGTCGCTCGAGGGGCGTCTGGCCGACTTCGGCCTGATCGAGAACACGCACGACCGCCACATCCTCGACTACTCGGTGGCTTCGGGGTCCGCCGACACTCCGGTCGCGCGCGAGGCGGTGCGGCTGGCCGGCGCCGCGGCGCAAGCGCTCGACCTCGTGGGCGTCTTGTGCGTCGAGCTCTTCGTGACGGCGCAGGGCAAGCTCCTGATCAACGAGCTCGCCCCGCGGCCGCACAACTCGGGGCATCTCACGGTGGACGCCTGTGTGACGAGCCAGTTCGAGCAGCAGCTGCGCGCGGTGTGCGGTCTTCCCCTCGGCTCGACGCGTTATCTCCAGGCGGCGGCGATGGCGAACCTCCTCGGCGACCTCTGGGAGGCGGGCGAGCCCGACTGGGAGGCCGCGTGCGCCTTCTCCGACGTCAAGCTCCACCTCTACGGGAAGAGCGAAGCTCGGCCGCGGAGGAAAATGGGGCACCTGACCGCGCTTGCGGAGCTGCCACATCAAGCGCTGTCGCGGGCCCTGGCTGCCCGGGAAGCACTGAAGGGCCGGAGCCGGACGTAGGGGGGTCAGTCTTGTATTGTGGTATTTTCGGCAAGTGGCACGGCCGATTCGGATCGAAGTCCCGGGGGCGCTTTACCACGTCATCGCCCGTGGAAATGAGCGGAAAGCCATCTTCCGAGACGATCTCGATCGAAACCATTACCTCCAACGTCTGGTTCACTATCGGGGCAAGTTCAACTTCAGGCTCCTGGCGTATTGCCTCATGGACAACCACGTTCACCTGGCGGTCGAGACGGGCGAGGCGCCGTTGTCGCGGATCATGGCCGGCCTTCAGTCTTCCTACACGCAGTACTTCAACCGTCGTCACGGCCGCGTCGGCCATCTGTTCCAGGGACGCTACAAGGCCTTTCTGGTGGAGAAGGATCGATACGCTCTGGCCCTACTGCGCTACATCCACGAGAACCCGGTCAAAGCGGGAGTCGTCCGAAGGGCGAATCAATACGCATGGTCGAGCGATCGGCATTACCGGGCAGCGCGTGGGCCCGAATGGATGGATTCGGATCGGCTGCTAGCCATGCTCGGGCAGGGCCGGGCCGCCGCATTGAGCGGTTATCGGCGCCTCATGCTGGAGGAGGTTCAGGATCCCTACGAGAAGGCTCGCAGCTGGGGCCAGGTCGTCAAAGGCAATGAGAGCTTTGCCGGTCGCGCCTATGAGTCGGCGGGTGAAGCGCTGCCGATTCGGAGGGACCTGACGTTGGACGCGGTCATTCGGCTGGTGTCCGACGCCGAGGGCATTGACCCCAAATGGCTCCAGCGGGGCCGTGCGCATCGAGAGTCTCGGGCGCGTCTGATGATCGCGTGGGCGGGCCGCGAGGTGGCCGGCATCTCGCTGGCCCGGACGGCCAAGCGATTTCGTCGCGACAGCTCCACTGTCGCCAGAGGGGTCAGCAGACTCGAGCAACGAATGCGCGGCGATCGGGAACTGCGGCGACGGCTCGAGCAGGTCGCCAAGAGACTCAGAAAGCGGCCGAGAGCAAAAAATACCACAATACAAGACTGACCCCATTCACCGGAGCTTCTCGACCTCGTCCAGCACCACCTCCGCGCGTTCGGGAATCACCAGATCCACAGCGCTCGACGCCTCCGTAGCCTCCGGGTTGATCTCCACGGTGAAGGCGCCGCGCCGGCGCGCCTCGGAGGAGAAGCCCGCCGCCGGATAGACGATCGAGGAGGTCCCAATCGAGAGGCACACGTCGCAGTCGAGCGCCGCGAGCGCCTGCTCGAAGACCTCGGGGTCGATGGCTTCGCCAAACCAGACGACGCCAGGCCGCGCGAGACCGCCGCAGTGCGGACAGCGCGGCGGCATTTCGGGAAATGGAACGCGCTCGTCGCTCCAGCGGCGCGGCGCCTCTTCGCACGCCTCGAGGCAGCCGAGATCCCAGAGAGATCCGTGGAAGCGAATCACATCGGCGGTGCCCGCGCGCTCGTGCAGGCCGTCCACGTTCTGCGTGATGAGCCGGAACGTCGGAAAGCGCCGGCTCCACGCCGAGAGCACTTCATGCGCCCGGTTGGGGCGCGCGCGCGCCACGAGCTCGCGCCGCCACGCGTACCACTCCCACACCGTCTTCGGGTCGCGCGCAAAGGCCTCCGATGTTGCGAGCTCCTCCGGGCGGAAGTCCCTCCATAGCCCGCCGGCGCCTCGAAACGTCGGAATGCCGCTCGCGGCGGAGACGCCGGCTCCCGTGAGCACGGCGAGACGCTTCGCGGACCTCAAGCGTCCGGCGAGGTCCCGAATGGCCCGAGAGGCGAGATCCGAAGGCACGCTTCGATTCTCTCCCACGCGCGATTGACCGAACCCCAGGCGCGGGAATACGCTGCTTCGACTTGTTCGAGTACCAGACCCTCTTCGACGCGCGCGGCGCGCTCTACAATCGCGCCAACCGGCTCTACCCCGAGGCCCGCGCCGAGGAAGCGGCCGCCCTACTGCGGCACCTCGACCTTTCCCCCGACTCCCGCTGGCTCGACGTGTCCGCCGGCGGCGGCTACCTCTCGGAGCGCGCGCAGGCGCAGGGACTCCCGCCGGCGCGTTTTGACTGCGACGGCTCCCTGCCGTTCCTCCGGTCTTCGGAGCGGTCCCGTTTCGCGTGCGTGACGACGGCCGAGGCGCTCCCGTTTGCGGACAACCGCTTCGACGCGGTGGCCTGTCTCGCGGCGCTCCACCACTCGGAAGATCCGCAGTCGGTGTTTCGGGAGCTGCTGCGGGTCACGGCGCCGGGCGGCCGCGCGGCCCTGGGGGACGTCGAGGAGGGCTCCCACGCCTCGCGCTTTCTGAACGGCTTCGTGGACCGGCACACGGAAGTCGGACACCACGGGCGCTTCTACGCGCTCGAGAGGCTGGCCGACTTCTTCGCGGCGCTGGGCGGCCGCGCCATCCGCCGCGAGCGCTCGGAGATCTCGTGGCTGCTGCCGTCCCTCGAAGACGCGGTTCTTTTTTGCCGCAATCTCTTCGGCCTCGATCCTTCCGCCTCCGACGGACAGATCCGCGAAGCCCTCGCCGATCTCGGCGCGCGGCAGGCAGGCGGGCGCCTTCGTATCCCCTGGACCATGCACTTCGTCTCGGCGCAACACGATTGAGGGCGGCCGATCTCCTTCCGCGTTTCTTCCTGCCGCCTCTCTCGGCTCTTCTCGGAGGCTCGGGCCGGGACGAGGAGATCCGAGGCTCGACCGGGCTGACCCGCGGGCAGTGGCGCGATCTCGGACAGGCGTTTCCACTGCTGGGAAACGACCCCGGTCCTCCCGCCGCCCGCGAGCGCCGTCGATTCCGTTTTCTGGTCGGCCGTGCCCTGGAGACGCAGCGCCACGCGCCGGCCTTTTGGAAGGATCCGCCCGGGCCTGAACCATCCCTTTACGTCACGGCGCACTTGGGAGACCTCCGGAGCCTGCGCTATCTCCTGCGGCGCCAGGTTCCCATCGCAACCGTCGTTCAAACATCGGACGAGGAGAGAGAGGCCATCGCCCGCGAAGACCGCGCGTTCGACGAGAACGCCGGCCAGGATTTCCCGCACGCCTTCTCCGCCAGCAAACCCCACGGCTTGCGGGCGGCGCTCAACCACGGAAGCCTCATGATCGCGGCAGATCTGCCCGAGGGCGAGGCAGCCGCGTTCCCCTGTCTCGGAGGGACGCTCGGGCTCGACCCGCGCCCCTTCCGCCTCGCGAGGCTCGCGGGCGTGCCCTGCCGGCCCCTCTTCCTGACTGCGCCCCGCCGGCGGCTCACGATCACCGTCGGCGACGCACTCCCGCGGGAAGGGGCGGCGGCGCTCGCGGAATTCGCGCGGGCGCTCGAGCGCGTTGCCGGCGAGTCTCCCTACGAGATCGACGGCCCGACCTGGTGGAACCGCCTCGAGCGCGGATGACTCTGGCGGAGGCTCTTCGAGACGTCTCGCGGCGGGAGCCGCGGCGGCCTGCCTTGCGGCGCGGCGCCGAAGCCCTCGACCACGGCGCGCTCGCGGCCCGGATCGAAGCGATCGCCGACACGCTGGCGCGGCAAGCCCCCTCGAGCTTCGTGTCCCTCGAAGCGTCCGACCCGATCGCGTTCGCGTCCGGCTTCTTCGCCGCGCGCCGCCTCGGGCGCACCCTCGTCGTCCATGCCGAAGGCATCACGCACCTTCTCCGTGAGCAGCGGGAGGAGCGCCTGCGTGGATTGCTGCCGCCGCTCTCCGACGAGACCGTTTTCTATTCCTCGGGAAGCGTCGGGCGCGGCAAGGCGATCCCCCTTTCCGAGGAACACCTCCTGTTTGCAGCGATGGCCTACCCCGAGCGCACCGGGATCGCCTCGACCGATCGGGTCGCCGTCGGCGTGCCGCTCGGGCAGATCTTCGGCTTCCTTCGAGGAATCCTGAACCCGCTGCTCGTCGGCGCCGAGGTGCTCTTTTTCTCCGCCCGGCGCGATCCGCTGGGCGAGGCCGCACAGCAGGGTGCGACATTCGTTCTGCTTTCCCCATCTCAGGCCCGCCTCTCCGCCGCGGCACCCGGGCCGATCCGCGTGCGCGGAGTGCTTTCCGGCGGAGGGCCGATGGCCGACGCGGCGGCCGAGAGGATCGAGTCGGAGCGCGGCGTTGCGGTCCGCCTGGGCTACGGCCTGACCGAGTCCACGGGCCTGGGCACTCGGCAGCACTTCAGCCGACCGCGCCGTCCGGGCAGCTCCGGCCTTCCCGCGCCGGGGATCACGATCACGATCTCGACGCCGGACGGCTCCGCAGAGACGCTGGGCGAGACCGGCGAGATCCGCATCTCGGGCAAGGCGGTCTTTGGCGGCTACGCGGATCCCGAAGATCCCTCGCCCTTCGACGAAGAGGGGCGCCTTCGCTCGGGCGACCTCGGCTTCTTCGACGAGGCGGGCGAGCTCCACGTCCGGGGACGCGCGGCCTCGAGCATCCGGACACACGGCCGGCTTCTGTGCGCCGAGGAGCTCGAAGGCGCGGTTCTCGAGAAGGCCGGGGTGACGGAGGCGGCGGCGGTCCCACTCGGAGACGCTTTCGGTCTGTTGATCGCGACAGAGGACGTCTCCGAAGCGTTCCTCACAGAGATCCGCAAGCATCTGTCGCTGCGTCTCCCGCTCTTCGCGAGGCCGCGGCGGGTCCGGCGCGTCGAGAGCATTCCGCGGGCGCCCTCCGGCAAGGTGGACCGTTTCGCGGCGGCGAAGTGTTTCGAGACGTCCTGACTCACCGGATTCTCTCCGCCGCCGCGCGGGAGGCGAAAGAGCGCCCGACGCCTTTCTACCTCTTCGACCCGGACGAGCTTGCCCGTCAGGCCCGCGCCTGGCGCCGGGCGGCGCAAGCAGTTCTGCCGGCAGATATTTTCTATCCGTACAAGTGCAACCGCGCGGCGCCAGTCGCGGACCTGCTCGCCCGCGAGGGGCTCGGCGCCGAGGTGACATCCTCCGCCGACTTCGACGACGCAGCGGCGCGCGGATTGACCGGAAAGCGCATTGTCATTCAGGGCCCGGCGAAGAGTACGGCGCTCATCGACGCCGGGCTGGCAGCGGGCGTTCTCCTGGTCGCGGACGGAAGGGAAGACCTTCTCGCAATCCTCGACCGGGGACGCGCCATTTCCGCGCTCCCCCGCTACCTCCTGCGTCTCGCCCCGTGCTCCGCCTCGCCGGAGCAGAGCGCCTTCGGGCTTCCCGCGCGGGAGCTGGTTGCGCTGGCAGACGAGGTCTCCCGTAGGAAGATGCCGCGGCCGGAGGGCCTGGCGTTTCATCTGGGCACCGGAATCGCTTCGGCGGCGCCCTACCTCACGGCCCTTCGGGAGGCGGCGGCCATCGCAAGCGAACTTGCCGCGCTCGGCATCCCGATCTTCCGGCTCGACCTCGGAGGCGGATTCGCCGCTCGGTCCGAGTCCCGGCTGGTCGAGCGCGGGCGCCCGCGCTCGACCAGAAAGGACCCAACCAGGATTCTCCCCGCGCTGGCCAAGCGCGCCCGCAGCCTCCTCGGCGCGCGCCTCCAACTTCTTTTCGAGCCGGGCCGAGCGCTCGTGTCCGCAAGCCTCCACCTGGTCACCCGCGTCATCCGGATTCGCAAGAGATCCTCGCAGACCACGATCTACGTCGACGCTTCTCGCCTCTCGCACGCCTTCTTTGTGGCGCGGGGAAGGCATCGGGTTGCCTCAATACCGCGCCGCCGCGGACCGTCGCGGGACGTCGCGCTCGCCGGGCCCCTCGGCGCGGGGCTCGACCTTTTCACACCGGCCACAAGGCTTGCACCACTTGCGCCGGGCGATCTCGTCGTCGTCGGCTCCGTCGGCGCCTATAACTGGAATGCCGCGAGCTCGTGGGCCGGACCCGTGCCTCCGATCGCCACGACGTCAGAAGCCGGACGCGAGATCGGCTGAGATTCGCTTGCGCCCGATTACCGAACCGTGGCTAATGGCACCTTCGTGCCTTCCTGGTGGCACCCGCCGGCCATTGAGTCGGGATCGCCGACCGCCTACCCTAGCCTTCAACGAAACGAGAAGACAAGAAGAGAGGCATTCCCTTGACGACTTCGACCCCTTCGATGAAGCCGGACGTGGAGCCGGGTGCCCCGAACCTCGCGGCGACTTTCCCGGCCGGCGGCCTGGGAGCATCCGTGCCGGGCCGCGCGGCGATCACGGAGCGCGGCGTCACGGT
>JBGPCK010000069.1:0-15848 GCA_041481715.1 Thermoanaerobaculia bacterium | reverse complement strand
GCCTCGCCCGCCGCCACCTTGGTCGTGCGGATGTAGTCGAGCAGCGAAGTCTTGCCGTGGTCGACGTGGCCCATGACCGTGACGACTGGCGCCCGCGGTACGCGCGCCCCGGCCTCCGGCTTCTCTTCTCCGGCGGGTGTCCGAGAGAGCTCCATCTCCTCTTCGAAGGAGACCACGGCGGCCTCTGCTCCGACCTCCTTGGCGATCTGGATCGCGGTCGCGGCATCGAGCGGCTGGTTGATGGTGGCCATGATTCCGCGCTGCAGAAGCAGCCTCACGATGTCCTTGGCGAGCACGCCCAGCTTCTCGGACAGCTCCTTGACGGTGACGCCTTCGGAGAGGAACACCGGGCCGGTCGGCAGAGGCTTCTTGAACTCGAGGAGCTTCCCCGAATCATGCGCGCGGGTTTCCTTGGCGGCGCGGCGCATCGCGGACTTGGACATCGGGCGGGGCTCGGCGGCGGCCTCTTCGGCTTCCGCGGTCTTCTCGATCAAGGGCAGCGTGATGTCCGAGTAAGTGTCCTCTTCATAGGCGCCCACGAACTCCCGCAGGTCGACCTCGTCGGCCACGGTGATCTTGGGCTTGGCGCCGCCTTTCTTGGCCGGCTTCTTGGCGTCTTCCTTGTCATCCTTCTTGCGCTTGGTCGAGGGCCGGTCGGAAACCGCGGGCGGCGCCGTGCGCCCGACCGAGAGACCTCCCGGACGGCCCGGCGGACCTCCCGGGCGCGCGGGGCCTCCGGGTCGCGGGCCCATGGGCCGGGCGGGAGCTCCCGGCGCGGGGCGGTAGACGGAAGGCCCGGTGGGCCGCAGGGCCGGGCCGCTCGGTCCCATCGGCCGGGCCGGGCCGGCCGGGCCCGTGGGTCGCGGGGAGCTCGGGCGGGGCGCTCCGGCGGCGAGGCTGGCGGCGGGGCCCGAGGCCGCTCGGGCGCCCGGCGAGAGCGTCGGCCGCGGCGGGAGGACGATTTTTCGAGGTGGCGGCGGCGTTGAAGGCTTCACCGCCTCCGGCTCCGGCTCCTCGGGCACGACGGCCGTTCGGGCCGGCTCGGCGGGCACCACGGCCTTGCTTCGAGATTCCGCCCCGCGGGGCGCCGGCTCGGCTTCGGATTTTGCCGCGGGAGCCGTCTTCTCGACGATCTTGATGCGCGAGAGCGCGCTCTTCTGGGGCCGGTAGGCCTTGGCCTCGGGGTCGCGGACGATCAGCTGCTTGGGCGCGTGGGTCTTGCCCTGCAGAATCGCGAGAACCGTGGACTCGTCCAGGGCGGCCTGCGGCGACTGGACGTCGACGCCGATCGACTGGAGCAGGAAGAGGACTTCCTTGCTTCCGATGCCCATCTGGGCTGCAAGCTCTTCGACTCGAATCTTTCCCATAGAAGCGGTCTACTCCGTGACCGTCGTTGTTTCCGGCGCCTCGGCGATCGTCTCGCCGTCGTCGCCGCCGCCGCCCTCGTTCTCGCCGTCGTCGCTGCCCGGCTCTTCCGGCTCGGGTGTCTGGTCGGCGGCGCGTGCCGCCTCCAGAATTTTCTCGGCCGACTTCTCGCCGATGCCGGGGATCTCCGCGAGCTCGCCGGCGGTCTTCTCGAGCAGTTCTCCGAGGGTTGCGATCCCCGCTTCGCCCAGTTTCTCGGCAGTCTTCTCGCCGATGCCCTCGATCTCGGCGACCGGGGTCTGGCGGCGCCGCGACGCCTGCAGCATACGGGAGAGCGCCTCGGCCACCTCGCCCTTGACCTCCGACTCTCCCTTGATCTCGATTTTCATGCCGATCAGAGCCGACGCGAGGCGGACGTTCTGTCCCTTCTTGCCGATCGCGAGCGAAAGCTGGTCGTCTTCGACGACACAGTCCAGGCTCATCGCGCCGTCTTCGTGGTGGATCGGCGAAACCCGCGTGATCTTTGCCGGGGCCAGCGCGTTCTGAGCGAATGTGATCAGGTCGTCCGAATAGAGGATGACATCGATCTTCTCCCCGTGCAGCTCTCGCATGATCGACTGCACACGGCTGCCGCGCATCCCGACGCAAGCGCCGACCGGGTCGACGTCGCGTTCGCGCGAGCGCACGGCGATCTTGGCCCGCTCGCCGGGTTGGCGGACGGCGCCCTTGATGACGACCGTGCCGTCGTAGATCTCCGGTACCTCCATCTCGAAGAGGCGGATCAGCAGGCGCGGATCGGTTCGCGAGAGGATCAGCTGTGGCCCCTTCGGGTTCTTGTGGACGTCGTGCAGCACGGCGCGGATGCGTTCGCCCTGTCCGTAGCGCTCCATGCGCGACTGCTGGTCCCTGGGGATGACCGCCTCGCTGCGCCCGAGGTCGACGATCATGTCGCCGCGCTCGAAGCGCTTGACCGTGCCACTCATGAGTTCTCCCACCTTCGGGAAGAACTCGTTGTAGATGTTGTCTCTCTCGGCTTCGCGCACTTTCTGGTAGAGCACCTGCTTGGCGGTCTGGGCGGCGATGCGGCCCAGGCCCACCGGCTCCCGGTACTGCCGGATCTCGTCTCCGACGGCGACCTCCGAGACTTCGACCGGCGGTTGCCCGTCGGCGCCCGGCCGCAGCACGCGGATGTTGCCGCTCGTGCCGTGCTTGGCGACGAGCTCGCGCGCCTCGTCGAGCAGGATCTGCGGCGGTGGCTCCTCGGATTCCGTGTCGAGCTCCTCGACCACCGTGCGGCGCGACGTGACGGTCATCTCGCCCGTCTTGCGGTCGATCGACGTCATGACGGCCTTGTCCCGGTAATACTTCCGCGCGGCCGAGGACATGGCTTCCTCGAGCGCCCCGAACATCTTCTCCGGGTCGATGTCCTTTTCGCGCGAGACCTGTCGAATGACCGACGGATCGATGATCATTTTGGAAAAGCTCTCCTGCCCCGGTCCGGCCACTCAAAATCGAGCCGGGCCAGCCGAATATCGGCGAAACGGACATTATAAGTTTTGCGATTCTCCTCATCAACGACGGTCAGGACATCGCCGTCGATCGAGCGCAGGATTCCCTGAAAGTTACGGGCCGGGGATGGCGGCGCCTTGGACGGAGCGGCGGCCTCGGGCAGGAGGGGAGTGTCCGTCTTGACCCGAAGGCGGCGGCCCAGAAATCGCTTCGCTTCCTCGAGGGAGTAGAGCTTGCGATCCAGGCCCGGCGAGGACACTTCGAGGGTGTAGCGGTGCGGGATCTCGTCCGAGACGTCGAGCAGGGGAGAGACCTCTCGGGAGACGGCCTCGCACTCCTCGATCGTCACCGGCGAGCCGTCGCCGCGCTCGAGCACCAGGCGCAGGACAGAGAACTTCCCGGCGCCGCCAGACTCGACGTCGAGAAGCTGGCATCCCCTTTCCGCGGCGATCGCCCGGATTTCGTTCAGCGTCCCCTCGCTCAGTCGGAGCATCGAACAAAAAAGCGGGCCGAGGCCCGCTTCCTTCTCCTCCAGAAGCCGAAAGCAGCGCTTTTCTATCAGAATGGATGGCTTTTAGGCAACGAGACGGGTCCGCCGTGGGGCGCAAATCGCTTCAGCGCCTCAGGTTCGGGGGTTGCGGGTGAAAAAACCCGGTCCAGGCGAAATCGGCCGGTCAGGGGCAGCGTTAGAAAAGAGGGACAGAATTGTCCCTACGGCCGAGAACTGCGTGTTTGAACTCAAGGAAGATGAAGAGGAGGGTGAGCCGCCGACCCGATCCATTCTGGGTCTGGGGCGGATCGAGCCCTCGGGGTTTCGGATCACGGCGTCCGCAACCCGGGTCAACGGCGAGCCGCCGACACGTTCTTTGCTGGGCCTCGGGGGTCTCGAGCACTCCCCGCTGAGAGTTACCTGGCAGGGGGCCGGGGCGGACGGCGAGCCTCCAAGTGCCTCCCTTCTTGGCCTGGGAGGGATCAAACCTGGGCCGCTGCAGCGGCGGCCGCTGCCGCTGGGCGCCGACGAGGAGCCCCCGACCCGATCGATTCTTGGTCTGGGAGGAATCCGACCCTCGCCGCTTCCTGAGATGTGGCGGCCCCCTCGGCCGAAGGCGCGGCCCCGCAGTCCCGAGACTGCGAGCGCCTCGTTCTTCGGCCTCGGAGGGCTCTCGCCGAAAGCCTCCTCCCCGGGTTCGACTGGCGAGGCGGCGAGTCGGTCCTTTTTCGGACTGGAAGGGCTTCCCTACGGCGCCCCTCTTCCGTCGTTGGCGGCTGCACCCAATGACCGGGCCGAACCCGTCGAGATCGAGGTTCCCGAGTTCGAGCGCGATGTCCGGCGAAGGGCCGAGCCGGCGTTTCCAATCGAGCGGGCGATCCTCCTTTCGCTCGTGGCGCACGCCGCCATCCTTCTGCTCCTGCTCTTCGCTCCCGCCGGTACGCACGACCCTCGCCGGGGGCTGCTCGCGGCGTTCGTGCCGCCGGAGAAATCCGACCAGGAGAAGATCCCCATCATTTTCCGGGAAGCGCCGGGGCCTGCCCGCCCCAATCCGAAGAAGTCGGACCTGTCCGACGCCGACCGACGCGCGGGAGGAGGCGACCCTTCGAAGCCGCGCGCCGAGTCGCCGTTCGTCGCCGAGCGGCCTGGCACTCGGGGCCTCCTGCCCGGGCCGCGACGTCCAGCCGGGGCCCCGCCGCCGGGGACAGCCGTGCAGCAGGCGGAAGCGGGCAAGGGCCGGCCCGCGCCTTCGGCCGGCGAAGGGGCGTCCGAGACGACCCGCTCCGCTGAGGAGGGGTTCGTCGTGCCCAAGTCGAGCTCCGGCGCCTCCAGCCAGACGCCCGGCGGGCGCTCCGCCCCGACTCTCCAGGGGTTGAATCAGGCGATTCGCGACGCCGCCCGGGGCGTCGGAGCGCAGGGCGAGGACGGTGCGGGCTTTCCCAATCCGGACGGCGGGTTCGCCGACTCGGGTCCGCTGTCCTTCGACACGACCTGGTACGACTGGGGCCCTTACGCGGCGGAGATGATCCGGCGCATCAAGCTTCACTGGGAAGTCCCGGAGCTCGCCCGGCTCGGCTGGAAGGGGAAGCTTACGATTCGTTTCTTCATTCTGGCCGACGGCCGGGTCGAGGGCGCGACGATCCTCTCCCGCTCGGGTGTGCCACCCTTCGACAACGCGGCCCTTCAGGCGATCGTGACGTCGTCTCCGTTCCGCCCGCTGCCCAAGGATCTGGGCGAAGACCGAGAGGGCATCACCGTAACCTTCTTCTACAACATTCGTCCTGGAGAGGCGGGAGGCGGGGGAACCAAGTGAACGACCCGGAGGAGATCCGGGAAGCGCTCGAGCGCGCGGAAACCGTCGCCGTGGTCGGCTGCTCCCCGACTCCGGATCGCCCGTCCCACGCGATCGCGCGCTACCTGATGGGCGCGGGTTACCGAATGGTGCCGGTCAATCCGCACCATCGCGAGATTCTGGGCCAGACGTGCTATCGCAGTCTCGCGGAGATTCCGGAGGAGTTGCAGGTCGACATCGTGGACGTGTTCCGGCGGTCCGAGGAGGTCGCCTCCGTCGCGGCCCAGGCGATCGAGCGCGCCGTGTCCTTCTTCTTCATGCAGCAGGGCGTTGTGGATCCGGAGTCGGCCCGGCGCCTCGAAGCGGCCGGAATCCCGGTGGCCATGGACCGCTGCATCCTGGTCGAGCACCGCCTTCTCGGCGTGTCGCGCCGGAGGAATTCGCCGGCCTAGAGTCGCGTTGCTTTGTCCTGTCCGGGGCCGACCCCCGGCCTTAGAGGAGTTAGAAAGTTCATGCAGAAGTCCACCAAGCGCGCCCTGTCTTTCTCGGTTCTGATCGCGGCCGCCGTCATTTTCGGGATGGTCGTGGCGGGATCGGTTGATTCGACGCCGAAGTCCGAAGCGCAACGTGCAACGTCGACCCCGAGCCGCTCGACCTCCCTGGCGCTGCCTTCTTTTGCCGACATCGCCGATGAAGCGATGCCCTCGGTCGTTTCGATCACCTCCACCGACATCGTGAAGGGCCCCTCCGGCCGCTATCGGACGAACCCGTTCGGCGGCGAGGGCGGCGGCGATCCCTTCGAGTTCTTCTTCGGCCAGCCGTCGCCTCGCCGCGGCCAGCCGCGAGACGAGGAAGAGCACAAGGAACTGCAGGGCGGCACCGGCTTCGTGATCTCCGAGGACGGCGAGGTCGTGACGAACAACCATGTCATCGACGGCGCCGACAAGATCGAGGTGCGTTTGGGCAAGGACCGCTACATGGCGAAGGTCGTTGGCCACGACCAGGCGACGGACCTCGCCCTGCTGCGGATTGACGCGAAGAAGAAGCTCACGCCTCTGCCGCTCGGCGACTCCGACCGGCTGCGCGTGGGCGAGTGGGTCATGGCGATCGGCGATCCCCTGAACTTCGACAAGACGGTTACCGTCGGCGTGGTCTCCGCCAAGGACCGCTCGGGGCTGACCGCGGACACCGCGACGCGCTCCTTCGAGAACTTCATCCAGACGGACGCCGCCATCAATTTCGGCAACTCGGGCGGCCCGCTCATCAACGTGCACGGCGAGGTCATCGGCATCAACACGGCGATGTACCGGCCCGCGCAGAACATCGGCTTCGCCGTGCCGGTCAACACGCTCAAAGGCATCCTGGCGCAGCTGCGGGAGCGCGGGAAGGTCGTGCGCGGGTACCTCGGCATCAACATTCAGAACGTGGACGGCGACAAGGCCGCGGCTTTCAAGCTGAGGTCGCAGGACGGCGCCTTCGTGCAGTCGGTGCTGCCCGGCCAGGCGGCGGACAAGGCGGGGATCAAGCCCGGAGACACGATCCTGCGCGTCGACAACACGCCGGTCAAGGAGATCCGCGACCTGATCGGCTACGTATCCTCCCGCCCGCCCGGCAGCAAGGTGAAGCTCGACCTCGTGCGCGAAGGCAAGGACGTGACGGTGACCGCGACGCTCGCCGAGCGCGACGCCGAGGGCTCCGAGGACGACGAGAGGGGCAAGGCGAGCTCCGAGGACTCGCGCGGCAAGATCGGCGTGTCGGTGCAGGAGCTGACGCCGCAGGTCCGGCAGATGGCGGGGCTCGACGCCTCCCTCCAGGGCCTGCTCGTTGTCCACGTCAAGGAAGTGTCGCCGGCGGCCGATGCGGGGCTAGCCGACGGAGACGTCGTGACGCAGGTCAACGGCCAGGCCGTCAGCTCGACCGAGGAGTTCGGCCGGATCGTCAAGGCCGCCCGGAAAGGGGACTACCTGCGGCTGTACGTTTTCCGCCCGCAGGCGAAGAGCTCCTTCTTCGCGCTGGTCAAGATCGACTGAGGTCCCGACGAGCCCGGCTCGCGCGCCCGCCCTCCGGCGGGCGCGTTCGTTTCGAGGGGAAGGAAAGCCGCTCGTTGAGAGTTGAGAGTTGAGAGTTGAGAGACCAGAGGAGTTCGCTTGTCTGTGGCGTCGCGTCGGCTCTTGATTCTAGACTCCGGCCTGAGCCCGCATTGATCATGATCGACCCGCTGCCTTGTGTCGCGCCGGTCTCTGGTCCGGCTGTGGAGCCCGGCCGGGTGCCCGCCGTGCATCCGGGCTAGAGTTCTTCATCATGGCGCAACGCATCCTCGTCGTCGACGACGACCCCGGCATTCGCGATGCGCTGCGGATGATTCTCGAGTACGAGGGTTACACGGTCGTCGCGGCGGCCGACGGCCAGGCGGCTCTGGCGGAGCTCGATGCAATTCCCTCTGCGGCGGTCCTGCTCGACATCAAGATGCCGGGAATGGACGGACTCGAGGTCCTCGACCGCATCGTGGCTCGAGAGGGGGCGCCGCCCGTTCTCATGATCTCCGGGCACGGTGACATCGCGACCGCGGTCGAATGCACGCGGCGGGGCGCCGTGGACTTCCTCGAGAAGCCGCCGCAGCGCGAGCGGATCCTGGTCTCCCTCGCCAACGCCCTTTCAAGAGACTCGCTGGCCGCCGAAAACGAGCGGCTGCGGCAGCGGCTCGAGGAGGACTCGGTCCTGGTCGGCCTGAGCGCCCCGATGCAGCGCCTGCGCGAGGAGGTCCTGCGAGCGGCGCCGACCGGCGCGACGGTCCTCATTCAGGGAGAGAGCGGCACGGGAAAGGAGCTCGTGGCCCGTGAGATCCATCGGGCCTCGCGGGTCCCCGGCGGCCCGTTCATCCAGGTCAACTGCGCGGCGATTCCGGAGGAGCTGATCGAGTCGGAGCTCTTCGGGCACGAAAGGGGATCGTTCACAGGAGCCGTGCGGCGGCAGGTCGGCAAGTTCGTCGAAGCCGATGGGGGCACGATTTTCTTGGACGAGATCGGCGATATGTCGGCCCGCGCGCAGGCCAAGGTGCTGCGCGTGCTGGAAGTGGGCGAGGTCGAGCCGGTCGGCGCGGCGCGGGTGCGGCAGGTGACCGTGCGCGTGCTGGCCGCGACCAACCGCGACCTGACCGCCTGGATCCGAGAGGGACGATTCCGCGAGGACCTCTACTTCCGGTTGAACGTCGTTCCCTTGCGCACCCCGCCGCTGCGCGAGCGGACCGAGGACATTCCCGATCTGGTCGAGCACTTCACGCGCGTCTTCTCGCAACGCGACCATCGCAAGCCGCGCCGCTTTGCCCCGAGCGCGCTCGAGATGCTCCGGGCGCGCTCCTGGCCCGGCAACGTCCGGGAGCTGCGAAACCTGATCGAGCGGGTCCTGATCATGACCGACGCCGATCCGATCGAGGCGCGGGACCTTCCGCCCGAAGCCCGGGTCTCGCCGTCCGAGATCTCCGAGAGGAGCGCCCGCCTGTCCACCCTCTCGGAGTTCAAAGAGTTCGCCGAGCGGCAGTTCCTCGTGGCGAAGCTGCGCGAGAACGGCTGGAACATCAGTCGCACCGCGGAGATCATCCAGACTCCCCGCTCGAATCTGTACAAGAAGATCGAGCATCACAAGATCTCGAAGGAGAGTGACGGCTAGACAACGGCTTGCGGTTGTCTGTGATCGGTTGTCGCTCTGCGGGATCGGTTCTCGGTTTCGCAGCTGAAAGCTGAGAGCTGAAAGCTGATAGCTTGCCCTCGTGCTCTCGCTTCAGGACTTCATCGACACCGGGGCGCTGCTCGACGGCCATTTCCGGCTCTCGAGCGGCCTGCATTCCGATCGGTACCTTCAGTGCGCGCGGCTGCTGATGTGGCCTGAGCGAGCCGAGGCGGCCGGAACCGAGCTCGCGACTCTTCTCGGGGAATTCGCGCCGCGGGTGGTCGTGTCGCCGGCGCTCGGGGGCTTGATCATTGGGCACGAGACAGCGCGGGCTCTGACGACGCGCTTTCTCTTCGTCGAGCGGCAGGAAGGTCAGTTTCGGCTGCGGCGCGGCTTCCGGCTCGAATCGGGCGAGCCCGCGGCGGTCGTGGAGGACGTCTTTACGACAGGCAAGTCCACTCGCGAGGCGATCGACGCCGTCCAGGCCGCGGGGGGCACCGTCGTGGCCGTCGGCTCGCTCGTGGATCGGGGGCTGCCGGCCGGCGCCTTCGCGGTGCCGGCTCGGTCGCTCCTATCGCTCCCGGTTCCGGCCTGGACGGCCGAGGAGTGCCCGCTCTGCCGCAACGGCGTGCCGCTCGATACGCCGGGGAGTCGGCACGGAGGCGTATAAACTCCTGCGCCATGGACCTCAAACGCGTTTGCGTCTACTGCGGTAGCAGCGCCGCCCGCGAGGAATCCGTCGAGAAGGAGATCCGCGCCTTCGGCCGTGAGCTCGCCCGGCGCGCGATCACTCTCATCTACGGCGGCTCGACGCGCGGCCTCATGGGGGCCATCGCCGAGGAAGTGCTCGGGGCGGGCGGCAAGGTGATCGGTGTGATTCCGAAGGCGCTCGAAGGGCGCGAGTCGGCCCACCGGGGGTTGACGGAGCTTCAGGTGGTCTCCACGATGCACGAGCGCGAGCAGCGGATGTTCGATCTAGCCGACGCGTTCGTCGCGTTTCCGGGCGGGTTCGGGACAATGGAAGAGATCATCGAAATGGTGACCTGGAAGCAGCTCGGCATCCACAGCAAGCCGATCGTGATCGCCAACATTGCCGGCTACTTCGATCCGCTGCTGGCCCAGTTCGAGGCTGCGATCCGCAACAAGTACGCGCGCCCCGAGGACCGCATTCTCTTCGCCGTCGCCGAGAACACGCAGGCGATCTTGACGCTTCTCGAAGGCGCACCGGTCATGTCGCGCAAGGCCGCGGACTGGGCGTAAGCCGGCGCTGAGGGCCGGCGCTCGACACCTCGTCACCCGTCGCGCCCTTCCCCCGTCCGAGACTTGGACAGGGAGGCGGGGGGACGGGAGGACAGGGGGTCTCCTCGGAGTTTCATCTCCTCCAAGAGCGTTCGATTGATCGAGACGAGATCGGCCAGCAGAGCGATCAAGAAAGTCAAGACGCCGACGAGGATCAAGACGGCCGCGAGGATGAGCGACTGGACGTGCCCTTCCGCCCGCTCGGTGAAGAAGAAATAGTAGAGGAAGCGGGCGCCGAGCGCCGTTCCGCCGATCAGAAACAGGGCGGCAGCCGCCGAGAAGAGCTTGAGCGGCTTGTAGAGCGCCGTGATTCGGAGAATATTGGCGCCCTGAACGAGCACGTAGCGCGGAACCGAAGAAAGCAGGCGCGAGCGGCGCACGGTGTCATGAGCCCGGACCGGCACCGAGACGACACGCAGTCCCTTCGAGCCCGCCTGGATGATCGTTTCGAGTGTGTAGGTCATGCGCGAGAAGACGTTCACCCGCCGCGCCGTTTCGCGCGACAGGGCCCGAAAGCCGGATGTCGCGTCGGGGACGTCGATGCCAGCCGCCTGCTCGACGACCCAGCTCCCGAGTCGCTGGAGCAGGCGCTTGGCGGGTGAGAAGTGCGCAAGGGTGCCGGGGCCGCGGTCTCCGATCACGAGATCCGCGCGTCCCGCGAGAATCGGTGCCACCAGCGCCGGAATGTCCGCCGGATCGTACTGGCCGTCGGCGTCCAGGTTCACGATCACATCGGCGTCCAGATCCAGGGCGGCTTCCAGTCCAGCCCGGAAAGCTGCGGCGAGGCCCCGATGGGCCGGCAGCCGGACCAGCCGGTCGGCGCCCGATAGCGCGACCTCGGCGGAGCGGTCCGAGGAGCCGTCGTCCACCACGAGGATCACGACCTCCCGGAACGGGGCGAGTCGCCGTGGCAGGGAGGCCAGGGTCCGCGGGAGCGACTCCTCCTCATTCCACGCCGGAATCTGAATTACGAGTTTCATGCCTGAGCGGTCGGGATAAGAACAGCCATGTGCGAGTCTTTCCAATATAACAAGATGGGCGCTCGAGCCTCGGACGAGGAGACGGGGATGCCGGCACGGGCGGCGCAGGATGGGCGCGTGCTCTTGGTCGGCTGCTCGCCGCCTCTGGCAAGGGTTTGTGCTAAATTCCCCCTTCCCCGGCTCGGCCGGGTGCCGTTCTTTACCAACCAGGGACGAAGGCCGGGATTTCGAAAGCCCCGCGGCTCCCGGCCCGTAGCCCCCCGGGAAAAGTTTCCCGGGACACTCGGAAGGCTCGTAGCTCAGGGGGAGAGCACTACCTTGACACGGTAGGGGTCAGCGGTTCAAATCCGCTCGAGCCTACCAACTTCGTTTGAGACGAAGGCGCTTAGCTCAGCTGGGAGAGCGCTACCTTCACACGGTAGAGGTCAACGGTTCGATCCCGTTAGCGCCTACCAAAACGATGACGACGCGGGGTAACCCGCGTTTTTCGTTTTTTGAGGAGAAAAACAGGAGACCTCGATGGAAGCCCTGGCGCAGACGGTAACGATTCGCCTCCCGGACGGCTCGACGAAGGTCGTGCCGAAGGGGAGCACGCTGCGTCAGATCGCCGAGTCGATCGGGCCGCGCCTGGCCAAGGACGCGCTCGCGGCCAGGCTCGACGGCAGGATCGTCGACCTGTCGCGGCCGGTCGAGGCGGATGCCTCCGTCGAGATCATTACGCCGCGTTCCCCCGAGGCGCTCGAGATCTACCGGCACTCGACGGCGCACCTGACGGCCAACGCCGTCAAGCGCCTCTTTCCAGACGTGCAGATCGGCATTGGCCCTGCGATCGAGAACGGCTACTACTACGACTTCAACCCGAAGCGCCCGTTCACACCCGAGGACCTGGAGGCGATCGAGGCCGAGATGCGCCGGATCGTCGGCGAGAACAACCCGATCGAGCGTCTCGAGATGTCCAAGGACGAGGCGATCCGGGTCTTCGAGGGGCAGAACGACGCGCTGAAAGTCGAGATCATCCGGGGCATCCCGGACGCCCGCGTTTCCTGCTACCGGCAGAAGGACTTCATCGACCTCTGCCGCGGCCCTCACGTGCCTTCCACGGGGCGCCTCGGCGTCTTCAAGCTGACGCACACGGCCGGTGCCTATTGGAAAGGGGACGAGAAGAACCCGATGCTCCAGCGCATCTACGGGGCCTCGTTCCTGACGCAGAAGGAGCTCGACGAGCACATCCAGCGCCTCGAGGAGGCGAAGGCCCGCGACCATCGCAAGCTCGGCAAGGAGCTCGACCTCTTCTCCTTCCACCCGCTCGCGCCCGCCTCGCCCTTCTTTCATCCGAAGGGCGCGGTTCTGTACAACGGCCTGCTCGAGTTTCTGCGAGCGGAGTACCGCCGGCGCGGCTACGACGAGGTCGTCACGCCGCAGATCTACGACGCCGAGCTCTTCAAGATCTCGGGGCACTACGAGAACTACCGCGACAACATGTACTTCACCGAGATCGACGAGCGGGAGTTCGGCGTCAAGCCGATGAATTGCCCGGGTCACCACCTTCTGTTCAAGGAGCGCCTCTGGTCCTACCGCGAGCTGCCCGTTCGTTTCGCGGACTTCGGACGGCTCCACCGGTATGAGCGCTCGGGGGTGACGGCGGGTCTCACGCGCGTGCGCACGTTTTCGCAGGACGACTCCCACATCTACTGTTCGATGGACCAGATCGGGCCGGAGATCGCGGGATTCGTCGACTTCCTCGACGACGTCTATCGCTCCTTCGACTTTCGCGAGGTCGACATCTCCCTGGGTACGCGGCCGGACCAGCGAATCGGTTCGGACGAGAACTGGGACAAGGCGGAAGCCGTGCTCGCCTCTGCGCTCCAGAGACTCGGCCGCCCCCATGTCGTGTCGCCCAAGGACGGCAACTTCTACGGGCCTAAGATCGACTTCCGAGTCAAGGACGCAATCGGGCGGCTCTGGCAGCTCGGTACGATGCAGGTCGACTTCGCGCAACCCGAGCTCTTCGATTTGAGCTTCATCGGCGAGGACGGCAAGCCGCACCGTCCTGCCGTGCTCCACCGCGCGATCCTGGGCTCGCTCGAGCGGTTTCTGGGAATCCTGATCGAGCACACGGCCGGCAACTTCCCGTTCTGGATCGCACCGGTGCAGGCCGCGGTCCTGCCGGTCTCGGACCGGTTTTCCGAGGCGGCGCGGGGCGCGGCCTCGAAGTTGACGGCGGCCGGCCTGCGCGTCGAGACGGACGACCGCAACGAGAAGCTCGGAGCTCGGATCCGAAAGGCGGAACTGCAGAAGGTCCCCGCGATGCTCGTCATCGGGGAGAAGGAGGCCTCGGCCGGCACGGTCGCCGTCCGGCTGCGGCACGGCGGCGATGCCGGAACGATGTCGGTCGAAGAGTTCGTGGAGAACGCCCGAAGGGCGATCGAGTCGAAACAGCGGGAACTTTTCGCGGAGGTGAGGAATCGATAAGAAAAGCATTCGTGTCAACGAGCAGATCCGGTGGAAAGAGGTTCGCTTGATCGGCGAATCCGGAGAGGCTTTCGGCGTCGTCCCGATGGCCGAGGCGCTTCAGAAGGCGAAGGAGGCGGCCCTCGACCTGGTCGAGATCGCCCCGACGGCCAACCCGCCGGTTTGCCGGATCATGAACTTCGGAAAGTTCATCTATCAGCAAAAGAAGAAGCAGCAGGATTCCAAGAAGAAACAGAAGACGACTCAGGTCAAGGAAGTGAAGTTCCGCCCGAACATCGACGATCACGACTACGAGTTCAAAGTGAAGAACATCGTGAAGTTTCTGGCCCACGGCGACAAGGTCAAAGCCACCGTGCAGTTTCGCGGCCGCGAGATGGCGCGCCGCGAGAACGGGCAGAAGGTGCTCGACCGCCTGCTTCAGGACCTGGCCGGCAAGGCCGTGGCGGAGTCGCGCTCGGAGATGCTGGGCAATCGGCTCTATCAGATCCTGGCGCCGGTTCGAGTGCACGAGAAGGGCACCAAGGGAGCAACCGAGGTCGTCCATCGTTAATCGTCCGATCGGGGATCGGCGCGTCCCTCCCATTGCGAATTCCGATTCCCGATTTGTGAAAGGAATTGCAAATGCCAAAACTGAAGACCCACCGGGGCGCCGCGAAGCGGTTCCGGCGGACCGCGTCCGGCAAGTTCAAACGGGCCAAGGCCTACAAGAGCCACATCCTGACCAAGAAGGCGCCGGGACGGAAACGCGGGCTCGCGCAGTCGACCGTGGTGTCCTCGGCGGACATCCGGCGGGTGCGGGAAATGCTGCCCTACGCGTGAACGTGGCGACCGACAAACAGGAGAAAAGAGATGCCACGCGTCAAACGAGGACCTAAGAGGAAAAACCGCCGGGCCAAGGTTCTCGGCCTGGCCAAGGGCTATTACGGCACGAAGTCGAAGTCGTACCGGATGGCCAAGCTCCAGGTCGAGAAGTCGCTCGGCTACGCGTACCGGGACCGCAAGGCGAAGAAGCGCGAGTTCCGCGGGCTCTGGATCGTGCGGATCAACGCCGCCGCCCGCGTAAACGAGATCTCCTACAGCCGCCTCATGGACGGCCTGAGGAAGGCGGGCAACGACATCAACCGCAAGATGCTCGCGGATCTGGCGGTGACCGACCCGGGAGCGTTCTCGCAGCTGGTGGGCGTCGCCAAGCAGGCGCTCGGCTCGGCCTAGGAGTTGTCTCCGGTCGCGTCGGACGACCCGATTGCGCGCGTCCTCGCGGCCTTCCGCGAGGAGGAGGGCCGTGGTGTCTCCTCGCGCGCCGAGTTCGAGCGAATCAAGGGTCGCTTTCTCGGGCGGGAGAAGGGGCTGGTTCCGGCGCTGTTTTCGGGCGTCCGGGAGCGGCCTCCCGCTGAGCGGGCCGGCTTCGGCGCGCGCGCCAACGCCGCCAAACACGAGATCGAACAGTCGATCGCGAGGATGGGCGAGGCCCTCGCGCGTCGGGAGGCGGAGTCGCGCGAGGCTTCGAGCGCCGTCGACGTGACCCTGCCGGCCCGACGTCCGCGGGGCGGGGGGCTCCACCCCATCACCATCGTCCGCCGCCGGATCGAACGAATCTTCCTGCGCATGGGCTACTCGATCGCCGACGGGCCCGAGCTCGAGAACGACCGCCACAACTTCGAGGCGCTGAACTTCCCCCCCGAGCACCCGGCGCGCGACACGCAGGACACGCTCATGGTGGATCGAAAGGCGCCCTCGCCGCTGCTCTTGCGCACGCACACTTCTCCGGTCCAGGTGCGCGAGATGAAGAAGCGCGGCGCCCCACTGCGGATCCTCGTCCCGGGGCGCGTCTACCGAAAGGACGAGGCCGACGCGACCCACTCGCCCGTCTTCCATCAGGCCGAGGCGCTGGTGGTCGACCGGGGTATCGCGATGGCCGACCTGAAGGGAACCGTCGCGGCGTTCCTGGAAGAGCTCTTCGGTCGAGGAACGCGGACGCGTTTCATCCCGACATTCTTCCCGTTCGTGGAGCCGGGCGTGGACGTCGCGATGAGCTGCATCTTCTGCAAGGGCGCCGGCTGCCGCAAGTGCAAGGAATCCGGTTGGATCGAGATCCTGGGCGCCGGAATGGTTCACCCGCTGGTCTTGAAGGGTGTCGGCATCGATCCCGAGGAATACACGGGGTTCGCCTTCGGCCTGGGCCTCGACCGCGTGGCGCTGCTGCTCTACGAGTTCCCCGATCTGCGCCTGCTCTTCGACGGGGATGAACGGTTTCTGGCTCAGTTCGCCCGGGAGG